>JAZDLE010000026.1:0-21351 GCA_043802315.1 Nitrospirota bacterium
AAGAACTGTCAAGTTATTTCTTGCTGTTGAAGGGATTGGACTACAGATAAAACTTAATTTCAGTGTTGGGCATGAAGATATCCACGATGGGAAAGCCTCTCTCCTATACCATTGGCAGAAAAAAGAAAATGCTTAAGAGGAAGGTCAAATAAAAGTTCACCGGACACCTTTCAGTAATGTAGAATGTATCATGCATAGCAAGGACATAGTGGTTCAGATCTCGGAGGCTGGTCAGAGGCTCGACACGTTTCTTGCAAAAAGGACCGGGATTACAAGGTCACAAATACAGAGACTCATAGAGAAGGGGAATGTCCTTGTTTGCGGAAAAGCTGTCAGTCAACATTATAGGGTTAAGGCAAAGGATCTCATTTCCCTTGATATCCCTGAGGAAAAGATCGAAGGGCTTATCCCGGAGCCAATCCCTGTTGAAATACTTTATAAAGATAATCATATCGTTGTAGTAAATAAACCTGCTGGCATGGTTGTTTATCCCTCTGCTGGTCACAGTCATGAAACACTCATGAATGCCCTTTTGTACCACTGCAGAAAGCTTGCTACCGTTGGAGGACCATTGAGACCAGGTGTTGTTCACAGACTTGATAAAGACACCTCGGGCGTGATGGTTATTGCCCTGAATGATGAATCTTACTATAACCTCGTTGAACAATTTAAACACAGGACCATTAAAAAAAAATATATTGCTTTGATTTATGGGAATCTCATAGAAGATCAGGGTGAAATAACACTCATGGTCGGCCGTTCTGAGTCTGACAGAAAAAAGATGTCAACTCGTGTGAGGAGGGGGAGAGAAGCAGTTACGAAATGGAGTGTTATAGAGAGATTTAGAAATGCTACCCTAATCGAGGTGAGACTCCGAACGGGGAGGACACACCAGATAAGGGTACATTTTGCATCCATTGGGCATCCTGTACTTGGAGACAGGATGTATGGGAAAAAGGTGGAGGTTGAGTGTAAAGGTAAGAAGAAGATTCTCTTTCCGAGACAGATGCTCCATGCGGAATTATTGGGATTTACTCATCCTGCAACAGGTGAACATCTTGAATTTTCAGCAACTGCACCCGAGGATATGGCTGAAAAGATAAAAGAACTCCGGGATCTTAACGCTGCGTCTTAATTGTCATTGGAAGTATCGAAAATTTGGCATAAGATCATGTTTGTTAATACTGAAAGATTAACACTAAGGGTAAGAACTTCTTGTATAATATTTTTTTCGTGAATAATTTTTAGGAGGTTTCTATGGGGATAGAAGGAAAAGACGTTATTGAGGTCAAGGATGGTTCTGTTTATATAAAAAACAGAGAAGCTCTCAGGAATATCATGGATAGCCTGATTAATAAAGCCGTTTTTGAGGCCAATGAAGAAAAGAGGAAAGCACGCTTACTGCTCATTAAGGAGATTGCAAAAGCCTCTGGCGCTATCCCTTCATCTATTCAAGAACTCTATGAGGAGATGGGGAGAAAGTATCCTGGATTTACCGTACCTGCCATAAATATCAGAGGGCTTACCTACGATGTTGCGAAGGCGATCTTTAGAAAGGCAATGGAGATGAACGTTGGCGCCCTCATATTTGAGATTGCAAGGTCAGAGATTGGCTATACAAAACAGAGACCATTGGAATATGCAGCAGTTGTCCTTGGTGCTGCAGTTAAAGAAGGGTATGAAGGTCCTGTTTTTATCCAGGGTGACCATTTCCAGCTTGTGAGAAAGAATTATTTGAGTGACCCTGATGCCGAAACAAAATACATAAAAGGTCTTATTCAAGAGTCAATAGAAGCAGAATTCTACAATATAGATATTGATTCATCCACCCTTGTTGACCTTGAAAAGACAACGGTGGAAGAACAACAGAGGCCTAATTTTGGGATAACTGCTGAATTGGCAGAATATGTGAGAACCTTGCAGCCCTCGGGGATTGATATTTCCATTGGTGGGGAAATTGGTGAGATAGGTGGCAAAAACAGTACCCCTGAAGAACTAATGGCATTTCTGGATGGCTTTCAAGAGACTTTCAAGGGATCCAGGGGGTTGAGCAAACTCAGTGTTCAAACAGGGACAGCCCATGGGGGTGTTGTTTTGCCTGATGGGAGCCTCGCAAAAGTAAAAATAGATTTTGAAACACTCAGGGTATTATCAGACCTTGCAAGAAAAAAATACGGGCTCTCAGGCTGTGTTCAACATGGCGCATCAACCCTTCCTGAAGAAGCTTTCCATATGTTCCCTGAAACAGCCACATCGGAGATTCACCTGGCTACGGGGTTTCAAAACATAATCTATGATAGCAATGACCTTCCAACAGAATTCAGAGAGGAAGTTTATAACTTCATCAAGACGGAGTATGCAAAGGAACGGAAGGAGGGTCAAACAGAGGAACAATTCATCTACAGTACAAGGAAGAAGGGGTTCGGGCCATTGAAGAAAAAATGGTGGGGTTTACCTCTTGAACTGAGGAACCCTATCATGAAGGAATTAGAGTCCAGATTTGAATTACTCTTTGAGAAACTGAAGGTTACAAACACCATTGAAATGGTGAAAAAGAGTATTCGACCTATAGTAGTCAAAAAGGAAATCCCTGCGTTAACGGAAAATCTATTGTAAGGAGGAGAGAAGGAATGCTCAATATCAAGAAAATTGGCATCATAACCAGTGGTGGAGACTGTGGAGGTCTCAACGCTGTAATAAAGGGCATTGCACGGAAGGCATACTCTTTAGGAATTGAAGCGAATGTCATACCGAATGGTTACGCAGGCCTTTATAATCTTGTTGAGATGGACAGCTTAGTAAGTCTGACTCCAGAGAGAATCAGCAGAATACAGGCATCGATCGCAGGTTCAGAGGCAGGCCACTCGCGTGTAAAAATTGGGAAGATACAAGACCCGGGAAAATATGAAAGGATAAAAAATGGGCTCGGGAAGTTCAAGATAGATGGTTTAATAATCAGTGGTGGAGATGATACAGGCAGTGTCGTTGTCGACCTTCTGGCACAGGGTATCCCTTGTGTTCACGTTCCGAAGACAATGGATCTCGATCTCCAATCCTACAGCGTAGGGGGTGATTCAGCGGTAAACAGGATTGCTGTTTTAACGAGGGACTTGAAGACGACAGGAATGAGTCATAACCGTATTCTTGCTATTGAAGTCTTCGGAAGATACGTAGGGCATACTGCCCTCAGAGGAGGTATCGGTGCGGAGGCTGATTGTATCTTGATACCAGAGATACCTGTTGATTTCGACATTGTTTATGAGAACATGAAAAGGAGATTTTTTGACCGGATAGAAAGGAGCGATGTAAAGGCAGGTACCTATATCATTGTTGTATCGGAGGGCATCAAAACAGCCAGTGGTGAACTCTTATATGATGAGTCTGCAGGAGTTGATGCCTTCGGACATAAAAAGCTTGCAGGTGCTGGTAGATATGTCAGACAACAACTCGAAAAGAGACTAAAAAGTGACCCTGAGGTAAAAGAATTTATGAAGAAAACAGGGATGTATGCACCAGGGGTCTATGAGATTCCAGAGGTGAGAGAAGTAACCCCTGGTCATATTGTCAGGTCTGGACAGACTTCTGCTTTCGACGTCAATTTTGGAGAAAAGGCAGGGGCAGCAGCCGTCATACTCCTTATAGAGGGCAAAAGTGGGAATACCGTAGTCAACGTTACCGGGAATAAGATCTATTATCAGCCAACGGCAGAGATTATAAAACGCAGAGAAGTAGATTTGGATGAAGTAGCACTTTTCGAAAGTTTAGGGACGTGTTTTGGGAGAAAACCTCAGGAATATAAGTATGAATTATTACTTGAGACCAGTTTGAAGATAGAGAGGTATTTTTGATACGATAACTTTCTCTAGTCACCAAAACTAATGCCGAGTGATCTGGCCGTCTGCACGATATCACTGTCACGTGGTACCTTCTTCATTTGACCAATTGCCTCATCAATAGGGACAGCGCATATCTCTGTAGAACGTAGAGCTACCATAGTCCCGAACTTACCAGCCTCTATGAACCTTATAGCAGCTGTGCCAAATCTCAGACAGAGAAGTCTATCAAAGGTGGTGGGAGCTCCTCCCCTTTGGAGATGTCCGAGAACAATTGC
This sequence comes from Nitrospirota bacterium, assembly GCA_043802315.1. Lineage (GTDB taxonomy): Bacteria > Nitrospirota > Thermodesulfovibrionia > Thermodesulfovibrionales > SM23-35 > DASPRG01. The sequence goes on from JAZDLE010000026.1 coordinate 4,112, forward strand.
TCTCGTCTCTTTCCCCATCTTCTTTTCTATCTCATCAGCTATCTTTTGCCCTATCCCGCCAAGCCTGACCTCTCCTCCTGGTTTTTTTCCAATTACCGTAATCTCTCCACCAACAGGTATGGCCCCTTCTGCCACGACAACGATTGCGTAATTCTGTTCAATAAGCTCAAGTCGCTTTATCTTCTGACATACCCTTTCGAGATCAAAAGGGATCTCCGGTATCAGAATAACATCAGCTGAACCTGATATCCCTGAATACAACGCTATCCATCCCGCATATCGACCCATCACTTCAACAACCATGACCCTGTCATGAGATTTTGCAGTGGTATGGAGTTTATCTATAGCCTCTGTAGCTGTGTTGACTGCTGTATCAAATCCAAAGGTGACATCTGTTGCGCTGATATCATTGTCAATAGTTTTTGGAATTCCGATTATGGGGATACCCTTTTTTATAAATTGACTCGCAATGCGAAGGCTGCCATCACCTCCAATAGCAACAAGGGCATCAAACCCAAGGGCTTTAAAATTCGAAACCACCTTGTCTGAAATATCTGTCTCAACCATTTTCCCATCAGGCCCTTCTATAAGATAATTGAAGGGGTTACCTCTTACTGCTGACCCAAGAATTGTTCCTCCAATATCAGTAATGTCCCAGACACATTCAGGTGTAAGATGGAGAATCTGCTTTGTATCAATGATGCCCCTATAGCCGTACTTGATGCCGTAGACTTCCCACCCCTTTTGGTGAGCAGCAAGCACCACACCCCGGATGACCGCATTAAGACCAGGGGCATCACCCCCGCCAGTATTAACAGCTATTTTCATTTGAACTCTACCGCCTCCTCTTTTGAAATTCTCTGAGGTGGACCGGGGACTTTCGAAGGATAACCAACAGCTACGATAGCAACTGGTCTCAAGTACTTTGAGAGTTTCAAAATTTCAGATACAGCATCCTCATGAAAGGCCCCGACCCACACACTGCCCAGTCCATTCTCATGAGCTACAAGCATCATACCCATAAGACTACAGGCGACATCCTGAATTGAATAAAGGTAAACTCCTCTTTCTCCGTATCGAGAAGATATCCGACTATCAGTACACCCTATGATTACAAGCGGTGCCTCGGCAAGGAAATTCTGTTTCAAGGCAGCAGTAGCAATCTTCTTTTTGAGATCCTCGTCTTTTATAAAGTAAAACTTTCTTGCCTGAAGATTTCCGGCACTTGGTGCCCAGATCAGGGCATCAACGAGTTTATCAACAATATCCCTTGGTATTTTTTTCTTCTGAAAATCACGAATGCTCCTGCGTTCTTTGACTGCCTTTAGAATATCCATAGTAAATTAGTCTCGAACTTTCTGTTTTCGTCCTTCACTCTTATCATGAGATGCTTTATCGCCGAAGAGTATGCGTTTGAAGGAGTAGAAAAAGAGCCCACCAATAAAGGTCCACGCACTCAACATGAATATCCATCCTTGCCAGTTCATCCTGCCACCTCTTTTTTCTGATGCTTCGCTGCCGACCGGACAATAATACACATCCCTAAAAAGAGTAATATAAGAAAGATGCGCGTAGCCCAAACAGCCCATCCCATATCTACTCCCTCAAGAGCCTTTTGGAAAATGGTGCCTGTGAAAAATGGTACAGCAACATTCTGATAAATCCATGCCACTAAAATTACTCCGAGGAAGAGAGGGGTGATGTACTTAGCAGTATAATAAAAGAAAAAGGGAACACGAAGTTGTGCGCCCCGGTGCATCTCATCCCATATCCTTTTCCCTCCAAAAATCCACATTATGACGATGACCTCTACAAATGCCAGGAGGGGTGGACCGAATGTTCCAGCCCAGAAGTCCATAACCTGCCATCCTCCGCGCAGGTAAATGCAGAGATGACTACTCAAAAACCAGAAAATACCTAACAGGACAGCTGCTTTTTCTCTGGTCATGCCTATTTCATCCTCGAGGAAGGCAATCATTGGTTGAGCCATTGCTACGATGGAAGTAAAGGCCGCTAAAAAAAGGAGTGCGAACCATAAGAAACCTAAAATATTACCACCTGGTAAGAATCCGAAGATGGCAGGCATGGATGTAAAACCAAGATAAAAGGAACCTTGAGAGGCAATCACCTGAGTTGAGGCTATTCCGAAAAATGCTGCTGCAGCAGGAATGGCTAATGAGCCTCCCAGAATGACTTCTGCAAACTCGTTAGCAGAAGTAGTAGCAAGTCCTGAAAGTACCACATCGTCGTTTTCACGGAGATAAGAAGCATAACACTGGATAGCGCCAAAGCCCAAACTGAGAGTAAAAAAGACCTGTCCTGCAGCTTCCAGCCATGTCTGAACATCCAAAAGGACAAATACCTGTCTTCCATCACGCTCAATGAACCAGTTTGGTTCCCAAAGAAAGGCAAATCCATTCATCGATCCGTAATGTTCGGTAACAGGATGGCCTAAAGTAAAAACACGTATTACTAATACTATCCCAAGAATAAAAAGGACAGGCATAGCAATTTTGGCCACAACTTCTATGCCTCGGGAGACACCCCTTGCCAATACCCAAATGCTCAAGAGGAGGACGAAGACAAAAATTGCATATGTAAAAGCCTGCACCTGAAGGAATTCTCCTTTTTCTATCCCCGTATAGGCATTTCGAAACTCATCAAACGGTTGGAGGATGATTTTGGAAATTTCCTGAGGGCCCATACCTGGATGAAGGACAGATTGATCCACCTTTGGTAAAAGATCAAGGAGGCTATAAATGCCATAACCGAGTGTCCAGCTCCCAATGTAAGTATAATAGATGAGTATAACTGTTGGGATAAAGATCCCTAATACACCCAGATATTTTGCAATACGGTTCTGCCACATTGACTGAAATATGCCTGGTGTTGTACCGTGACCTCTCATGCCTCCATAACGGCCTTGAGCCCATTCAAGCCACATAAGGGGAATTGCCATGAGTATGAGAGAAATAAAGTAGGGAATCATGAATGCTCCACCACCATTTCCTGCTGCCTTTCCGGGGAAACGAAGAAAATTTCCAAGTCCAATAGCATTGCCGGCCATTGCCAATACCAGACCAATCCTGCTCTGCCAATGCTCACGCTCTTTATGATCTTTCATTTTTGGTCCTTGACATAATCCATAAAACTCCTAACATTTTCTTCAATATCTCCCTTGAGGATTGCCGATGCAACTGCAACAGCGTCTACACCTGTATGGAGAACGGACCTGATATTTTCAAGGCTTATACCACCAATTGCAACTACTGGTATATTAATCTGGTTTTTAAGCTCTTGAAGCATATCAGTACCCTTCGGTTTCCCAGCATCCTTTGTCAGGGTATGGAATACGGGTCCAAATCCAATATAATCAGCACCATTCCTTTCTGCCTCTATAGCCTGCTCTAAACTATGGGTCGAAATACCAATTATCTTGTCTCTGCCCATTATCTTTCGCGCCTCCTTCAGAGGCAGGTCATCCTGTCCGAGATGAACTCCATCCGCATTGACACAAATTGCGATATCTATGAAGTCATTTACAATAAATACAGCATTATAATCCCTTGTAAGCCTTCTTAGCTTGGCTGCTCCCTTGTAGATCTCGAGTCTCGATCTTTCCTTTTCCCTGTACTGAATCCAATGTACGCCTTTCATGAGTACCTTGAAGGTCATATCCTCATAGGAAAGACCGGATACCTTGCGGTCAGTGATGAAACATAATCCACCGAGATACATAAATGGCAAAATTAATGTCTAGTCTTTTGTGACTGACAAGGAAGGTCCTTCACGGCTTGAGCCGTTTATCTTCTCGACAAACGTTGTATTGAAGTCGCCCTTTATGAAATCAGGATTGTTCAGGACCTTCTTATGAAACGGGATGGTTGTCTTCACACCTTCGATGATAAACTCATCGAGGGCACGTCTCATTTTGGCAATGGCCTCTTCCCTGTCTTTTCCATGGACAATCAGTTTAGCTATCAGAGAATCATATTGAGACGGTATAACATATCCACTATATATTGCAGTATCTACCCTGACACCCGGTCCCCCTGGGAGAGAGAGGTATGTAATCTTTCCTGGAGAGGGGATAAACCTTTCAGGGTCTTCTGCATTAATCCTGCACTCTATGGCATGACCTGACAGTTTTATCTGGGCCTGTTTGTACTCTAAAGGGACACCGGCTGAAAGTTTTATCTGCTCCTTGACGATATCAAATCCTGTAACTTCCTCAGTCACAGGATGCTCAACCTGGATACGGGTGTTCATTTCCATGAAGTAGATATTACTGTCATGATTGACGATAAATTCTACGGTACCAACATTTCTGTAACGTATGGCACGTGCAGCCTTAACGCCTAACTCTCCAATCTTCTTCCTGAACTTTTCTGATGTCGAAATAGGAGATGGAGACTCTTCTATAAGTTTTTGATGCCTCCTCTGAATTGAACAGTCTCTTTCATTGAGATGTATAACATTGCCTTTATTGTCTGCCATAATCTGGACTTCTATGTGCCTCGCCTCTGGTATGTATTTCTCTATATAGAGTTCGCTGTTACCGAATGCAGTTAGTGCCTCTCTCTGCGCCACATAAAGAGATTGTTCGAGGTCTTTCTCCTCTTTTACTATCCTCATGCCATGGCCTCCTCCACCTGCAGAAGCCTTGATTATTACGGGGAACCCTATTTTCTTTGCAGCCTTCATGGCCATCTCTTCTGTAGCAACAGGTCCGTCACTTCCAGGCACGACAGGCACACCCTTTCTTTTCATTATCTGTCTTGCCTTTGCCTTGTCACCACCGAGCCTTATATTCTCAGGTGAGGGGCCTATAAATGTTAGGCCGGAGGTGACACATGCCTCAGCAAAATGGTAATTATCTGATAGAAAACCGTAACCAGGATGAATAGCATCCGAGTCTGTTATCTCAGCAGCACTCAATATAGCAGGAATATTTAGGTAACTCTGGGTTGGGTTTGCAGGTCCTATACATACAGATTCCTCTGCAAGCCTGACATGGAGGGATTCTTTCTCAACGTCTGAGTAAACGGCGACAGTCTTTATTCCGAGCTCCTTACAGGCACGGATGATTCTGACAGCGATTTCACCACGGCTCGCTATTAAGATCTTCTTGAATAGTTTCATTTCAATTGACGCGGTTACGGTTACGAAGCCCGTTTCGTCTGTCGGCCATGTCTTTCGGTTCTTTTACGCTACCGGTTAACGTCACCCCGAAAGCTTTCGGGGGCATCGTGGCCGTGACCTTTTGACCTCTCCTTTGCTCATGGCTCTTTGCTCATATTGGTTCTATGAGAAAAAGGGGCTCACCATATTCAACGGGCTGACCATTTTCTACTAAGACCTTTATAACAATGCCGTCTACCTCGCTCTCTATCTCATTCATGAGCTTCATCGCTTCAACAATACATAAAACCTGGCCCTTCTTGATTTTCGATTCTACCTCTACAAATGGAGCAGCCTCAGGCGAAGATGCCCTGTAGAAAGTGCCGACAATTGGTGAGGTTACGGTAATAAGCCTTGTTTCTTCTTCTGCCTCCCGTGTTACTTTCTCCTGGAGCCCCCCAAATTTCTGTACTGATATCTCCATGGGTGATAACATCTTCTCTCTTTTGATTCTCACCTTTGTACCATCTTTTTCCAATTGTAGTTCTGTAATATCCGTCTCTTTAAGGAGCTCTATAAGTTCTTTTAAATCATCGAGTTCCATTATTTCGCCCTTTCTATATATTCCGATGTCCTCGTATCCACTTTAATAGTGTCTCCCTCGTTTATATGAAAGGGGACTTTGATCACAGCCCCTGTTTCTAAGGTTGCTGGCTTGCTACCTCCTGATGCTGTGTCTCCTTTGAATCCTGCAGGGTCTGTCTTTTTAACCAAAAGCTCGACAAAGATAGGGAGTTCTACACTCAGTGGATTTTCTTTCCAGTAAAGGATTCCAACGACGATATTTTCCTTGAGAAATTTCTTTGCCTCGCCGAGCTGATCAGCAGTAAGGGGAACCTGCTCGTATGTCTCCTCGTCCATGAAATAGTACATGCCTTCCTGCATATAGAGGTATTGCATCTTCTTTTCCTCAAGTTGAGGGGTTTCCAATTTTTCACCTGACCTGAAAGTCTCTTCAAGGACGCTGCCGGTCTTGAGGCTCTTGAGCTTTGTCCTGACAATAGCTCCACCTCTCCCCATCTTCACATGCTGAAAGTCTACTATCTCGCAGGGTTCTCCTTTAAATTCTACTTTAATGCCCTTTCTGAAATCACTTGTTGAAACCAAATTAATACCCCTTGCAATCTAAAGAGTAAACAATTTTACCATTTTTGATAATATATTACCTTAAGTAAAACCTTCCTTTTTATTCCATATTTTTTAATATACGAAGAAAGCCTTTTTCTACAAAAATTTGACTACTCTATCATATTCCTGAGATAATTTCTGTTCCTGTCACATCCAAAACCTGAGAGAAGTTTTGATCTGAAAGACAAATTATCTTATAATATCGAGTCGTTTTGGAAGTGCTGTCAGGGTTTTAGAACCATCAGGTGTTACTATTACCCTGTCCTCTATTCTCACCCCGCCGACTCCTGGCAGGTAGATGCCTGGTTCAATGGTAAAAACCATATTCTCTTTCATATTCTCTCTTCTATTCCACGTTATTCGTGGTAGTTCATGAACCTTGAGCCCAACTCCATGGCCAGTTCCATGTCCGAAGAACTCTCCATAACCTGTCTTTTGTATAACATTCCTTGCTGAAAAGTCGATATCTTCAGATTTTACTCCGGGTGAGACTTGAGAAATAGCTTTTTTGTTCGCCTCTAATACAATTTGGTAGATCGCCTTCTTTTTAATGATATCATTCCCTTTATCTATGAGAAAAGTCCTTGTCATATCGGAGAAATAACCATCAGCCTCTCCGCCCCAGTCTATAATGACAAGGTCACCGTTCATTAGTTTCCTTTCTGTTGGCTTGGCATGAGGCATGGCCGAATTCGGACCTGATGCAACAATTACATCAAAGGGAATATGTCTGCAGCCTTTCTTCTTCAGTCTCTCCTCGAGTCTCAGGGCTATAGCCCTTTCCCTCACCCCCTGTTTGATATATGGCTTTACTTCAAGAAAGGCAGACTCTGCACGCCGTATCGCCTTCCTGATTGAACGTATCTCACTGGTATCCTTTATTGCCCTCAACCTTTCAATAAGACCCGTAAAAAATTTTAGGTTCAGATCTCTGGATAACTTTCTAAAAAAATCATAAGAGACAGAAGACTCGAGACCGAGTTTCTTGATGCCAACCTTTCGAGAAAGGTTCTCTATAGCCTTTATCATCCCTTTTTTTTCTATGATGAAATCCCAACCCTTTACCTCTCTTTCTGCCTGATCTTTATATCTAAAGTCTGTTATGAAAATATTTTTATTCTTTGTGATGAGGAGGAAAGCTGATGAGCCTGAAAAACCGGTAAGATACCGGATATTATGTATATCGGTGACGAGGAAACCATCCCCCCCCTTTTTTGTAAAGGATTTTCTCATCTTGGTAAGCCGCGAAACGTAATGGGTATCAGGTGCTTTAATCATAAGTAAACTTCCAATAACCAAATCCCAAACTCCAAATAATAACCAATGACCGAATTACAATAACCAAATAATCACCAATAATCAAATTGCAAAAACCAAATAAATTCAGTTTCTTCAGACATTTTTTCGGATACACCTTGAAATAAACTCTTCTTTCTTATTCCCCTCTTTAGCAAAGAGGTGAAGCATTCATTTATAAAATCCCCCTTCATCCCCCTTTGCCAAAGGGGGATTCTTCACACATTTCCCTGAAGAACCTAAATTCAAAAGGTTGGTTATTGGTGCCTGGTGATTCGTCATTATTTGGTCATTGGTGCTTGGAATTTGGATATTCTTATTTGGAAAGGATGCTTTTTGCTGCCCTTAGGGCAAGGAGGTAACTGTCAGGGCCAAAACCGCTTATCTGCCCAACAGCAACGTCTGCCATGAAAGACTTCCTCCTGAATTCCTCGCGTTGGTAGATATTTGAGAGGTGTACCTCTATCGAAGGTTTGCCTACTGCTAAAAGGGCATCTCTTATTGCTATACTCGTATGTGTATAAGCAGCAGGATTTATAATCAGGGCATCATAGGCACCTTCCTGGATAGCATTTAATATCTCTCCCTCGCTGTTAAGCTGCAGTATCTTTACATCGATACCAAGGTCTGAAGCAAGGGAAAGGATATCACTGTTTATTTCATTGAGCGATTTGGTTCCGTATATATCAGTCTCCCTTGTACCGAGGAGGTTGAGGTTAGGACCATGGATGACTAAAACCTTCATTCCCTTTAAAGAGTTCTGAAGAACTCATCCTGCCTTTTTTTAATACCCTCAAGAAAGCTGTTCATCATTGATATCAATTCTTCCTTGCCCCTTCCGAGGAGTTTCAAGAGGGCTCTTAGTTCCTCAATACGCTGGAGCACATGAACATTACCCGGTTCAATCAAAAGAAGTCTCTTATAAACATTCAGGGCTTCTGCATACCTGCCGTGGGATATACACTTATCTGCATCACTTATGTTTATCCGCGACTCCTCGAATAGTCCATTTTCCGGAGCCTCGTGAATTTCCTCTACAGCAATTTCTGATTCTCCAAATACTTCAAATACATCCTCAGATGTAAGCACCCTTTCTTCAGGAAGCCTTTCTTGTTCTTCAAGCGTTTCTTTCAATACTTCTTCCATTTCAAAAGGAGCTTCCCTCAAATCTTCTAAAGGTTCGCTGGCAGGGACCTCTGATGGCTTTTCTTCTTTCATCATGGCCCTTACCATTTTAGTAACTTCGGGCTGAACAGTAAATCCTCCTTCGAGAATAGCGAGGCTATTCACAGCATCTTCGTCTGTCGGGTTCAGTTTTAATACCTGCCTGAATTCTGCTACAGCATTTTCTCTCTCGCTGAGGGCTCTATAAATCTCAGCCAGCTTCTTGTGAGCGTAGAGATTTTCAGGGATAGCATTTGCAACCTTTTTAAATTCTGCACCTGCCTCACTGAGCATACCCTTTTCAAGATATATCTTGCCTAAGGAAACGCGCGCACTCATATAGCCAGGATGTCTTTCAAGTCCCTTCGTAAGGGCATCGATGGCCTCGTCAAGCATCCCTTCTTTTTTATATTCTTCGGCAAGAGGTACGAAGAGTTTGGAATTCTGGTCTTTATCGACCCTCTCTTTCAATCTCTCAATTTCTTGTAATGCCATGATATGCCAAAATTTTTATCGAAATAGCGGAAAAAGTCAAGCTCTAAGTTGGACCAATCTGTCTAATATCGCCTCTGCCACAGAATCCTTACTCAAAAGTGGAAGGCTTATCTCCTTCTCTCTGTCAAGGATGACAACACTGTTTGTATCAACATCAAATCCTGAACCTGCTTTTGTAACATCATTCAATACGATTATATCCATATTCTTTTCTTTTAATTTTCTTCGAGCACGTTCAATCTTTCTCCCCGTCTCTGCTGCAAAGCCGATAATAAATGGCCTGTCTTTCCTTTTTCCAATCTCTGAAAGAATATCAGGTGTTTGGCGAAGCCTTAAAAGCAGTTCTTCAGATTTCTCAATCTTCTTTTCTGCCTTTTCTGCAGGCATGAAATCAGAAACAGCAGCAGACATCACTAACACAGTTGATGAAGGCAGTTCTTGATTTACAGCGTCGAACATCTCACCTGCCGTCTCGACAGAGACGAATTTGACTCCCCTCGGTTGACTTACTATTGAAGGACCGCTTATGAGGGTTACCTCTGCGCCCCTTCTTAAGGCAGCCCTTGCTATGGCATATCCCATCTTTCCTGATGACCTGTTTGATATAAACCTGATGGGGTCAAGGTGCTCTCTGGTAGGACCTGCAGTCACAATGACCTTTTCTCTCGTTAGGTCTTTCGGACTGAGGGCTGACTTTATAGTCTCGATTATCTCGGCTGTCTCTGACATCCTTCCCATTCCCTCTTCTCCACATGCGAGGCTTCCTCTTTCAGGTCCGACCTGAATGATTCCACGAGATAAAAGATATTTCAAGTTCTCCTGGAAAATAGGGTTCTCATACATCCTCCAGTTCATAGAGGGTGCAATAACTATTTTCCCAGTGAATGAAAGGAGACAGGTGCTGAGGAGGTTATCAGCAATACCTCTTGCGAACTTCGCGATCGTGTTTGCTGTTGCAGGAGCGATAACCATGATATCTGCATGAGCAGGCAACATTATGTGAATCATGGGGTCACTAAAGAGATCAGAATAAACCCTGTTTTGAGAAGCTATTTCAAGAGATAGGGGTGTTATGAATTTTTTGGCAGCCTCGGTCATAATCACAGTGACCGATGTGCCTTCTTCTCTGAGTCTTTTTATTAAGTCTACGGCCTTGTAAGCTGCAACTCCACCGGTCACTCCGAGGAGAACGGACTTATTCCTCAATACCCTCTTCTCTTCTGTCACCGAAAAGGTTCTCCAGGGCCTTCTTGTCTGTTGCTTCCTTTTCGTGGAGATAAACCTTCAGGTCTTTCTCGAGCTCTGTGACCTCCTCAGGAGGGGCTTGCTTTCCCCTTTCCTCAAGGAGTCTTCTATAATCTAACTTACTTGCCTCTTCTTTTGCTTTTTTGGCCTGCTCACCTGTCAAGAATTCGATACTGTTCGATATTGTCTCCTCAATGGCTATGGTTGTAATCTTCTTTGCCTTTGTCTTAATCTTGGGTTTAGCGCCTAAAGCAAGCTCCCTTGCTCTTTGAGTTGCTATTGCTACAACCCTGTATCTTCCATCAATCTTTTTTCTGTCGTATTCAGCCGGCAGAGAAACGATATCCATCTTTTCCTCCTTTTACCTTGTGCGAACCTATGTTAAAAAATTCCTTTTAATCCACTCAGGGTCAACTCTTTTCATGCTGACCCTGTGGGAGATTATTACTGCTTTCAGTTCTTTTAAGACATCCTCTATGATATTGTTTACTATAACATAATCATACTCCTGATACTTTTTAATTTCTTCAACTGCCACTGCAAGCCTTTTTTCTATTTTGTCCTTTGAATCAGCCATGCGCTTTTCAAGTCTTTCTTTCAGTATCTCCATGGAGGGTGGAAGTACAAAGACATATACCCCTTCCTTATATTTTTCTTTGAGCTGCTTTGCTCCCTGTATGTCTATATCCAAAATGACATCAACACCCGAATCCACAATCTCTTCAAGCCTCTTCTTTGAGGTGCCATAAAGTTCTCCATGAATCTCTGCCCATTCCGCAAATTCCCCTTTATCAATCATTGCCCTGAATTCATCTCTACTGGCAAATGTGTAATCCCTGTTATGAACTTCCACTGGCCGGGGCAGGCGGGTTGTAAAAGAGACTGAAGCTTTCAGGTTAGGCAGCGACGATGCTACTTCCTTGTAGAGCGTTGTTTTTCCTGCGCCTGAGGGTCCAGAGACTATAAAAAGGATACCCTTACCCTTCTTCAAGTGTCTCTTTATCTTCAAAGAATCTCTGAGTAATCGTTTCAGCCTGAAGTGCTGAAAGGATAATGTGATCACTGTCTGTTACTATTATTGAGCGGGTGCGCCTCCCTTCAGTCGCATCAATCAGTTTACCTCTTTTTTTTGCTTCCTCTCGAAGCCTCCTCATTGGCGCAGAACCTGGCGTAACAATTACCACCACCTTGGAGGTTGCCACCACATTGCCAAAGCCTATATTGACGAGTACCGTTCTTAAGTCACCCTTTTTCATACTTTCTCCTTATTGTATATTCTGCACCTGTTCTCTCATCTTTTCAATCTCGATCTTCATATCTACGGTCAGGCTGGATATAACATAATCGCTTGATTTTGCTGCTATTGTATTTACTTCCCTGCCTATCTCCTGTAAAAGAAAATCGAGCTTTCTTCCTATCACATTCCCTTTATCGAGGGTCTCTATATACTGTTTTATGTGATTTTCTACTCTGCTTACCTCTTCTGATATGTCGAGTTTCTCAGCCATTATTGCGGCCTCCTGCATTACCCTCGTATTGTCCATCTCTTTTGCCTCGAGTATTAACCTCAATCTCTCACAGAACTTTTCTTTATACTTTTCAAGAAGATGCGGTGTTAGGGATTTTATTTTATTATTGATTACACTCAATGACTCTGCCCTCTGTCGTTGCTCCTCTGAAAGCATTTTGCCTTCCCTTATCCTCATAGCTTCAAGGCTGGAGACAGCCTCATGAAAGGCGGCATAGAGTGCATCCATGTCGTATGTAGGCTCCTCTTCTACGAGCAGTTCTCTGTATCCAGCGAGTGTGTTTATATCTATCTGGCCTGGGACGGAAAGCTCTTGTTGTATATTCTTGAAGGCAGTAAAGATCCTTTTTGCCATTTCCTTGTTTATGGTTATTTGTACCATTTTATGATTATCCGTTGAAACGGTGACGTCAAACCTCCCTCTCTGAAACTGCTCTTTCAGGATATTTCTCAAAGGGATATCATGCTGGCTCAGATAAGGCGGTGTTTTTATTGATATTTCAATAAATCTGTGATTAAGAGAACGGATTTCGACCCTGAAGCCGTTTTTCTCAGCACTGCCAAAGCCTGTCATGCTCTGAATCATAATCAAGTATTAAACTATAAAATAGTTGTCTAATTTAGTCAAATTTTGAGGAGGTTGTGAGTTTTATTATTTAATTGATGTCAGTAATACCTTTAACTCTTTGAATATTTCTGTTAAAATATTCGAGGTTTTTCATGACTCGGACGAGAAATATTAAGGATTTTTGGAACGGGTTCTCAACCTTCTTTTCAAGGGCAACCTTTTACTTCAGTGTAAAACATTTAAAGATGATAGTTCTTATTGGCACGCCTCTTTTGCTCACCATTACGTTATTAATAGGCTGGTTGTACGCACGGAAGGTCAGGGAAACAGTGGTCAGAGACTTTAACCGACAGCAGTTACTTCTTGCAAAACATGCTGCAAACCAGATTCAGGATAGTATTAACCATTTGAAAAGAGAGCTGTCTCTCCTCAGTCTCTCACCATCCATCCAATACAAAGAGTCAGCCTTCATGAACAAAAGAATGGATATCGCTTTCTCAAGTATTAAGGACAAGGGCGGGGTAGATATAAGATTTATCGATAATCAAGATATAAAGGCTTATATCATAGATGACTCTGGATTTAAGACTGTAAGCCCCTCTCAAGAAGATACGCATTATCTGGAGTGGGCCAGTATAGAGGAAAACAAAGGCAATATTCATATATGTGAGATTTTTTGTGAAGATTACGGAGATAATTATAAAAGACCCATGATGAGGATAGTTATACCTGTCTGGCAGGTCTCTGTGGATGAATCGCATCCTGTCGCAAAAAATACATTTTCCGGGGTCTTGATGTTCCTTATCAATGCCACTGAATTAACAGGAAAAGTTACAAGAGGAATACAGTCTGGGAGAACTGGGTATGCATGGGCGATTGATAAAAAAGGCATCTTTCTTTACCATCTTGAAAAAGATTTTATCGGCAAAAATGCCTTTGAAGTACGAAAAGGGAAAATGCCCTCTATATCCTTTGCAAGGATTAACGAAATCCAGAAAGAGAAGATGTTAAAGGGTGGCGAGGGAACAAGCTGGTATGTATCCGGATGGCATAGAGGTCAGGAGGGTGAGATTAAGAAATTGATTGCCTATGCACCTATTCATTTAAGCAGTGATAAGGGTGAAATCTGGTCTGTGGCAGTAGTAGCACCTATTAGTGAGGTTGAGAGTACCGTTCGAAGCATACAGATCGGACAATTTCTTCTCGAGGGTATTGTTGTTTTGGGTATATTTTCTGGGGGATTTTTAATATTCACCGTGCTGCTTAAATGGTCAGCTGTTTTAAAAGAGGAGGTCGAGGAAAAGACCAGGGAACTCAGGAAATCGGAAGGCCTTTACAGGTCTCTTGTTGAGCGTGCAGAAGACATTATCTTTCGAGTAGACAGAAATGGTAATTTTCTCTCCATGAACAGCTACGGATACAATTTTTTCAAAAGAAACCCTAAGTATATTTTAGAACACAACCTTACAGAATTGTTTCCTCCTGACTGTGCTGAATCTCAGTTGAAAACAATAGAAGAAGTCTTTGAAAAAGATGTAAGCAGGCATTTAATCTGCCCTGTGTTAGTGAATGAGAATGAATACTGGCTAAGCACCAACTTCAGCGGGCTTCTGGATGAATATGGTAAGGTGAGCTCCATACTTGGCATTGCGCGAGACATCACTGAAAGGAGAAAGATGGAGGAGCAGATGTACCACACCGAAAGACTGGCATCCCTTGGAACAATGGCTGCAGGCGTGGCACACGAAATAAACAATCCCCTGGCGATAATCCTCGGCTTTACAGAGATGCTGTCAGAGAAGGTTCCGCGAGACTCCGAATTCTATGAGATATTAAAGACTATGGAAAAGCAGGGTCTTAATGCCCAGAGGATTGTGTCAAACCTCCTGAGCTTTGCACGCTTTTCAGAGCCTAAGGAAGAAGAGGTAGATATAAAGGAGAACATCGAGGCTGTGCTTGCTGTTGAAGGAAATACCCTATCACTTAACAACATTTTCGTTGAAAGAGATATGGTGGATCCTCTACCAAAGGTCAAAGGAGACCCTGGTGAACTCCAACAGGTCTTTTTCAATATGATCAGTAATTCCATTTCAGCCATGAAAGAAGGCGGAATCCTAAAAATCTCTGCGAGGACTGCAGACAGCGGACGGAATGTTGAGATAGGGATTTCGGATACAGGCAGCGGGATTAAAAAGGAAAACAGGGCAAAGATATTCGACCCCTTTTTTACAACAAAGAAAGTAGGCGAGGGCACGGGACTGGGACTCACCATATCATACGCATTGATTAGCAAACACGGCGGAAATATCAGCTTTGAGACGAAGACGAAAGAGGAGTCAGAGGAGACAGGAACGACTTTTATAGTTTCCTTACCAGCAATAAAATAACAGTTTAAAGGTTAAATGGTTTAAGGTTTAATAGTTTATGATTCAACGTTTTATCCGTTTAAACCGTTAAACTTTAAACCCTTAAACTAATAAGAAAGGGAGGGAGATATGGCCGAAAAAATTTTAATAGTAGATGATGAACCAGATATGTTGAGGCTTCTGAGTATGATAATAAAGGAGAAGACCTCTTACGAGGTCACAACTACCAATAACCCCCTGGAGGCTCTCGAATTAGCAAAAAAAGGGTTCGATCTCCTTATTGCAGACTTAAAGATGCCTGGTCTTAACGGGATAGAACTCCTTGAGTCTGTCAAGCGTTTTGATGAAGACATCCCTACAATTATCATAACGGCTTATGCCACTGTTGAAGCTGCTGTCGAGACAATGCAAAAAGGGGCCTTTGACTTTCTCACAAAGCCCTTCAGAAAAGAACAAATCCTTTTTACCATCGAAAGAGCACTGAAGTGGGTACGTTTACAGAGGGAAAATAAGATGCTTAAAGAACAGTTGAAAAGTAAAGTTTAAAGGTTTAATGGTTTAAGGTCAGCAACCTTTTAAACTATTCAACTCTCAACCCTTGTTTAAAGTGTTCTCCGATGAATTCTTCCATATGCAATTCAGTGCTGGCATCATCGTGCATAATCGCATCCAGTTGTTTCGTATAAACGGTGAGTCTCCCCAGAATTTCTAATTTTTCTTCAAGGTGTGATTTTTTATCCTTGGTAATGATCGCATCGATTACGTCTTCTGTAACCATTACCCTGAAATCAATTTTTTTCAGCACCTCACTAATGAGATTGACCCTCCTCAATCTCCTCTCTCTGCTCGCACCCCCCCCCTTGAAGAAGAACCTGATGTAATTGTCATTTATATTATCCCCTGTGTATGCCTCGACTACGGAAAGATGATAGCCAAGTCTTATTGAGAAGTTCATATATTCCCTGGAGATGAGCGAGAAGTTCTCCTCCCCCATCTGCTCAAGTTCTGCCTCTGGTATTGAAGCAGTATGGGCAACCATGCCTAAAAATCCTTTAACATCAACGTGCCTCGGCCCGGGCCATTCCAGTGCGACAAGCCCTTTTAAAAAGGCATTGAAGGGTACAGAGTCAATATATTCAGGAGTAAGTTTTTTAGAAACACCTTTTATCCCTCCTCCTAAATCGATGACGTATACGAGAAGGGGTATGCCTGCCACAAGTCTCACCGTTTCAACATCTTCAGGTAATTCCTCAGAAATCTTGAACATCTCCTGCATTGCCTTCTGATGGGCAAAGCGCGTTATATCATGTAAGGTCTCGCAGAATTGGGGTTTAAACCTCTTATCTCCTGGGTCAACTAAATTCAGGGGAACGACCCATTTCAGAACTCCCTCAAGGGTCTTAAAGAGTTGCGTGCCTTTAAAGGGTTCCTCCCTCTTTTCTGCAAATTCTTCCAGCTCCTTTACATGCCCTTCATAGATATTGCAGTTTATTGCATCTACCGTTAATTCCTGGCCTTTTTTAAGAATATCCGTCGCAACCTCTGTATCGACGATAGTAGGAACCTGGAATTCCCTGGCTAAGGATGCCATGTGGACTGTGGCCCCTCCAATATCTGTGATAATTGCACTTGCCTTATTCATGACAGTCACATACTTTGTGGATGTATGTTTTGTCACAAGCACAGCACCTTCGGGGAAGTCCTTTAGGTCTTCTTCTGTCTTTACGATATAAGCTTTTCCAAAACCTATCCCTTTACATGCAATGACGCCTCTGTCAACCAGGAGAGGGTAGCCTTCGATTCGGGTAGGGACGGGCTTTGTCTTCTCTTTCAGAATCAGCAATGGCCTGGTCTGCAGTATATACGGTTTATCATCTTTATCTATTGCCCACTCGATGTCTTGAGGAGCTTTATAGTGGTTCTCAATAGCAATGGCATACTCAGCGAGGGTTTTAATCTGTAAGTCACTCAAGCTGGGGTTACCCTTCATCTCATCAGATAAAATGACCTCCTCGAGTTCCCCCTCAGGTTTGCACACAAACATGCACTTCTGTTCGGGGATATTCCTTTTTATTATTTCTAAATGATTCCTTGATAAGGTATAGGTTTCAGGGGTTACGACTCCATCGACAACACTCTTCCCGAGACCTCGAACTGCACTGATGATAAGGGTATCCTCTTCTGGATTATTGGGATCCCTTGTATACATGACCCCTGCAGCCTTTGCATCAATCATTGCGAGCACACCCACAGACATGACCACTTCATG
>JAZDLE010000027.1:0-45628 GCA_043802315.1 Nitrospirota bacterium
ATAAATTATCTTGACAAATAAGAATAATTCCTATATAGTTTTTAATATGGAATATAAATTAGATAAAAAAGAAATGATAGATATTTTCTATCAGAGAGCTAAAGAGCATGGTCTTAAAATAACACCCCAACGCACTATTATTTATCAAGAACTCCTTCAAGCAAAAGATCACCCCTCTGCAGATATCCTTTATAAGAGATTAGTGAAAAAGATTCCTAATCTTTCATTTGACACAGTGAACAGGACTCTCTTGACATTCTCCCAAATCGGTATCGCAAATATTGTTGAGGGATATGGACAACCCAAACGATATGACCCGAATATTGATACCCATCATCATTTCAGATGTATTAAGTGTCACAGTATTATTGATTTTCAAAACAAGGCTTACAACAACATAACAATTCCTGAAGAGATACAGAAAGAAGTTACAGTATTAAATAAAAAAGTAGTTCTCGAAGGTTTTTGTAACAAGTGTAGGAAAAAATAAATTTTTTTTCTTATTTAATAAGAACAATAACTAATTAGGATTTATAGGCAATTATGGGGGAGGTGATGGTCATGCGCTAATAATGACACTTTTCTGGTTTGAAACATTAGTATTAATAACTCCAAAACAAAAGGAGGTTGCGATGGCAAAAGTAGCAAGAGAAATGGTAGAAAAAGCAGGAGTCAATGTTGATCAGTTGTTAGAACTCCTGGTTAAAAATGCCTCTGCTGAGTTAACAACCTTTTATTACTACACAATCTTGCGGGTAAATTTGATTGGTCTGGACGGTGAAGGCATAAAAGAGATTGCAGAGACAGCACGCATTGAAGACAGAAATCATTTTGAGGCACTTGTTCCCCGTATTTATGAACTTGGTGGCAAGTTGCCTGAAAATATGAATGACTTCCATGATATTTCAGCATGCAAACCTGCAAAGCTGCCTGCAGACCCAAGAGATATTAAGGCGATGTTAACTGTATTGGTAGAAGCTGAAAGGTGTGCAGTGAGGGGATACACGAATATCTGTAATATAACCGCCGGGAAGGATCATAGAACGTATGACCTTTCTCAGGCTATTCTCAACGAAGAGATAGAACATGAATCCTGGTTTTCTGAATTCTTAGGCGAAGGACCCTCAGGACACTTTATGAGGCGTGGTGATACATCCCCGTTTGTCTCTAAGTTCCTCAAGTGAAAAAAATAGAGGGTACTATAAGCATTTATGGTACCCTCTCTGCAATGTACTGTATAATCAAAAAGTTTGTATATGGAAAAGTTTACAAAACAAGAACTCTCTCACCATAATGGTAAGAATAGTACTAAGCCATATATAGCTTATAACGGAATAGTGTATGATGTATCAGATAGTTTTCACTGGAAGGATGGGAAACATCAGGTTCTTCACCAGGCTGGAGAAGATCTAACAGAAGCTCTGCAACAAGCGCCACATGGAGAAGATCTCTTAGGAAGAGTTCCTATAATCGGGGAGTTGCTTGAAGATGAATAGTATTTCTAATAAATAATTATTATTGGAACGAATTAAAAACCTGGTCTACTTTAACGTAAAGATTAAAATTTACTGAATCATGACAGACATATTACAGAATGTACATCCTGTACTGCAAGCTTTGCTTGCTACTTGTTTCACATGGGGGATCACAGCTCTTGGCGCGGCATGTGT
Organism: Nitrospirota bacterium; assembly: GCA_043802315.1. Classification (GTDB taxonomy): domain Bacteria; phylum Nitrospirota; class Thermodesulfovibrionia; order Thermodesulfovibrionales; family SM23-35; genus DASPRG01. The sequence continues at coordinate 1,671 of JAZDLE010000027.1, forward strand.
CTTCATAGGGAAAGATATAAACAAGAAGGTTCTCGATGGGATGCTTGGCTTTGCTGCAGGAGTTATGGTTGCTGCAAGTTTTTGGTCACTGCTTGCTCCTGCAATTGAGATGTCCGGGGGCAAAGATATTCCTGTATGGGTTCCAGCTACAGCAGGTTTTCTTTTAGGAGGTCTATGCTTACGAGGTATTGATAGAATACTTCCTCATCTACATCTCGGTTTTCCTATGGAAGAAGCTGAAGGAATTAAAACAAGTTGGCAACGGAGCACTTTGCTTATTCTGGCAATAACATTGCATAACATCCCGGAAGGGCTTGCAGTGGGAGTTGCCTTTGGGGCAGTTGCTGCAGGTGTTCCCTCTGCAACCTTAGCAGGAGCAGTTGCATTAGCTATTGGTATCGGGATACAAAATTTTCCAGAAGGTCTTGCAGTATCTATGCCTCTACGCCGTGAAGGGATGTCTCGTTTTAAAAGTTTCTGGTACGGACAATTATCTGGAATAGTTGAACCAATTGCGGGTGTTCTTGGAGCAGCGGCTGTTATTCTTGCACAACCTATCCTGCCATATGCTTTGGCTTTTGCTGCTGGCGCTATGATATTTGTCGTCGTCGAGGAACTTGTTCCAGAATCTCAGCGTGGAGGGAATACTCATGAAGCAACTGCAGGAGCAATGATTGGTTTCGCGGTGATGATGGTACTTGATGTAGCTTTCAGTTAAACATATAAGAGAAGACCTTTTTTTGTTTTACTATAATAAAACAGAAAAAAATAGATAAGACTAAAAGGAGGATAACATGAAGGGATATGTAGTCGACATAGAAAAAGTAACAAAGGAAAACAAAAACTTCCGCAAAGTACTTTACACTGCAAAAAACAGCCAGTTGGTTGTAATGTCTTTGAGGCCTGGGGAGGAGATCGGCGAAGAGGTGCATGAGCTTGATCAATTCATTCGTATTGAAAAAGGAAAAGGGAAGGCGGTTCTCGATGATGTGGAACATAAAATCGAGGATGATTATGCTATCGTCATTCCTGCAGGCACCAGACATAACATCATTAATACCTCAAAGGATAAAGAAATGAAGCTCTATACAATCTATTCGCCTCCAGAGCATAGAGATGCTGTGATACACAAAACTAAAGCCGATGCTATGGCTGATGATGAACACTTTGACGGTAAGACTACCGAGTAATTCTTAACGGACATCAAAGTGCCGCCACTCCCAGTGAGCTTTTGCGTTAGGCATATTGTGTCAATAAGAAAGTCAGCTTTACTGTGAATATCTCTTATGATACTTCAATCTACGCTATCCATCTCTTTTGCCTTCGACCAGGCACTTATTGCAAAAATATATAAGACGCTGCCGCCTCCTTGTATTAGCAAGGCAATTGATGACACGTCCTCTGGCATGAGGATGCATCCTGATGGCATTACACGTGAAGAGGTTCGCAGCATAATGGCATGGATGACTTCGAAATTTGTTACCTCCGGCAAGCAATATCTGACTTCCAAAAATATCGATACAGTCTATACGGCCGTATTCTACGAAAATGAACCTATTAACGAAATAGGGATTTACGGGTACTGGAACAGTATTGGGACACATCCCATATTTCTTAACATAGAGGCAGTCATTCTGTAAAATCCCCTTATGTCGAGGATAGCGAGAGCAATTGCGACAGGGTTTCCTCATCATGTTGTCCAGTAGATGGTGTAAAAGATGAGGTATTAAATGAGGATCTTTTTGAGGAAGGGCAGAGAAAAGACTACAGAGAATTTATGAGGGCAAACATTCCAAAAGAAGAGATCAGTAAGATACTCCACAAAAACAGGCAGACCTTTTGGCAGTGAGAATTTCATAAGGAGCATGGAAAGGAAACTTGACAGGAGATTTATCTTAAAATTACCAGGAAGACCAAGGAAGGAAAAAGGAAAGTAAAATATGGGATGTGTCCCTAATTAACACTATAGCACTAGTAGACCATGAAATTCGAAAGTTTACTTTTCGATTTTCATGGTATAATGAAGCGCATGATTAAACGTAAAGACTTAGTACGGAGGGTGCAGTCAGCCCTGAGGCGAAGCCGGGTGGTCGCGCTTATCGGCCCGCGCCAATGCGGCAAAACCACTCTGGCACGGCAACTTGTGGAGGCTGATTCTCCCAACTATTTCGACCTCGAAGACCCTACCAGTCTTGCCCGGCTGGACGAGCCGATAACCGCTTTACGCGGATTGAAGGGCTTGGTGGTTATTGATGAAGTGCAGCGAAAGGTGGATCTGTTTCCTGTGCTTCGTGTGTTGGTAGACCGTATACCGTCACATGCCCGCTTTCTCATCCTCGGCAGTGCCTCGCCTGAACTCATGAGGCAGTCCTCTGAATCGCTGGCCGGACGGATCGAGACGGTCACTATGAGCGGCTTCAGCATGAGGGAAGTCGGTAGCATCGCTCAAGCTCGTCACTGGTTGCGGGGAAGTTTCCCGCTGTCTTTTCTTGCACGAACCGAAACCGACAGCCTTGTTTGGAGGAAGAATTTTATTCAGACGTTTCTGGAACGTGATCTGCCCCAATGGGGCATCGGAATACCCTCAGCAGCATTGCTGCGTTTCTGGACAATGCTGGCACATTACCATGGGCAGACATGGAATGCGGCGGAGCCCGCGCGTTCGCTCGGGGTCAGCGAGCCGACTGTGAGGCGTTATCTTGATATTTTGTCCGGCGTCTTCATGGTTCGGCAGCTTCCTCCATGGCATGCTAACTTGAAAAAGCGTCAGGTCAGGTCGCCGAAGATATATTTCCGAGACACTGGCCTGTTGCATCATCTGCTGGGCATCCGGACAGAGAAGGAATTGCTCAGTCATCCCAAATGCGGTACATCATGGGAGGGTTACGTGATTGAAGAAACAATTAAGGCAACAGATCCGGATGAAGTATATTTTTGGGCGACCCACAGTGGAGCCGAAATCGACCTGGTGCTTGTGAAGAACGGGCGTATGCTGGGGGTGGAGTGTAAGCGTATAGATGCACCGCGAATAACACCGTCTATGCGGACCGCTCGTGAAGATTTGCATCTTGAACAGATCGCTGTAGTCTATCCCGGAACAAAGCGATATTCTTTGGGCGACGGTGTCACTGCAGTACCTCTCGATGTGATTGCGGAGGGGATGAAAGGACTCTTCGCAAAAAAGTAATGAAGCGCATGTAACTGTTACCGCAAGTTGAATGGTGTCAGGCCTTGACTTATGACTCAATCAAAGCTGAATATTTCTTTTGGTAATCATTATTATTAACGTCTTCATAGATTTGTTGATTAGCAGGTGAAGGCCGCAACATCTGCAATATCTTTAAACTGCGGACTCGTAGACAAAAGCTTGTAGTTAAGGGAAGTGTTTCCACTGTTATCAATTAGGTAAAGAGCTCAATAATCCCCCTTTAGTAAAAGGACTCATAAAACTTGTGTGGGACGCATCCCAGATTTCTTAACACAAAGGCATTCATTCACAGAATTTCGGCATAGTTATAGAACAGTTTTAGTGAGGGGTGTCAATAAATAGCCTATAGGATATTTACCGACAAAGATGCAAGCTAAAGTCCTACAAAAAAATAAGAATTGTGCTGATACCTTTTACTTTCGATTCATGATATATTTATACGTTTAATCAGAAAAGGAGGTACGGAAGAAAATGAAAAAGTTATCTTCGTTACTGGTTTTCATCGTCATTCTTGCTTTTTTCTCTGTTTTTGATCACCCTCTCTTTGCAGCCAAAGAACCCCCTGCAGAGGGTGGTACAATGCCTGTCATAAAGCTTCCAATTCCCAAGAGCCCAGAAGCAAAAGATTATTTGGGAATCAAGGGCGAAGGATCCTTCACCATTCCCCAGATTAAAGCTAAGGTTGTGATTATCGAAATTTTCAGCATGTATTGCCCCTACTGCCAGAATGAAGCACCCAGGGTAAACGAACTTTACAATGCCATAGAGAAAAATCCTGACCTAAAAGGCAAAATCAAGGTAATCGGCATTGGGGCAGGAAATACTCCCATGGAGGTTGATGTCTTCAGAAAGAAATATCAGATACCCTTCCCTCTTTTCCCGGATGTAGATTATTCCATTCATAAGGTTTGTGGAGAGGTAAGAACACCGTATTTCATCGGAGTCAAAATCAATGAGAATGGTACCCATGAAGTTATTTATTCAAAGCTTGGTGGACTTCAAGATGCCAATCAATTTCTGGAATTAATCCTTAAACTTTCCGGATTAAAGAAGGAGGGTTAATCATGGCAAAGAAAAGCATCCCGATTATTGTTTTAACTGTTGTTCTATTTTCTGTGTCTATGACCTATGGTATTTCAGAAATGTTCAAAGACTACATTTACCAACCAGGTAACTTAAAGCCAATTGACAGCAAGCCCAAACTGAAGGTTGGTAACAAGGCTCCTGACTTTACTCTTCCTTCCATTGCAGGAGAAAAAGTCTCCCTCAGCCAGTACCGAGGGAAAAACAACGTTGTCATTTCCTTTGTCCCTGCTGCCTGGACTCCTGTATGTTCAGATCAATGGCCTGGTTATAATTTAGTGAAAGACATCTTTGATCAACATAATGCAATCCTGTTGGGGATTACTGTAGACAACATTCCAACCCTTTACGCATGGACAAGGCCAATGGGCGATGTATGGTTTCCCGTGCTTTCCGATTTCTGGCCGCACGGAAAAGTCGCTCAAAAGTATGGCGTGCTGAGATCAAATGGCGTGTCTGAAAGGGCTCTCTTCGTCATAGACAAAAAGGGAATCATTAGCTATATAGACGTCCACGACATCAATAAGAGGCCCCCCCTTGAAGACCTGGTGAGGGAACTGGGAAAGTTAAAGAAATAAAGGTCTTCGCGTAATCGAGTGGGCAAAAAGTCATAGACAAGAAGACGCAACGTGGCTTGAAATAGAGAAAAGCGAGTCACATAAGAGTAAGAAATCTGACATGATTACTCTCCCATCTGTCATTATCCGGCTTGACCGGATAATCCAAGTCTTCAGGGGAAATAGTTCTCTGTCCACACGCTTATAAGATAATAGAGGCAGGCAGATTTCTGGATTGCCCGATCAAGTATGCCCTCGACCACGATCGGGGGTCGGGCAATGACGATTGGTGAATAAGAATTTTATGTATCTCTTAGGTTAAGGTTATTTTTTCAGGAGATTGGAGATTTTCTCCTTCATCTGGGGAGAGCTCCAATCCCTTTCACCGATAAACTTTTCTATAATAACGCCTTTTTTGTCTATCAAAAATGTTACGGGAATTCCGAAAAGGGAATATTTGAAATATACCTTTCTCTCTTTATCCATGAGTATAGGAAAAGCCAAGCCTTTCTCCTGGATATAAGACTTTACAGGTTTTTCCGCTGGGTCTTCTGCAACAGCAACAACAATAAGCCCTTTATCCTTAAATTCAAGATAGAGTTTATTCAGGGAGGGCATTTCAGCAAGACAGGGACCACACCATATTGACCAGAAGTTCAAAATAACCACCTTGCCCCTGAACTGAGAGAGTGTAACTTTTTTACCACATATGTCGTTAAGGGTAAAATCAGGGGCCAAGGAACTCTTGCTTGCAAAAGCGTGATTAGTATTCCAAAAGGTAAGTGATAAAAGAAAGAGTATTGTGATGATACGAGTAAGGTTCATCATCTCTAAAAAAGTTTAACATTTATTCCTGAATCAAACAACATCACCCCAAGAAAGTAAGCATCTCCAAATCCGTGATGGCAGGATATAATATCTGAGCGGTTTCTTTTGCCGATAGTCCTTGAGTCCATTTTAAATAATGAAGAGGCAAAAGCCTCGGAGGTCGATAGACCGAGAATGAGCGAAGATACTATATCCTGCCATTATACCCACCGCTTATAAATATTGTTAATTTTCATCAGAAAGAGAGGCTTCCCCTAAGAAATGAGAATCTTTCGAGTGAGTTACCCAGTTGAGTGGCTAATTTTGTATTGACGACAGAGGATTAAATGTGACTAATTTTGTATATAATAAGATATGCTTACAGTTTAGGTATATGTAAATAAACGGTATTTTTAGTTTAATTTTATGGAGAAAAGATTATGAAAATTCCATTACAAATCACCGCCCGCAATCTTGACCTTGCAGAAGTGTTCAAGGAAGAAATCCGAAAGAAAGCTGAAAAGTTAGATAAATATTACGACCAGATCATGCGCTGCAAGGTTGTGGTAGAAGTTCCCCATCGCCACTCCCATGAGGGAATATTGTATAAAGTGCATATCCACATGACAGTACCCGGAACTGAACTGGTCGTGGAACGCGAACTTGCCGAAGACCTCGAAGTAGCAATCAGAGACGCTTTTGATGCAGCACGCCGCAAATTGGAGGATTTTGCCAGACGGCAGCGCGGTGCTGTAAAACACCATGAAGAATCACCTCATGCACACATTAGTGCCCTGTTTCCGGATAAGGGTTATGGCTTTCTCAATACATTAGACAACAGGGAGATCTATTTTCATGAACACAGTGTTCTGAACTATGATTTTAAACACCTTAAGGTAGGGATGAAAGTGCGTTTTGTAGAAGAACAGGGTGTGAAGGGCCCACAGGCCAGTTCTTTAACAGTTATAGAACACTGATACTTACAGGGAAAGTTTCAGGGGCCTGATGTATTTACCTAATCCTGCTATCTATTCTTAGCTCAGAAGAACACTTTCGAGAACTTTGTTCCTTGCGTCTCTCTGTGTTTGATCTGTGCTTGCCTGAACCAAATTTCTCAAGTAAATGTAGGTTTTGGAATAAGTGGCGCCCTCATGTTCTTTTAAGAATTTATCGAGATCTTTCTCTTTAGCCAGAGTTTCTACTTTAGACATGAGATCTGCATATCTTTCAGCTATAACGTTCGGATGTTGTAAACGAGGCTGATTCAGAACGACAAAAGCCCATAAGCTATAAAAATTTCCTAATCCTCTTGCATATTTAGTAACAGCAGAATTGTGATTCTCCATATGCAAAAGATAGTCTTTTGCAAATGCTAATTTGCTCTTAAAATCTTCTTCAGAAAAATCTGGTAACGTCTCATGTGGCGAATCATATTCTGCGTATGTATTATCAATGGAGTCCTGATCAAAGCCATTGATACGATTTTTCAGAATAATCATCAAAAGCTCGGAGATAAATTGAATATCTTTCATTCTTTTCATTCTTGCTTTGGTAACAACCCCAAACCGTTCCCATTCGTCCTTTTCTGACTCTGTTTCTGCGGTCGTTATGAACCAACCATCATATTTCGCATGCCTCAATTCCTGTCGTTCAAGCCTCCGTGAAATCCTGTTGAGACGATCAAATACCTCATTGACATAGTTTCCATCAATGGAATCGATAAACTCAACGGCTAACAGATAATTCGAAAAACGCGTCTTAAGCCCTGGATCATTCTCTATACTCTTCCATTTTTTCCCGTCCAGTTTTGCATCTCCATAGTCCTTGTCCATCGCGATATCATTCTTTGCGAAACGGATAATGGTTTCTAACCGTTGTTTACCATCCACGACATGGTATATGAGCTTTCCAGCATTTTCTTTTATTTCCTTATGGATGAAAACTGCTGGACATGGGTAATTCTTAAAAATGGTATCAAGAAAAAACTTTCGATCTTTTAACGTCCACACACTCCTTCGTTGGTATGATGGATCCAAATCCAATTGTCCATTTCGATAAAGATCAAGAAACCAAGTAACATCTTTCTTCATTGTCTTTCTCCTCCACCGTCAGTTTTATTTCAAAATATTTTTCCCCTTGAATATTTAAGCATCCCGTCACAATATTGTCAATGCCTTCACATGTTGATTTCTTATCATGAATATTATTGAAATTATGTTCTTATCTTTTCCTCATGAAAGACAGCATTCATAAAATTAAAGCATGTAATTTTTAATCGGAAAGCGAGCGACGAGATTTAAAACTTTAGTTTTAAAAAATTTAAAACCTTTTCCTCATTGACAAATTCTTCGCTCAACAAACACAATTTATTAATAACTATTAAGTTGGAGGAGCCCCCGAGGATTGGGGCATTTCGATAGAGGGAACTTTCTAAGAATGGGCAGGGGGGGGCAGTCTTTCCCAGCCTTTCAAGCCCTTGCTTTCCCCTGCCCATTTTAAAATATTACTCCGTACCTATTGAACTCAGTCAATCCTTGAGATTTTTTGCTGTTATATTCGAATACATTTCAGGTCTTCTGTCATCAAAAATGTTGTTGAGAGAAGTCAGGGATTTGTTTCTTGCTAATTCAGGCTCAATGTCTGTAATCAGTAAAACCTCATCATTTTCCGAAGCCCTGATAAGAACCTTTCCTTCTGGTGAAACAATCAGGCTTTGCCCTATAAACCTCAGAGATTGTCTCTCTTTTCTATTTTCCTCTCCGATCCTGTTTGCGGTTATAGCATATGTTCGGTTTTCAAGACACCTTACGGGCATAGCATAGGGACAATAGGGCAACACAAGATTTGAAGGATGTGCAACGATGTCTGCTCCCATAAGAGCAAGGGCTCTCATGGATTCGGGAAAGAACCAATCAAAACATATCATAACACCTATACGGCCTATCTCGGTATCCCAGACCTTGAATCCGGTGTCACCAGGACTGAAAAAGAGCTTTTCTTCAAAAAAGAGGTGCGTTTTACGATAAACCCCTATAACTCCATCTGGACCTGTAAGAACTGCACTATTAAAAAATCTATCCCCATCTTTTTCTGGAAGACCGGCTACAATATATAAGCCTTTCTGACGAGATAGTTCTACAAGGAGTTCAGTTGTGTATCCTTCTGGTATCCGCTCTGAAAGCTCTGCAACTTCATCTTTTGAAACAAATTGATATCCTGTAGCAAAAAACTCTGGAAGAACGATGAGATCTACATCAGTATCTCTTACCGCAGACAGGACCCTCTTCAGATTTCCCTCTTTGTTGCCAAAGGCAGGCGAAAATTGATAAAACCCTGCTTTCATCTCATACCCCTTTAAATCAATGTATTACTCATAAAATATACAACATTTTTACCCAAATCCACGATAAGTATTGTCAGTGCGAGCGAAACGAAGCAATCTTTCTTTTTTGCTCATGAGATTGCCACGCACCCTTTGGGTGCTCGCAATGACACGTAAATAAACGTTTTAACATGGTTATCACTGGATCTGGGGTTTAATAAATTTAGTTTCCTCTCATTGACCTATTGGCATGCGATTACTACAATATTTGAAGATATGGATATACGAAAATTTCTCTCAAATATATTCTTATTCAGTTCTTTTGCGGAAAAGGAGCTAAATCTCCTTGAATCTTCTACCTCTTTAAAGAAAGTTGGTAAAGGAGAACAGATATTTTCAGAAGGACTGGATGCAAGCGCATTCTTTATTGTTGTTTCTGGGAAGGTTAAAATCTATAAAGTCTCCCCTGATGGTAAGGAACATACTTTGCATATCCACGGGCCTGAAGACCTTGTGGCAGAGGCTGCCATTTTTGATTCCATGCTCTACCCTGCATCCTGCATGGCTTTGGAAGATTCAACCCTCATACGTATTTCGAGAGAAGGATTTCTGAACCTCATCAAAAGGCATCCTGAGCTTTCATTAAAAATGATGAGCAGTTATTCAAAGAGATTGAGACAATTTGTCTCAAAGATTGAGGAACTTTCACTAAAAGATATCAAATCAAGGCTTGCAAGTTATCTGCTCGAAAACAGCACCGTTGAAAACGGCACTACTGTCTGCCGGCTCAAATATTCAAAAAAGGAGCTGTCCTCTCTGCTCGGGACAATACCTGAGACACTGTCAAGGTCTTTTGCCTTTTTGAAACAAAAAGGACTCATTGTTGAAAAGGATAGCCTTATTATCATCCCAGACCCCGAAAAATTAAAACTCTTTTCATAATGAAAATTAGTTAGAAAGTCTAGACAGCAACTTATTCCCAGATCCAGCTCAAGAAGTTGCCATTCAGCATAACCATCTTTTTTTCTGGTAAGTCTCCCGCCTTTCAATGATATCCTATTTGTAACTGGATGGGTCTTAACGGTAATATATGCCCTTACAAGATTTGCAATCGTAGCTTCTTGAAATGTAAGTTCCTCACCATCCGTGAGTATAATTGTAGTCCTGATATGCTTATGTCCTTCTAGAATTTCAACAATCAATTCCTTCACATCCTCATTGCTTACTACCATAGAAAACCTCCTTAGTCTTTCCTGCTAATCTCTTAGAATCCTCTGAGAGTATGAGTCCACTATTTTTTCGTTATCTCAGATAAATCTCTTTGGCCGTAACATTTTAATTCCCTCCCTTGACTTAAGTCAAAGACTCTCATCCTTATTTGATGTATTCTGAAACTAAAGAATTCAGAAAGGAGTTAAAAAATGAAAAGGAAGATAATCACAATTAATGAGGAACTCTGTGATGGCTGTGGGAATTGTGTGAGCGCTTGCTCAGAGGGTGCATTACAGATCGTTGATGGAAAAGCAAAACTCGTAAAAGAAGATTTCTGTGATGGGTTCGGGGACTGTATCGGGGAATGCCCAACAGGTGCATTAACCATAAAGGAAAGGACATCAAGACCCTTTGACGAAGAGGCAACAAAAGAATACCTCTTGAAAACACGGGGTAAAGAAGCAGTATGGAAGATGGAAGAGGCACAGAAGAAACACTCTGTCAAAGAACATTCAGCCCTGCCATGTGGCTGTCCAGGAACTTTTACTCAAACACTCAACAGGGCAGTAGCAGCTAATACCTTTAGCCATCAAGAAATAGAATCTCAGCTCATGAACTGGCCTGTCCAGATAACCTTGCTTCCTCTTAAGGCACCATACTACGAAAATGCAGATTTACTGGTTGCTGCTGACTGCTGCGCTTATGCATATGGAAGGTTTCACAGCGACTTTATTAAAAATCACACACTGGTAATCGGCTGCCCCAAACTTGACAATGCCAATGCCTATAAGGAAAAACTGGCTACGATATTCAGCGAAAACAATATCAAATCTGTGACTGTAACCTATATGGAAGTGCCTTGCTGCATGGGGCTTCTGAGATTGGTCGAGGAGGCAGTAAAAGAGAGCGGAAAGGATATCCCTATAGAGAAAATAAAGATAGGTATTAGAGGTGACCGCTCGTAGTCATTTTATTTCCCCTCCATTGATGGGAGGGGAAATCTACTTCCTCTCCCCTGGTGGGAGAGGGCAAGGGTGAGGGGGTGTGGTTTTACTTATGAACTCCTTAGTAAAGGAGTTAACCCATCTGCTATTTGTTGGTTCACCCTCTCCTTAACCCTCTCCCGTCAAGGGAGAGGGATTTTTGTATCCATACATTTCCCAGAAGAGCCAATTTTTTAGGGCGGGAACATTTTCCCAGGATTGAGGATATTCTTGGGATCAAACACATGCTTGATAGATTTCATAATTGACAGTCCTGTTTCTGAAATCTCCATTCCCATATAGCGTGCTTTCGTCATCCCGACGCCGTGTTCTCCTGAGATAGTGCCGCCAAGCTCAAGGGTTTCCTTAAATACCTGCTCTACAAGCTCTAACCCCTTTTTGTATTCCTCTTTGTTTTTCCTGTCAACCATGATATTTACATGGATGTTACCGTCGCCTGCATGCCCGAAATTTACTATCTTTATACCCCTTTCCTCTGAGAGCCTCCTGAGGCGGTTCAGCATATCAGGTATCCTGTTTCGCGGAACAACAATATCTTCATTGATCTTTGTGGGGCTTACATGATAAAGGGCAGGAGAAACAGCACGCCTTGCCTCCCATAGTTTTTCCCGTGCTTCTTCATCCTCTGCCATCTTCACCTCTGCACCGAGCTGCTTGCATATATCAGCCACCTTCTCCGCCTCTTTTGTAATCATCGATGGATAGCCATCAAGCTCTATGAGGAGAATCGCCTCCACATCTTGAGGAAGACCAACAGGCTTAAAATTTTCAACTGCCTTGATCGCCTCGCGATCCATAAACTCAAGTGTCCTTGGTATTATCTTGGAAGTTATAATCTTAGATACCGCATGGCCTGATGACTCAAGTTTATTGAACAGAGCAAGTAAGGTGATAACTTCTTCAGGCATGGGAAGGATCTTCAATCGTATTTTTGTAAATACTGATAGTGTTCCCTCTGATCCAACAAGGAGTCTCGTAAGATCATACCCGACAACACCTTTTCGAGTCTTTACGCCTGTGGTTACTATCTTACCATTTGGAAGCACCGCCTCTATCTCCATCACATAGTCTCTTGTTACCCCGTATTTGATAGCCCTCGGACCCCCTGCATTTTCTGCAACATTTCCTCCTATCGTACAGAAGTTCATACTTGCAGGATCTGGTGGATAGAAGAGACCCCTTCTTTCAAGATCTCGCTGGAGTCTCCCATTGATCAGGCCTGGCTCACAGAGGACACAGAGATTCTCAGGGTCTACCTCGAGAATCCTGTTCATCTTCTCGAGACTAAGTATTATTGCTCCTGTTAATGGAATGGCGCCGCCTGTCATGCCTGTGCCTGCACCTCGAGGAACAACAGGAATGCCGGTTTCAAAGGCATACTCCATTACCTTTACAACATCCTCTGTATGTTCTGGCCAGACAACGGCTGAAGGAGATGCCTCCAGACCCGAAGCATCAAAACCATAGCACAGAAGGTCTTCAGGAGCAGTTGATATTTTTATGTTCGGTAATTCATCTATGAGAGCGTTCATGTGAAAGTAACCTGACGATAAATTTAAAATTTAAAGATAAAAAGTAAAAATTTCAGTTCAAAAATCAAAAATCGTTACACAGAGGAAAAGTTACTTAACATAAGCAATAATTAAATTTATATCCCCTCACCCTAACCCTCTCCCACAAGGGGAGAGGGGCTCCTCTTTTATCTCCCCCTCCCTTGATGGGAGGGGCAAGGGGAAGGTGAATTATGTCAATTTATTAAATTCGTTTGTATTAATAAGACCATGTGTAAGGTCACATTTCTATAACTTTTTTTGTCATGCTGGCTTGTCCAGCATCTTTCTTGAATCCCGAAAGCATTCGGGACAGACAAGCTGGAATGACAGTAAATGTGGTCTTCCTTATGAACACCTTAGTAAGTTTCATATAATTTTAAATCTTGATTTGAATGTTTGAATTTTTCTCTTTGCATTTCAATTTTTACGCTGCCTCAACAAGCTGCATGGATATTACCTTGGATACCCCTGCTTCCTCCGTGGTTATTCCATACAGGTAATCTGATGCGCTCATGGTGGTTCTGTTATGGGTGATGATAATAAATTGTATCTCCCTTGACAGTTCCTGCAACATCCTTGCAAACCTTTCAGTGTTCGATTCATCCAGGGTAGCATCTGCCTCATCCAGAATACAGAGGGGAGTAGGTTTAATGAGAAAGCTTGCAAAAAGAAGAGACAGTGCAGTGAGCGTCTTCTCCCCTCCAGAGAGGAGGTTTATATTCTGCAGTCTCTTCCCCGGAGGCTGTGCTATAATATCCATACCCGATTCGAGGATATTCTCCTCATCTGTTAAAACCAGGTCAGCCCTTCCCCCACCGAAAAGCACCATAAAGACTTCTGAAAATTTTGCCTTGAGCGTATCAAAGGCATCCCTGAGTCTCCTCCGTGTGGTAGCATTTATCTTCGTGATCGCTTCTTCGAGTTCTGCTATGGATTTGTTCAGGTCCTCCCGCTGCTTTGAGAGGAACTCATACCGTATACGCAGTTCTTCATACTCCTCCAGGGTGCCCAGGTTTACAGGTCCGAGCTCCTGAATCTTTTCTCTGAGCATGACAAGCCGCTCTTCATCCTCGGGGGTAAGGGGTTCAACCTCTAACGTATCTATGTTCGAACCGTAGTTTTGACGTATGTGTTCAGAGAGGTTATCTAATTTTACTCTGTGTTCAGCTCTAGAGATATCAAGTTCCGCCACCCTCTGAGAAAGGGAATCTATTTCACGCCTGAGAAGCTTAAGTTCCTGTTCTACTTTGAGGAGCTCCTGATTTTCAGCCTCAACCACTTCTTTTCTTTCCGATATCTCTTTCCTGAGTTTATCTGTAGCAGTGATCAGTGATCGAATCTTTTCTTCATATTCTGCTATCTCTATTTCGCGGTGGGAGATACGAGAATTTACTGAAGAGATCTCTTCAAACAGATAACCTTTTTTCAGGTCGATCTCCCCTATCTTTTTGAGTAAGGCCTCCTTTTCCTTAAAGGCTGATTCCATCTTTTCTTTGAGAGAGGCCATGGAAAGTCTGAGGTCTGTCACATCTGAACGATAGCCTTCGAGCTTTGTCCTTTTCTCAGTGATCTCTTCCAAGAGTGAAGCGCTATCCTTTTCAATATCTCCTCTCTTTGCTTCAGATGACTGGACCTCGGCTTCCTTCTCCATGATAAGTTTTTGTAGCAACTCCTTTTCTCCGATTAACTGCCCAACCTCTGTGTTGAGATAAGATAGCTTTCTCTCTGTGCGCCCTTTTTCTTCCCTGGTGTTATCCACGGTCAATCTCAGAAGAGAAATTTCCTTCTCTCCATCTATAATGAGTGATTCGATACCCTTGAGTTCAGATTCTCTTTTTTCTATTGACTCCTGGGCTGAAGTCAACTCAGCTTCCAGTTGCACCGTCATAGTCTCTTTATTCTCGATTATTCCCTCAAGTTCCTTTATTTCTCTTTTCCTCTTGAATATGCCTTTGACCTCTCCTCCGATAACTGCACCTGATGGTTCTACTACTTCCCCATCAATGGTCACATAAAATAGTTTTTTACCTGTGCTTATGAGATGAAAGGCTTCTTTGAGATTTCTGATGATAAAGATATTGTCGAGCAGAGCCTTAGCAACTCCTGAAAACCCCTCGGGAGTCTTTACAAAATTCGATGCCCTCCCTATCACCCCTTCAGGTACATCTATCTCTCCAGAAAATTCCCCCTCCCCTCCTTTACTAAAGGGGGGTAAGGGGGGATTTGCAGGTATGAAAGCCGTCCTGCCGAGACCTTTCTCTTTTAAAGAAGACATGGCAATCTCGATATCATTGAAAGATGATAGAATGAACAAATTCACCTTCTCAGAGAGGGCGCTCTCTATGGCCTTTTCATATTCAGCCTCGACCTCAAAGACATCTGAAATAGATTCGAGGAGACGGAGGTCTAAACCTTCTGAGAGAAGGTCTCTTGTTGGCCTGTCAAAGACAATCTCCCTGAGAGACTCCAGCCGGGATTTATATGATGCCAGTTCTTCCCTGAGTCTCGAAAGGGTCTCCCTGATTTCCTCGATCTTTTTACTGCTTGTGAAAAGTTCTTTTATGAACACGTCTTTCTTTTCATTCAGCAGGAGAAGTTCATTATCCTTGTCCCGAAGGGTTTTCTCTGTATCCTGTATAGAAGAATCTATCTCGGTCAACCTCTTTCTCAGATTCTCTGCATCTTTTTGTGAAGACGTCTCCCTCCGTGTTAGGTCTTCGAGAGATGACTGGAGCCTGCTGAGGTCATTTCTCAGGTTGCTGCTTTCCTCTGAAATCCTGAAGATCTCTCGCCTTTTGCCCTCGAGCAGTTCCTCCTTTTCTGAAAGTTCTTCTTCCAAAGACCTGAGGAGACCCGTCTTCTCCCCGAGCATTTCTCTCTGCCTCTCTATGTCTGACAGGAAACCTTCCCCGGAGATATTTAGGTTTTCCTTTTTGATGAGCGCTTCGCTCCTCTGTAAATTTAATTCTTCCTCTTGCTGATATAGTTTTGTGAGATATTCTTTAAGATTATCCCTATCTGTTTTTGATATGGCTGTACCCTTTTCGAGTTCAGCTACCTCTCTCTCTAAATTCTGTAAATTTCCCTGAAGTTCTTCCAGGGCCTTTTCTTTCTCAAGGAGTTCAAGCCGTTTTATTTCAGTCGAATTCTCAATCTTCGTGAGTTCTGCCCTCTTCAGTGATTCCCCTTCCCTCAGGGTGTTATATTCTGAAAGGATCGCTGAAAAGGATTCTTTCAGGGCATGGTAATCTCTCTTTGCAATCTTCAGTTCTATGGAGTTCATTTCAGAAGAGAGGTTCTTATATCTCTCAGCCTTTTTTGCAATTCTGTCGAGGAGATTAATCTGCTTCTTTACCTCTGTAATAATATCGTTTATCCTCTGGAGGTTTGTCCTCGATAATTCGAGCTTGGCCAGGGCCTCTTTCTTCCTGAAATTGTACTTCATAACCCCTGCTACTTCCTCTATCAAAATCCTTCTTTCTTGTGGTTTTGAGTTCAATATCTCTGAAACACCTTCCTGCGCGAGTATCGAATAGCTTTTTACCTCAAGACCGGTGTCAAGGAAAAGGTCCTTAATATCTTTGAGCCTGCACTGATTTTTATTCAGTATATATTCGCTGTCACCTGACCGATAAAGCCTCCTGGTAACAGATGCTACATCTGTTACTCCCTCTCCATTATCATCATTTGACGGCTTAACATCATTCAGTCCGGAGACTACCATGGTCACCTCTGCCATTCCTTTGGGTTTCTTCGAAGCAGAGCCATTGAAGATAACCTCCTCCATCTTCTCACCTCTGAGGGTCTTTGCACTCTGCTCTCCGAGAACCCACCTGAATGCATCCACAACATTACTCTTTCCACAACCGTTAGGACCAATAATGCAGGTAATCCCTTGGTGGAAATTAAATATGGTTCTCTCTGAGAAGGATTTGAATCCTGTTAACTCGATTCTCTCAATTCGCACTATGAATAATATAACTCATACTGTCTGTACTGACAAGTCTATTTTATAAAAGGTGTTAAAAATATCTCTTGTTCTTTTGACAGTGAAGAGATGCCTTTGTTAAAATTCATACAAAGATGAATCCCTACATACAGAGAAAGATTATAAAAAGACAAGGCACATCTTTTGAAGAGAGAGAAGATTCCATTGCTGTAGAAAAAAAACTGAAGGTTTCTGTGAATGGAAAGGATTTTATTACCCTCTACTGCACACCCCGTATGATAAAGGAGTTAATAGTTGGTCTTTTTCTTACAGAAGGTATCATCACGGAAATCAACCCGGAGGATATGAAGATTGAATACGGTGAAGAGATGCGGGTTGATATAGCCTCTGTTGATGCATCAACAGAGGGAGTGATAACTTCACGCTGCATCGGTGGGGTCACCTTGGGCAAAAAAAGAAACTTCGAAGAAGTTAAAGATGATTTTTCTCTTGAGGCAGGAGCTCTCAAGAGCACTTTTGACGAGTTCCAGCAGAGGTCTGAGCTCTTCAGGCTAACGGGTTGCTTTCACGGTGCAGCACTATCAGATGGAAAAAGAATTCTTGTCTTTGCTGAGGATATAGGAAGGCACAATGCTGTTGATAAGGTGATAGGATATTCTATTCTCGAGAATATTCCCTTCAAAAACAAAGTGATGTTAGTAAGTTGCCGCCTCTCCTCAGAGATTGTTTCAAAATGTTCGCGATGGGGGATTCCAATAGTAGCCAGCAGGGCTGCTCCTACAGACCTGGCTATCGGAATAGCTGAGACATCGGGCATGACCATTGCGGGCTTTGTAAGGGGAGACCGCATGAATATATATACGAATCCACAAAGAATACTTTTGTAGCACAAAGTAAAGGGCATTGAGCTAAGAGTTAAAACTCTATGCTAAGCTCTACGCTCTTTGCTATTTCATTTGTATTTGGCCAGTCTATGCCTGAAGGACCTGAAAGACAGGTTGAGAAGTTTTGCCGCCTCTTTCTTCACTCCACCAGACTTTTCGAGTGCCTTGAACAGATATCTCTTCTCAATATCTCCGATAATTTTATCAATATCGATGCCTTCTTCCGTAAGTTCGGGAATCTCTTTTGTTTCATCTGCATACCCAGCTATTTCATTAGGAAGTTCTGCTGGTGTTATCTCTTCTTTCTCTGTAAGAAGGGCTGTCCGTTCAATAACATTCTCGAGCTCTCTCACATTTCCCTTCCATGGATATCCCATTAATACCCGCATCGCTTCGGGTGTAATCTTTCTCGATTGGTTTGATATCTTTCTGAGAAAATGTTCTACAAGTAACGGTATATCCTCCTTCCTCTCTCGAAGGGGAGGTATCTGAATAGGCACAACATTAAGCCTATAATATAAATCTTCCCTGAACCTGCCTGATGCAAGCTCTTCCTTTACATCTTTGTTCGTTGCTGATATAACCCTTACATCAACCTTTATGTCCGTCGTACCACCTACTCGCCTGAATGAACCATTTTCAAGGACTCTGAGAATCTTAGCCTGGAGGTTAATCGGCATCTCACCAATCTCGTCGAGGAAGATACTCCCACTGTCCGCTATCTCAAATAATCCTTGCTTGTTATGCATAGCACCAGTAAAAGAGCCTCTCATATGTCCGAAGAGTTCTGACTCGAGGAGCCCTTCAGGAAAGGCTGCGCAGTTTATTGCGACAAAATTCCGATCCTTCCTATGGCTGAGGTTATGCAAAGCCGCTGCAACTAATTCCTTGCCCGAGCCGCTTTCGCCTATGATCAGAACATTTGAGTTACTCTGTGCAATTTTGGGAATCAGTCTGAAGAGCTCTTGCATCTGAGGGCTTTGACCGATAATATTTTCAAGCCTGTATGTTGTTTTTACCTTCTTCCGTAAGAGAGAAACCTCCTCACTAAGCCTCTTCTTCTCAATGGCCTTTTCTATGATTAATCTGATCTCGTCTATCTTGAAGGGTTTGTTAATATAGTCATAGGCACCTAATTTCATGGCATCGATTGCTGCCTCTGTTGTGCCGAAGGCTGTTATCATGATTACAATGGTATCGGGAGATATCTCTTTTGCTTTCTTCAGGAGTTCGAAGCCACCAACCTTAGGCATCTTTATATCTGTTATGACAAGATCAAAGATGTCATCGGTAATATACGAGAGTCCTTCAAGCCCATCAGAGGCAGAGACTACTTCATACTTCTCCCCTTCCAGGAGGATCTTAAGCACTTCCCTCATACTTTTTTCGTCTTCTACTATGAGTATTCTTCCCTTATGCTTTTCCATTTGTCTTAGGTAATATAACCTCAAAGGTCGTGCCAAATCCAGGACTACTTTTCACGATTATACTGCCAGCATGTTCCTCGATGATTCTGTAAGCTATGGAAAGCCCAAGACCTGTTCCATTCTCTTTGGTAGTAAAAAAGGGATAAAAGATCTTTTCCACATCATGGTCATCGATGCCAATTCCTGAGTCCTTAAATGTTATTTCTACAGCTGTATTGGTACTTCTTGTAGAGACATTGAGTTCCCCTCCCTCAGGCATCGCTTCTATTGCGTTTAACCCGAGGTTCCAGAATACCTGCCGCATCTTCTGAGGATCTGCATCTACCTCAAGACTGCCAGTATATTTCTTATTTATAGATATACTACCTCTATTCTGTTCCACGTGCTTAAGGAGTTCCATGGTCTCATCGAGAATACTGTGCAGTTCACACCTCTTAAACTCTGCTGGCGTGGGTCGTGAATAGGTAAGGAAATCGGTTATGATACTGTTGAGACGCTCCATCTCTTTCAGGGCAATCTCCATAAGTCTCTTCTTTTGGTTCTGAGGTATCATATCTTCTTTGAGCATTTCTATAGAACCCTTCAGAGAGGCAAGGGGATTTCTGATCTCATGGGCAATATTCGATGAAAGTTCTCCTAAAGCTGCCCATTTTTCTTTCAACTTCATCTCTGCCTCAATTTTCTTCAGTTTTGTGATGTCCTGGAATATCCCTATAAAACCTGTATCATTCCCGCTAATATCCCTCAGGGGAGTGATCTGTAAGCCGATTACCTTCTGGATCCCATCTGCCCTTATGATCTCCTCGCGTCGACTACTCACAAAAGAAGACTGGAAGAATGGTAAAACTTCGTCCATCCTCTTGCCTATGACGGTGTCCTTTTTAATGCCTGTTATCTTTTCAGCAGCTCGATTGTAGATTAATACCCTACCAGATTGATCAGATGTGAACAGGCCACTCGGAAGACTTTCTATGACTTCCTTATTAAAAAACTCAAGATCCCGGAGGTTCGTATCTCTTTCATCAAGTTTTTGTGCTGTCTTTTCAAGCCTTGATGAGAGATAGCCACTGAGGAAAGCAGTAAGATAAAAGGAAATAATATGGATAAATATGTTATAGAGGTAGTCCTTCATCACCATTGGCTGTCCAGTACTGAAAGGCAGTAACCCATGAAACTGGAAGTTTATAAGCGTCCCGTAAAAAATACTGCTCAGTGTTGCCGTTATGTAACCAGCCCTTTTATTTAATACAATACTTGAAGATATGACGGTAAGCGCGAGGGTGAAGGAAAACCAGCTCTCTATCCCGCCTGTAGTATAGATAAGTATTATTCCAAAAAACACATCGAGGATTAACTGGGCATAGGCGAAGGTAAAAAGCTTCTTAATCCGTTCGAGTATAATGGCATAAATAATGGTTACGGCATAGAGAGAAATAATAAGATAAGAGAGGACCTGTGGATAAGGAAAATTTTCGTATCCTGCTTTAAAAATGAAAGATGCACCGAGCAGGAGGGTAACAAAGCTAGCCCTGAGGGCTATGAGAGCCTTTATCCGTATTTTTAAGGCTGCTGCATTTTCTGCCATCTCCCTCTCATTTTAGCTCATTCTCCCAAAACTTGTTTAAGCGGAGATTATTATCATTTTATAAGGGTAATCAATTTGAATATCGGGAGATACATAGCGATAACGATAAAACCAACGGTAGTTCCGAGAAAAATCATAAGCACAGGTTCCATCATCGCAGTGAGATTTGACACAGCATTATCCACCTCGTCATCATAGAAATCGGCAATCTTGCTGAGCATTGCATCAAGAGCACCTGTTGATTCACCGACTGCTACCATGTGAGTAACCATGGGGGGGAAAACCTTCGCCTTTTTAATAGGATCAGCAAGGGTCTTTCCTCCCACTACTTCCTTCCTGACATCAAGAATCGCATATTCGACAACCTTGTTGCCTGATGTCTTTGCTGTTATCTCAAGACAATCTAATATTGGTACGCCACTGCTGACAAGGGTTCCGAGGGTCCTTGTAAATTTTGCTACAGCTACCTTATTAAGGAGTGCACCAATAATGGGCATCTTAAGCAATATTGAATCACTGATCTTTTTGCCCTTTTCTGTCCTCCGAAACTGGGTGACAAAGACGATGGCACCAATTATTGCAACAAGAGTTACGAGCCCACCGATACCAGCAATAAAGTTACTCAGACCAATTACCATCCTCGTTGGTAAAGGGAGTGTTCCTCCAAGCTGGGCAAACATCTTTGAAAATGTCGGCACAACAAAAAGCATTATGATAACAATTACCAGGACAGCGACGGCTGTAACTACTGCAGGATAAACCATTGCCCCTTTCACCTTCTTCTTCAGTTTCATTGACTTTTCTATGTAAGCTGCCAACCTGTTGAGGATTGTATCGAGAACACCGCCAGCCTCACCTGCTGCAACCATGTTTACATACAACTCGCTAAAAATTCTTGGGTGTTTTTTAAGGGCATCGGCATAGGTTAAGCCTGACTCAACATCTGTCTTGATCTGCACAATTGTCTTACCGAAAGTCTTATTCTCAACCTGGGCAGAAAGTATCTCGAGTGCCTGTACGAGAGGAAGTCCTGCATTTATCATCGTAGAAAACTGTCTTGTAAAGACCACAATGTCTTTATCCTTTATCTTCCCTCCTAAACGGAAGATACGTGCCTTCTTCGGTTTTTCCGTTATAAGCGTAGGGACAATCCTTTTCTTTCCGAGGATTGCGATAACATCTTCCTTTGTTGCTGCTGTTATCTCTCCTGACTCTATGATCCCCTTTGGGGTCTTGCCTGACCATTGATATACAGCCATTTCTTATTCCCTCCCTCTGCCAGAGACTGCTGTCACACCTTTCTTCTGGATCATTGCGATCAGCTCCTCATGCAAATATGATCTACCAACAGCTTCTTCGTAGGATATAAGTCCTTTTGAATGAAGGTCATATAACGACTGGTTCATCGTCTGCATCCCGAATTTTGACTGACCCGTCTGCATCATTGAATAGACCTGGTGTATTTTGTCCTCTCGTATCAGGTTTCTTATCGCTGGGTTTGGAAGCATCAATTCAAGGGCAAGAACCCTTCCCTGTCCGGATTTTTTAGGGATAAGCTGCTGCGCAACTATTCCTTCGAGGACAAAAGAGAGCTGGACCCTTATCTGTTCTTGTTGATGTGGAGGAAAAACATCAATAATACGGTTAATTGTCTGTACAGCTGAATTTGTATGGAGCGTGGCAAGGGTTAAATGGCCTGTTTCTGAGACGGTAAGGGCTGCCTCTATTGTTTCGAGATCGCGCATCTCCCCTATGAGAACTACGTCAGGATCCTGTCTGAGGACATATTTCAACGCAGTTTTAAATGATGCAGTATCAGCAGTGACTTCTCTCTGGTTGATCAGACATTTCTTGTGTTGATGAAGATATTCTATTGGGTCCTCTACCGTTATGATATGAGCAAATCTCTCTGAGTTTATCCTGTCGACCATTGCAGCGAGTGTTGTAGATTTGCCGCTTCCCGTTGCTCCCGTAACAAGGATGAGCCCCTGAGACTTTTTTATAACCTCATTGAGGGTCTCTGGTAAACCGAGTTCCTTGAAACCCCTGATTTCAAACGGAATAGTTCTGAATGCTCCAGCAACCGCTCCCCTCTGCATGAAGATATTTGCCCTGAACCTGCTAACACCCCTGATAGCAAAAGAGAGATCGAGCTCATTGTTTTCCTCATATTTGTGTTTTTGTGCATCCGTCAATATGCTGTAACAGAGAGCTTTTGTATCTGCAGGGGTCAGGGGCGGGTGATCAATAAGCAAAAGTTTTCCATCTATCCTCATCCTCGGTGGGCTTCCTGTAGTTATATGAAGATCTGAAGCCCCCCTTTCTATCATCATCCTGAGTAAGTCATAAAGAGTGGCCATAATTCCTCCCTTAGAGTTTATAGTTTCCCGTTATTCTTTATTATTAATCTCATATCCTAAAACTGATTCCATTTCTTCAGTAGTCTCCAAAGGTAACCCTCAATACTTCTTCTACGGTGGTAATGCCTTCCTTTATCTTATTGATGCCACTCATCCTCAGGGTCTTCATGCCGAGCTTGACAGCAGTCTTCTTTATCTCATCAGCTGATGCCCCTTCAAGAACAAGCTCCTTGATCTCGGACCCAACTGGCATAATCTCATAGAGTGCTATCCTTCCTTTATATCCAGAACCATTGCATGCAGAACACCCCTTGCCTCTGTAACATTTCACTGTCTTTGCATCTTCCTCTGAGAAACCTATCTTGAGTAAGGCTGCCTCTGGTATAGCCTCTTCCTCTTTGCACTTTGTACATACCTTCCTTACAAGCCTCTGGGCCATGATAAGGATAATCGATGATGATACAAGAAAAGGCTCAATACCCATATTCAACAATCTGCTTATGCTGCTTGGGGCATCATTCGTGTGCAGAGTGCTTAAGACGAGATGACCTGTAAGGGCCGCTTTGACTGCAATCTCTGCTGTCTCAAAGTCACGAATCTCTCCGACCATAATGATGTCCGGGCTTTGCCTCAAAAAAGACCTCAGGGCTGAGGCAAAGGTGAGGCCAATCTCTTCTTTCACCTGAACCTGATTTATCCCATGGAAGTTATACTCAATAGGGTCTTCGACAGTCATTATGTTAATTCCGGTTTTATTGAGGTAATTCAATGCAGAGTAGAGGGTTGTTGTCTTACCACTCCCCGTTGGTCCTGTAACGAGGATCATACCGTACGGCTTATCCAGCGCATCCATGAAATCCTTTAAGGCGCCCTCTTCAAATCCGAGCTTTGTAAGGTCTACCTGGAGATTTGCTTTATCGAGGATCCTGAGAACTGTCTTTTCACCGAAAAGACACGGCAAAACCGAAACTCGGAAGTCTATTTCTCTTTTCTTGCCGAGTCTCAGTTTAATCCTTCCATCCTGAGGTAATCTTCTTTCCGCAATATCGAGTTTTGCCATGATCTTGAGCCTCGATGTTGCAGAATCTTTAATCTTTTTTGGGAGATTCATTGCGTTAAACATTATGCCATCAACTCTATATCTTACCCTGAGGGACTTCTCATAGGGCTCTATATGGATATCACTTGCACCGCTTTTTATTGCCCTGATAAGTATTCCATTAACAAGCTTAACTACAGGTTCTTCTACTTCCTTGGTCAACATGTCCCTTCTGTCAGTAACAACCTCTATGCTATCGAGTGCATCTCCAACAAGTTTGTCAAATTCATCCACATCAACCATTGGACCTTCATCGACAGGATTAACTCCCACCTCACTCAATTCTTCTTCTGCGTATGTATAATTCTCAGTCTGAAGTACCTCTGGGGATGTATACGTTTCAGCCTGAAGCACTTTTCCCTTTTCTCCCCCTTTCGCCGCGACAAGGGCTTCACCATAGCCCATGTAATAGGTTGACAGGGCATTTAAGATTGAAGATTCACTCGACACAACAACCTCAACATTGTAACCCGTCCTGAACTTCACATCATCAATCGCAAATACATTAGAAGGATCAACCATAGCAATCGTCAAGGTAGCACCAACCCTCGCAACAGGCACAATAAGATATTTTCTCGCCATATCAACAGGTATGAGTTTTAAGAGAGAAGGGTCAACCTTGTAATCTGAGAGGTTTATTGCAGGAACACCAGACTGTCTGCTGAGGAAGGCAACAAGTTTTTCTTCCGTTACATAGCCTAATTTTACGAGATTTGTCCCGAGTCTTCCACCTTCTCTTCCCTGCAGGCTCAGGGCATCTTTTAGTTGTCCCTCTGTGATGATATTAGAGGCTATCAGGAGCTGACCTAATCTTGCTGCCATCTCTCACTCCACCTCTCAGTCTCCAAAGGTAGCCCTCATCACCTCTTCTACAGAGGTAACGCCTTCCTTTATCTTATTGAGGCCACTCATCCTCAGGGTCTTCATGCCGAGCTTGACAGCAGTCTTCTTTATCTCATCAGCTGATGCCCCTTCAAGGACAAGCTCCTTGATTTCATCCTTGAGAGGCATAACCTCATAGAGTGCTATCCTTCCTTTATATCCAGAACCATTGCATGCAGGGCACCCCTTGCCTCTGTAACATTTTACTGTCTTTGCATCTTCCTCTGAGAAACCTATCTTGAGTAAGGCTGCCTCTGGTACATCCTCCTCCTCTTTGCACTTTGTACATACCTTCCTTACAAGCCTTTGAGAGACAATAAGGATAACCGATGCTGATACAAGAAAAGGCTCAATACCCATATTCAACAATCTGCTTATGCTGCCTGGGGCATCATTCGTATGCAGGGTGCTCAAGACGAGATGACCTGTAAGGGCCGCTTTGACTGAAATCTCTGCCGTCTCGAAGTCACGAATCTCTCCGACCATAATGACGTCAGGGTCCTGCCTCAAAAAAGACCTCAGGGCTGAGGCAAAAGTGAGGCCAATATCTTCTTTCATCTGAACCTGATTTATCCCGAGAAAGTTATACTCGACAGGGTCCTCTGCAGTCGATATATTAATGCCCACCTTATTGAGGTAATTCAATCCAGAATAGAGGGTTGTTGTCTTACCACTCCCCGTTGGTCCTGTAACAAGGACCATGCCGTACGGCTTATTCAGCGCGTCCATGAAATCCTTTAAGGCGCCCTCTTCAAATCCGAGCTTTGTAAGGTCTACCTGGAGATTTGATTTATCGAGGATCCTTAAAACAACCCTTTCCCCAAAAAGACATGGTACTGTGGAAACGCGAAAATCTATCTCACCTCTTTTGCCGAGTCTCAGTTTAATTCTTCCATCCTGAGGTAGCCTTCTTTCCGCGATATCAAGCCTCGCCATGATCTTGAGCCTTGATGACACAGCAGCCTTTATCCTCACCGGCAGGTTCATAACGACATACATCAAGCCATCAATCCTCTGCCTCACCCGCACGGAGTTCTCGTAGGGCTCTATATGGATATCGCTTGCACCAGCCCTTATTGCATTGATAAGCATACCATTAACAAGCTTCACGATCGGTGGTGCAACATCTCTTATAACTTCTGCATCCTCTTTTTCTTCCACCACCTCGACATTGTCAAGGGCCTTATCCACTACCTCGTTAAGTTTATCAGTATCGCCAAAACCTTCATCAATTGATAAAGAACTTTCTTCAATACTCTCTTCAAAACTCTCTTCAAAATCCGGGACTTCATAATTCTTTGCCTGAAGCACCTCTGTTGCTAATCCTTTTGAGGCAATGAGGGACTCACCATTGCTCACATAATGGGTTGATATGGCATTTAAGATTGAAGATTCACTCGACACAACAACCTCAACATTGTAACCCGTCCTGAACTTCACATCATCAATCGCAAATACATTAGAAGGATCAACCATAGCAATCGTCAAGGTAGCACCAACCCTCGCAACAGGTACAATAAGATATTTTCTCGCCATATCAACAGGTATGAGTTTTAAGAGAGAAGGATCAATCTTGTAATCTGAGAGGTCTATTGCAGGAACACCATACTGTCTACTGAGGAAGGCAACAAGTTTTTCTTCCGTAATATAGCCTAACTTTAGGAGGTTCCTCCCGATTTTTCCACCCTCTCGTTTCTGGAGGTCCAAGGCGTCTTTCAGTTGGCCATCTGTAATGATATTAGAGGTTATCAGGAGCTGACCTAATCTTGCTGGCATGTTCTTAACATATATAAAAGCATAATGAATGTCAAACTGGTTTATACGTTAAAGATCCGAGTGATCTCTCTCCTTTTCCAATTATTTTTGCCCATCCACTGATACGATTGCGGTAAATCCTACTTGGCTTTTGAAAGCAAAGCTGATGTCTTTTTATAATATTGCCAATTGTTGACTCAGAAATGTTTTTCACCCTCTTTTGATTGCAATATTCATCTAAAAGGGGTTTGATCTTTTCTTTTCCGAGCCTTGGGTGCTCCTGTCTTAGAGCTCTGATAAACTCAATGACCTCAGGAGGAATAGTTGATTTTCTTACTCTCTTGGGACGGGTAGAAAGGGGGACTAAGGCTATAAGTTTACCTCCCATGTCTTTCAGTCTTTTCCTCCAGCGGTTGATTACCTTTCTGTCCGTACCAAAGGCTTCAATAGTAGCCTTTTCGCCGTATCTCTCATAGAACCTGATGATCTTCATCCTCTGTGCAGCTACCTCGCTTCCTTCAAATCTTCTGAAACTATTGTTCATATCTTGAAACCTATGATAACCCCATATCCTCTAACAACCTATATGCTTTTGCATAATGATCCTTATCTATATCTATTTTATGTCGCACATGTTTTTTAACTTTTTTACCTTGGAAAAGCTGTGATGAGAATCACAATCCGCAAATATGGTAAAATTGAAAATATAGAGGAAATTCGAGGTTTCGTAAGCATGGTCAGGAAGAAGGATATACCATCACCCAGTGACTTTGAGAGGGCTGAGAGGTTGAGAAAAGTCATAGAGGCCTTATACGAAATAAATAAAAGTGTTCCTGTTATCGTAGAAGGTAATAAAGATCTATCCGCATTGAGAAAGGTCGGTCTTATCGGAGAGATCATTACACTCCATAATGGGAAAACCCTCTACGACTTTTGCTCAGATATTGCAGAAAGATTTCAAAAGGTCATCATGCTCCTTGATTGGGACAAGAAGGGTGAGAGTCTTCATAAAGCTTTATCTATGCACCTTAATGGACATTGGGAGGAGTTTTCTTTTTTTAGGGAACTCTTCAAGGTGCATTGTCAGAAGGAGATAAGGGATGTCGAAGGAATACCGAAGCTCCTCAGGAGGTTGGAAGGAGATGAAAGTCCTTGGTATTAAGGGTGAAAACCTTGCCGTAAAATTCCTCAAAGAGAAAGGCTACAGGATAATCGCACGGAACTATAAAACTCCCATTGGTGAGATTGATATTATTGCACAGGACGGTACTACCACAGTATTTATTGAAGTAAAAACAAGGACAGATGAGTTCTTTGGCCAGCCGTTCGAGGCAGTAAATAAGAGAAAAAGACAAAAGCTGAAAAATGTAGCCTTATTCTATCTGAAAAGACATGAGAGGGCATTTCCCGTGAGATTTGATGTCCTCAGTATTTTTTACAGGGAAAACGGAAAGAAGGAGATCGAGCATATCAAGGATGCCTTTGAGGTTTAAGGCTTGCTACCAGACTGTGGAGCTGATTTCTTCGAGACCTTTTTCTCAGATCCTGCTTCTTTGGATTTCCGTATGTCCTCATAATCAACAAATTCAAGAACAGCCATCGGTGAAGAGTCCTTAATTCTGTTTCTCGTCTGGACAATCCTCAAGTATCCACCATTTCTTCCAGAAAGTCTCGGCGCTATCTCACCGAAAAGTTTTGCAATAGCAGTCCTGTTTGGAAGATACGAAAGGGCAAGTCGTTTTGCGTGGAGATCACCTCTGATACCGAGCGTTATCATCTTCTCAGCAATCCTTTTAATCTCCTTTGCCTTTGGAACAGTTGTCTCTATCCTCTGATGTTCAAAGAGTGATGCTACCAACCCACGCAAGAGGGCTTTCCTCTGGTTTGCAGTTCTCCCGAATAACCTGCCATCAACTCTATGTCGCATCTTGCTCAACACCTCCACTTTGTGAAGGTTGTAAAGGCATCTCCCTGTTAAGGGCATCAAGGTCGACCCTCATGCCGAGGCGTAATCCCATTAAATGGAGTATCTCTTTTATCTCATTCAGGGACTTGCGTCCAAAGTTCTTTGTCTTGAGCATCTCGTGCTCTGTTTTCTGTACAAGGTCGGCAATGGTCTTTATACTCGCATTCTTCAGACAGTTATTGGCTCTCACAGAAAGCTCCAGCTCGTCAACACTCTTGAGAAGGTTACTGTTGAATACCGGATTATCGCTCAATGGTTGTGATCCATTATTTTCCTGCATTAAACTAATCTCTTCTTCCTCCTTTTCCTCTTCTAATTGGAACAGTTCCATATGCTCAATGACGATTGAAGCAGCCTGTGAAACTGCTCCTTCAGGTGTTATACTTCCATCGGTCCATATCTCCATGACGAGCCTGTCATAATCTGTTGCCCTTCCGACCCTCGCTTTCTCCACAGTGAAGTTAACTTTCTTGATAGGAGTAAAAACAGAATCAACAGCAATCATATTTACAGGGAGAGCTTCCTCTTTATTTAACTCGGAGGGTACATATCCCTTGCCTTTTTTGACATGCATCTCAGCCTCAAAGAGGGCATCCTTATCTAAGGTTGCTATAACCTGCTCAGGGTTAAGGATTTCAAAAGATGCATCACCTTGAATATCAGAGCCTGTCACATCTTTAGGACCTTTAACCTTTATTGTTGCGGTTTTCTCTCCATCAGAATAGAGCTTAAATCTGAGCTTTTTCATATTGAGGATTATGTCAATCACGTCTTCCTTAATACCGTCTATTTTGGAGAATTCATGAAGGGCACCTTGTATCTTCACAGTCGTAACTGCTGCACCTTCAATAGAAGAAAGCAAGACCCTTCTAAGGGCATTCCCTATAGTAGTACCATAACCACGTTCTAAAGGCTCCGCTACAAGTTTACCGTACAAGTCAGTCAGGGTTTCTTCATCAAACCTGATCTTTTCGGGTAACTGAAAGCCTTTTCTCTTCAAATCCATAAGGCCTCCTCTGAATCTTTGAAAGTAAGAAATGGCAACACTGTGTTTCTCATTTCTTTACTTCTTATTTCTTGTTTTTTACTTCGAATAGAGCTCTACTACGAGTTGCTCCTGAACAGGAAGTTGAATTTCGTCCCTTGACGGAATATGCACTACCTTACCTCTCATGTTTGCACTGTCAACCTCAACCCACGGAGGTATTCCTCTATGTTCAGCCTTTGAGAGGCTGTCCGTTATCTCGGGTATATCCCTGCTTGATTCCTTCACCTCAACGAAATCCCCGGCCTTGACCTCATAGGACGGAAGGCTCACCACCTTACCGTTTACAAGAAAGTGTCTATGAGTTACAAATTGTCTTGCCTTACGTCTGTTTGGTGCAAAACCCATCCGATATACAATGTTATCAAGACGGCTCTCGAGGAGCTGAAGGAGGACTTCCCCTGTAATGCCCTTTCTCCTTTCTGCATCAAAAAAATACAGCCTGAACTTCCTTTCAAGGAGTCCGTAAATCTTTCTGACCTTCTGTTTTTCCCTGAGTTGGATACCGTAGTCAGATAATTTCCTAAAAGCCGGCCCATGCTGTCCTGGAGGATATTTTCTTCTATCGATTGCACATTTTTCTGTGTAGCACCTGTCGCCCTTGAGAAAAAGTTTTTCACCTTCCCTACGACAAATCCTACATAAAGCCCCTGTATATCTTGCCACGTTAAACTCTCCTCTTTTTGGGAGGCCTACATCCGTTGTGAGGGACCGGTGTTACATCTTTTATGAGGTTAATCTCTAGACCTGCTGCCTGAAGCCCCCTAATAGCAGATTCCCTTCCCGCACCAGGCCCCTTAACAAAGATATCAATCTGCTTCATCCCCAAGTCTATTGCCTTTTTCGCCACTGCTGCAGCTGCTATCTGTGCAGCATAAGGAGTGCTTTTTCTTGAACCTTTAAACCCCAGGTTGCCTGCACTCGACCAGGTAATAACATCACCATTTGGGTCAGTAATGGTTATTATCGTGTTGTTAAAGGTCGCTTGAATATGGGCTGTTCCGTAAGTAATATTTCTTTTCTCTTTCTTGATACCCCTTTTCCTCTGAGCCATTCAGTTATGCCTCCTTCTTCTTGCTAACAGCCGCTTTTCTTGGTCCTTTACGAGTTCGTGCATTCGTTCTCGTCCTCTGACCTCTCACAGGAAGTCCTGTACGGTGTCTCAGTCCTCTGTAACTGCCGATATCCATGAGTCTTTTTATATCCATGGATATGTCACGTCTGAGATCACCCTCAACTCTATACTCCCTGTCTATTACTGTCCTTATCTTAACAATGTCTTCATCAGTGAGGTCCTTTACCCTTGTGTTAGGGTTTACCTTTATCTCAGACAATATCTTCTGTGAAAGAGACCTTCCTATGCCGAAGATCCTCGTTAGCCCTATCTCAATGCGCTCATTCTTTGGTAAATCAACTCCAGCAATTCTTGCCAACTCACACTCCTTCCGCTAATTCAAAATACCGTTTTCCCCCACTACCAATGCAACATCCATAATTCATACATTGTTTCATCCTTGCCGCTGTTTGTGCCTTGGGTTATCACAAATAATCCTTATAATACCCTTCCTTTTTACTATCTTACATTTAGCACAGATAGGTTTTACCGATGACCTGACCTTCATAAGGTAACTCCACTCCTCTCAGAAATTTAAAATCTTAAAAAATCCCCTCAGGGATTAAAAACTTCGGAACTCCCCACCCCATAGGAAAGATAGAGTTTCACCACGAACCCTTTTTAAAAAGGGTCTTTAAAGGAAACTCTGTCTTACGTGTGCTAACTTTTGCATTTTATTTAGCTCTATATGTTATCCTTCCCTTTGTTAGATCATAGGGAGAAAGCTCTACTGTTACCTTATCGCCCGGCAAAATCTTTATAAAATGCATCCTCATCTTCCCTGAAACATAGGCGAGTATCACCTGACCATTCTCAAGCTTTACTTTAAACATTGCATTCGGCAGGGTTTCTACAACTATTCCCTGAACCTCTATAGTTTCCTCTTTTGGCATTAACTAAGAATTATAATTTTTTTATTCGCTTTTAGTCAAGATGTTAGGTCCTTCCGATGTAACAAGTACAGTGTGCTCAAAATGGGCTGATGGTTTGCCATCAGATGTAACTGCTGTCCATCCATCATTGAGAATAAAGACCTCATATCCTCCTAAGTTAACCATGGGCTCTATTGCGAGAGTCATGCCTTCCCTGAGCCTCGGTCCCTGTCCGGGTAACCCAAAGTTTGGAATGTGTGGGTCCTCATGTAATTCTCTGCCAATCCCATGTCCTACGAATGCTCTAACTACAGAAAATCCATTTGACTCAACATGATTCTGAATAGAATACGAGATATCAGATACTCTATTGTCTACCCTTGCATTCCCAATCCCTATGTACAGAGATTCTTCTGTTACCCTGAGCAGCTTTTCTAAAACAGGAGCTGTCCCCCCTATAGGAATGGTAACAGCACCATCACCGTAAAACCCATCTTTATAAACACCGAGGTCTATACTCAGAATATCTCCCTCGACTAAAACCCTCTTTGATGGTATGCCGTGAATAACCTCATTATTTACCGATGTGCAGATGCTTGCAGGATATCCCCTGTATCCCTTAAATGCCGGCACCCCTCCCTGTTCCCTAATATGGGCATCGGCAAAACTCTCGATCTCTATCGTGGTTAAGCCTGGTTTCACCATGATTTTTATGGCATCAATTGTCTTAGCGACAATACGACATGACTGTGCTATCTTTTCTATCTCTTCCGGAGACTTTAAGATAATCATCTATCTGAAAACTGTGCATCCCGATTGTGAATCTACTTTATCACCTTCTGCCTTTTATTCTACCCTTTTTGAGAAAGCCTTCGTATGATCGTGTAATCAGGTGCGTCTCTACCTGGGAAACGGTGTCGAGGGCAACTCCGACGGTAATTAAGATAGATGTACCTCCGAAATAAAAAGGAACATGGAATCTTTGTATAAGAATTTCAGGTATGATGCATACAATGGCGAGATAGAAAGCACCAACAAAAGTCAGCCTCGAGAGAACCTTGTAGATATACTCAGAAGTCTTCTGGCCAGGTCTTATACCAGGTATATAACCGCCGTACTTCTTGAGATTATCTGAAATATCAACAGGATTGAATATAATAGCAGTATAGAAATAGGCAAAGAAAAAGATCATCCCGACATAAAGAAGGGTATAGAAGATTGTCCCTGGAGAAAGCTGCCTGGCAACAGCCTGTACCCATGGTATTGCTATAAACCCCGCCACCGTTGCAGGAAACATAATGATCGAGGAAGCAAATATCGGAGGAATAACCCCAGAGGTGTTTATTTTGAGTGGAAGGTGAGTGGATTGCCCGCCATATATTTTCCGGCCCACAACCCTCTTTGCGTATTGAACAGGAATCTTTCTCTGTCCCCTTTCTACGTAGATTATCGCGCCAACAATAGCCACCATCATCACGACAAGGGCGATAACAAAAAAGAGAGAGAGTTCTCCTGCCCGTATGAGGCTGGTTGTACTTATAACAGCGTTAGGGAAACGCGCGACGATCCCGGCGAAGATGATAAGGGATATACCGTTCCCGATACCCCTCTCGGTAATCTGTTCTCCGAGCCACATGATAAAGGCTGTCCCTGACGTGAGTGTTAACATTGTCAGGAGTCTGAAAGACCAGCCAGGGGTCTGGATAAAAGCGCCATTCTGCATACTTTCGAGCCCTGCAGCAATCCCAAATGATTGAATGGCACTAATGACAACGGTCCCATATCGTGTATACCTTACAATCTTTTTTCGGCCTGCTTCTCCCTCTTTTGCAAGTTTACCAATAGCCGGAATTACTACGGTAAGAAGCTGAAGAATAATCGATGCACTTATATAAGGCATTATACCAAGAGCAAAAATAGTGACCCTCGATAAGGCACCTCCTGAAAACATATCAAAAAAACCCATGAGAGCACCTGCCCCGCTTTTTGCGAGAAACTCACTGAGCGCCTCTCCGTTAATCCCTGGGGTAGGGATATGAGCACCAATCCTGTATACTGCTAAGAGGACAAGGGTAAAGAGAATCCTGCTCTTCAGTTCTGGTATCTTAAATATATTCTGGAAGCTCGAGAGAATTCCCATGTGAGTTTTAGATTACTTCCGCCTTACCACCAGAAGCAGCTATCTTGGCCAGTGCAGAAGCACTAAAGGCATCTGCCTTTATCGTAAAAGGCCTGTGAATCTCACCCTCACCAAGGACCTTGAGGCCATCCTTCAAACTTTTTACTATACCCTTTTCAACAAGGATCTCAGGGGTTATAAGATCCAGTCCCTCTAACGTGCTAAGATTCTTCAAATTTATTACTGCATAATTTATTTTAAAACGGTTTTTAAACCCTCTTTTCGGAAGTCTCCTCTGAAGGGGCATCTGTCCGCCTTCAAAGCCCGGCCCCTTTGTTCCCCCCGAACGAGCCTTTTGTCCTTTATGACCCTTGCAAGAAGTTTTTCCGTGTCCCGAACCTATCCCACGACCAACCCTTTTTACTCTCCTGCTCTTTCCTAACGCAGGCTTTAAATCCTCTACCTTTATCATACCTCTTTAGACTCCTCTTCAACCTTTCCTCTCAGCTTTACAACAGACTCTGGATCTTTGAGAATTAAAAGCCCATTCAGCGTTGCCTTTACCGTATTGAAGGGATTATGGCTACGGAGGGATTTTGCAACGATATTCTGAACCCCTGCTACCTCTAAAACTGCCCTGACAGCACCTCCTGCAATGATGCCAGTACCCTTCTGTGCCGGATTCATAACAACGGTGCCTGCGCCGAATCTTCCTATAACCCTGTGAGGAATTGTCTTGTCTTTTATAGGAAACCGTATAAGAGATTTTTTCGCATGATCAACCGCTTTCCGTATTGCCTCAGGAACCTCTGCCGCCTTTCCTTTGCCCATGCCCACTGTTCCTTCTCCATCTCCTACGACAACAAGGGCAGTGAAGGAAAATCTCCTTCCGCCCTTAACAACCTTTGCTACCCTGTTTATATATACAACTTTATCTTTTAGGTTTAATCCTTCTGGGTCGATCCTTGTCACTATCCCTCCCTAAAATTCGAGTCCTGCTTCCCTGGCTGCCTCTGCCAGTGCTTTTATTCTGCCGTGGTAAAGATATCCACCTCTGTCAAAAACAACCTTCTTTATGCCTTTTTCTAAGGCTTTCCTTGCTATGAGTTCACCAATCTTCTTTGCTGTCTCGATATTACCCTTGTGGGATTTCTTATCTTTCAATTCCTTATCGAGACTTGATGCAGAAGCAACAGTATGCCCCTTGAAGTCATCGATAATCTGAGCATATATGTGATTCAGACTCCGATAAACAGAAAGTCTTAACCTCTCGGGAATACCGAAAACCTTCTTCCTTATTCTTCTATGGCGCCTTTCTCTGCTCTCTTTCTTGCCCCGTGCCAAAAGACCCTCCGATAATGAAATTATTTCTTACCTGTCTTGCCTGCCTTTAATTTGAGGCGTTGACCCGAATACCTGATGCCTTTCCCTTTATAGGAATCAGGTGGCCTAAGGGTTCTGAGATTTTCAGCCAACTGCCCAAGTTGATGTTTGTCAATTCCCGTAAGTGTAATCAGGGTCTGCTTTGCATCAACAGAGGCTTTAATGCCTTCTGGTAATTGAACCTCAATGGGATGGGAGTAGCCGAGGATTAATACAAGCTTATTACCCGCTACCTGGGCCTTATAACCGATCCCGATTATCTCAAGGACTTTCTGGTAACCCTGTGAGACCCCTGTTACCATATTAGCAATGACACTCCTTGTGAGACCGTGAAGCGATTTATCAATCCTTGAGTTACCTACCCTCTCTATAACTGCATTGCCGTTATTTACCGAGACGTTAATCTTATCTGGATAAACCCAGCTCAACTCGCCTTTGGGCCCCTTGACTTTGATTGTTTTATTCTCAACCCATAAATCAACGCCCTTGGGTATCTCTATGGGCTTTTTACCTATCCTCGACACTCTATACTCCTGAGAGAACACGTAGCTTAGAGCATAGAGTCCTGAATCTCTTAGCTCTTTGCCCTGTGCTTTTTACTTTTTTATTTTTACCAAACATGACAGATAACTTCTCCGCCAACACCCTCACGTCGAGATGTCTTATCGCTTATTATCCCTTTTGATGTTGTCAGTATTGCAATCCCGACTCCACCCATTACCCTCGGTATCTCCTTACTACCAACATAGATCCTTCTTCCTGGTTTGCTAATCCTCTTCAACCCTGATATAACGCACTCATCCTCAACATATCTCGGGACTATCCTCAGGATACCCTGTCTTTTATCCTTTAATATTTTATATGTCTTTATAAAACCCTCTTCTTTCAATATCCTTGCTATCTCTACTTTCATCCTGGATGCAGGAATATCAACCTTTTCTGCCTTTATACGCAATGCATTTCTTATTCTCGTAAGCATATCTGCAATAGGATCAGTTATCATTGATTATCCCCCCATAGTTATAGACTACCAGCTCGATTTTGTTACTCCGGGTATCTGCCCAGCAAGGGCAAGGGTTCGAAAACAGATCCTGCACATCCCGAATTTCCGTAGATAACCCCTGGGCCTACCACATAGTTTACACCTGTTATGAGACCTTACCCTGAATTTTGGTTGCCTTTTGGACTTTTCTATCATGCAAACCTTAGCCACTCATCACCTCGGTAAATTCAAAAATTAAAATGGAAAAATTAAAAAAAAGGAATTCTATAATTTTTAATTTTGCTTTTTGCATTTTTAGTTTCTAAAGGGCATCCCTAAATAACTTAAAAGGGCCTTCCCTTCCTTACCCGTTTTCGCGCTCGTACAGATTGTGACATCTAACCCATGAGCTATCTCAACCTTGTCATACTCTATCTCAGGAAATATAAACTGCTCTTTGAGACCAAGAGAATAGTTACCCCTTCCATCAAAAGACCTCCCTGATACCCCTTTAAAATCTCTGATCCTCGGTAGAGATAAACTTATCAACCTGTCAAGGAATTCATACATCCTGTCCCCCCTGAGGGTTACTTTGCAGCCTATGGGCATCCCTTGCTTCAGTTTAAAACTCGCAATGGATTTTTTTGCCTTTGTCACCACTGCCTTCTGGCCCGTTATTATGGAAAGTTCCTTCTGTACTGCATCGAGGAGTTTTATGTTCTGTATCGCCTCTCCAAGACCAACATTAAGAACAACCTTCTGTACTTTTGGTACCACCATGACGTTCTTATAGGAAAATTCTTTCACCATGGCAGGAATTACCTCTTTTATATATCTCTCCTTGAGTCTCGGCACCACTCTTACTCTATGACCTCCCTGCATCTCTTGCATGCCCTTGCCTTCTTGCCTTCTGACAGGACTGTATTGCCGATCCTTGTTGGTTTCCCACACTTTGGACATAAAAGCATCACTTTTGATATATGGAGGGGTGCTTCTTTTTCAATTATTCCTCCCTGTGTATATTTCTTGCTTGGTTTCATATGTCTCTTGATTATGTTAATCTTCTCTATCAGGAGTTTGTCCTCTGATGGGAAAACAGAAATCACCCTCCCCTTTTTACCTTTTTCCCTGCCGGTAATGATTACTACTGTATCGTTCTTCTTAATACCTAACCCCATAGGTTAACCTTTGGTAAATTTAAAAATTAAAATTAAAAATTCAAAATAAGGGAAGTCTAAAATTTTTAATTTTCCATTTTTCATTGTTAATTTTTAGAGAACCTCCGGAGCTAAGGATATTATTTTGGTAAACTCCTTCCACCTGAGCTCCCTTGCAACAGGACCGAAGATCCTTGTCCCAACAGGTTCACCCTCTGCATTAATAAGAACAGCAGCGTTCTGATCAAAACGTATATATGAACCATCTATCCTTCTCTGTTCTTTCTTCGTCCTTACCACAACGGCCTTTGTTACTGTTCCCTTTTTGATGTTGCTATTGGGTAATGCCTCCTTCACACTCACAACAATGATATCACCGAGTCTTGCATACCTCTTCTGAGAGCCTCCGAGTACCTTTATACACTGAACCCTTTTGGCACCTGAATTGTCTGCGACCTCAAGTATGCTCCTCAGTTGAACCACTTTCACGCACCTCTCGCTGCCTTACCAAGAACCTCAAGCACCATCCACCTTTTTCCCTTACTGAGAGGCCTTACCTCGAGAATCTTGACAGTATCCCCAATACGACATTTGTTATCCTCATCATGCGCCTTAAACTTTGTCACCCTCTTTACCGTTTTCTTGTACCTAGGGTGTTGAAATAGTCTCTTCACGGCAACCACTACGGTCTTATTCATCTTGTCGCTAACAACTTCACCGGTATAAATTTTTTTAGACATTCTTATTTATTTCCTGCTTAGACTTCTCTGTTATTATAGTTAAAACTCTCGTGATATCTTTTTTTACGGCATGTATGCGTAAAGGGTTCTGTATCTCGCCAGTAGCCTGTTGAAACCTCAGATTAAACAGTTCCTTTCTGAGGTCTTGCTCCTTTTTCATCAATTCCTCTGTAGTCATTGCCCTGAGTTCAGATGCTTTCACAGAACCTCCTCATTTCTGGTTACAAACTTTGTTGCCACAGGCAATTTATGTGAGGCAAGACGGAAGGCCTCTTTTGCAAGCTCCTCGCTCACTCCAGACATCTCATAGAGAATCCTCCCTGGCCTGACAACAGCAACCCAGTATTCAAGAGCCCCTTTACCTTTCCCCATCCTTGTCTCAGCTGGCTTTTTTGTTATTGGTTTATCAGGGAAGATCCTTATCCATACCTTGCATCCCCTCTTGGCATGGCGTGTAATAGCGATTCTTGCAGCCTCGATCTGTCTGCTGGAGACCCATCCAGGTTCAAGTGCCTTCAGGCCAAATTCACCAAAGGAAACCGTAGACCCTCTATAAGCCTTCCCATCCATCCTGCCTTTTTGCATCTTTCTGTATTTGACCTTTTTAGGCATTAACATAGCAGCACCTATCGTAATGCTTCATTTGTGATTCTTCGTGACCATTCCTCTTAACTGAGTGCACATTCTGTATCACAGAATAAAGTTTCCTATTGGGCTTGAAAGGAAGGCCCAAGGCTTTCTGGCAATATATCGCCATGATAGATCCATACCTTAACCCCTATTGCACCATAGGTTGTCCGTGCTTCTGCAAAGCCGAAATCTATGTCAGCCCTTAACGTATGGAGCGGAACCCTTCCCTCCCTATACCACTCTGATCGTGCTATTTCAGACCCAGCAAGTCTCCCTGAGCATGATATCTTTACACCGAGAGCACCAAATCTCCGGGCTGAGGTTACAGCCCTCTTCATAGCCCTCCTGAAGGCAATCCTCTTTTCGAGTTGAAGGCCTACATTTTCTGCAACAAGTTGAGCATCTATTTCTGGTTTCCTTATCTCTTTTATATCTACCGCAATATCTCTTCCTGTCATCAGTTGAAGGTCTTTTCTGAGCTTTTCTACCTCGACACCCTTTTTGCCAATAATTATTCCGGGTCTTGCAGTATGGATGGTCACTCTCACATTCTGACCTGCCCGTTCTATCTCTATCTTCGAAACCCCAGCATGAAAGAACCTGTTTTTGAGCATCTTTCTTATTCTTATGTCTTCAAGAAGTTGTTCAGCATACCCCTTTTTAAGATACCATCTCGAATCCCAAGTCTTGACTATGCCGAGCCGAAATCCTATAGGATGTGTTTTCTGCCCCAGATTGACCTCCTATTCTTCCTCTGATAAAACTAATGTTATATGGCAGCTTCTTTTCCTGATCGTATTTGCCTTTCCCATTGCTCTCGGTTCAACTCTTTTCATTACAGGTCCTTGATCTACAAAAGTCCTTACAATCTTCATGGATTCAGGATTGACAGCCTTTTTCTGTTCTGCATTCGCCATAGCAGATTTAAGGAGTTTTTCAACAAACTTCGCACCTCTATATGGCATAACATGGAGAAACGAAAGGGCGGCACCGGCACTTTTACCCCTTATCAAGTTTACTACTCTCCTCGCCTTCCGCGGTGTTATCCGCGCATATCGTAATATTGCCTTTGTCTCCATAAAAAATTCTTTTTACCCCTTTACAGTCTTTTCTGAACCTGCATGAGATCTGAAGGTCCTTGTCAGTGCAAACTCGCCAAGCTTATGGCCTACCATGTTTTCTGTAACATAAACAGGTATGAACTTTTTGCCATTATGAACAGCAAAGGTGTACCCTATAAACTCGGGTATTATGGTAGAGCGTCTCGACCATGTTTTAATAATCTTTTTCTCACCACTTTCCATCATTTTGCTGACCTTCTTCATGAGCTTTTCATCTACAAAGGGGCCTTTTTTTAAGGACCTTGCCACCTTACTTTCTCCTCTTTACGATAAATTTATCGGTTCTTTTATTACGCCTTGTTTTGACTCCTTCAGGTTTTCCCCATGGTGAGCATGCCGGTCTGCCACCAGAGCTTTTGCCCTCACCTCCACCGAGGGGATGGTCGACAGGGTTCATTGCAACACCCCTTACGTGAGGTCTTCTGCCTAACAGTCTCGTCCTTCCTGCTTTGCCATAAGAGATATTTCCATGGTCAGGGTTACTAATCTGTCCGATTGTGGCCATACAGCTTGAAGGTATGAGCCGCACTTCACCTGATGATAGCTTAACTTGAACATAATTATCTTCTTTAGCTATAAGCTGTGCTGAACAGCCTGCACTTCTCGCAAATTTGGCACCTTCCCCTGGCCGTAGCTCAATATTATGCATGAATGTTCCTAAAGGGAGGTGGCTTAAAGGTAGGGCGTTTCCAATTTTTATCTCGGCATCCTTACCTGATATAAGCTCATCTCCCACCTGAAGCCCTAAAGGCACAATTATGTATCTCCTATCACCATCTCTATATTTCAGAAGGGCAATCCTTGCAGATCTGTTAGGGTCATATTCTATTGTCTCAATCTCTGCAGGGACACCCATCTTGTCCCTTTTGAAATCGATAATCCTGAAAGTCCTTCTGTTACCTCCACCTCTATGCCAAGCAGTAACACGCCCGCTGTTATTCCTACCTCCAGTTCTCCTCTTTGGCATCAGAAGAGGCTTGTATGGAGTATCTGTTGTAAGATCAGTAAAGTCAGAGACCGTTTGGAATCTCCTGCCTGGTGATGTTGGATTATATTTTTTAACGCCCATTATACGCCTTCAATAAAATCGAGTTTTTCACCCTTCTTAAGAGTAATGACGGCCTTCTTTCTATCAGGCCTTTTGCCAAGGGACCTTCCGTATCTCTTCCATTTACCTTTTGTATTTATTGTTGAAACCTTCTCAACCTTTACCTTGAAAATCTCTTCTATGGCCTTTTTTATCTCAATTTTATTGGCATCAGAACTTACCTCAACTAATATCTTATTTTCTGATTCCTTGAGATGACTGCCTTTTTCTGTAAAAAGGGGTTTTTTAATTATAGTATAGAGACTCCTCATTTTAATACCCCGGCATCTGCTAATCGAGAAACTGCTTCTTCCGTCATAAGGAGTCTACCCGAAATCATTACATCATAGGGATTCAGGTCTGAAATCCTGACCACCTTTACACCTGGAATATTCCTCGCTGAAAGGGTTACAACTGCATCTCTTTGAGGAGTTATAATAAGTATTCTCTCCCCTTCTAATCCGAGGTTCTTCAATGTTGCTATCATATCTTTTGTTTTGGGCTGATCCATTGAGAATCCATCTATGACGGTTATTGCCCCCTCTGCCATCTTTAAAGAAAGGGCTGTTTTTACAGCAAGCCTTTTTACTTTTTTGGGAGGGTTATAAGAGTAATCTCTTGGCTGTGGACCAAAAGTCGTTCCCCCGCCCCTCCATAAGGGAGAACGATTGCTTCCCACCCTTGCCCTTCCTGTATGTTTCTGCTTCCAAGGCTTTCTTCCTCCTCCTCGAATAAGACCTCTCGTCTTTGTTGCGTGGGTACCCTGCCTCTGGTTTGCAAGAAAATTCTTCACTCCTTCATGGAGGACAGCCGGTTTAGTCTGGAGACCAAAAACCTCGTCTTTAAGGTTAATCTTCCCAACAATATTATTATTCTTGTCTTTTATTTCAACATCGGGCATTTCAGTCTTCCTTTTTAATCTCTAAATAGGCACCCTTAGAACCTGGAACTGAGCCTTTTATAAGGAGTAGGTTCTGGTCAGTCCTAACATCAACGATTTCAAGGTTCCTTACCGTTACTCTCTCAGAGCCCATATGACCTGGAAGCCCTTTATTTTTCCAGACGCGCGATGGAAAGGAACTTGAACCGATAGAACCGGGTGCCCTGTTAAACATTGAGCCATGAGATCCTGGTCCTCCCGCATAATGATGCCTTTTCATAACACCCTGAAATCCCTTCCCTTTAGAAATGCCTGTAACAGAAATTTTGTCTCCCTTTGTAAACTTTTCCACCGTCAAGAGTTCACCAACCTTTAAACCACTGAGAGGAAATTCTTTTAATAGTCTATAAGGCTTACCCCCTGCCTTCTTGAAAACACCTGCCATGGGCTTTTTCAATTTCTTTTCTTTTACCTCTAAAAAGCCAACTTTAACAGCCTCATATCCGTCGTTATCAAATGTTTTGACCTGAATAACACAACAAGGACCAGCTTCAATAACAGTAACAGGATATGCTTTTCCATCCTCTGTATATATCTGCGTCATCCCGAGTTTTCTTCCGAGAATACCCATCATAATTTTATCTCCACATCGACTCCGGCTGCGAGCTCTAATTTCATGAGAGCATCAATAGTTTGAGGAGTTGGATCATATATGTCTATCACTCTCTTATGTGTCCTGATCTCAAACTGTTCCCTCGATTTTTTATCCACGTGCGGAGACCTCAGAACAGTTATCTTGCTTATTTTTGTTGGCAAGGGTATCGGACCTGCTATCCTTGCTCCTGTTCTCTGGGCAGTATCCACTATCTCCTTCACAGACCTGTCAAGTACCCTGTGATCATAAGCCCTTAATTTTATCCTTATCTTCTGGTTCACCCTTTCCTCATGCTTGACGTGAAACGTTCACGTATCAGATTATTCCAGTATTCCTGTAACAACACCTGCACCGACAGTCCTTCCACCCTCTCTGATGGCAAACCGTAACTCCTTCTCCATCGCTATCGGTACAATAAGCTCTACCACGAGATTTATGTTGTCCCCAGGCATCACCATCTCTACCCCCTCAGGTAGATGGGCTACCCCTGTTACATCCGTCGTCCTGAAGTAAAACTGAGGCCTGTATCCCTTGAAAAAGGGTGTGTGCCTTCCCCCCTCTTCCTTCGTCAATACATACACCTCTGCCTTGAACTTCGTATGAGGCGTTATACTGCCAGGCTTCGCTAACACCATCCCCCTCTCTACTTCGTCCTTCCCTGTGCCCCTCAACAATACCCCAATGTTGTCTCCCGCTCGACCTTCATCAAGAAGCTTCCTGAACATCTCCACCCCTGTGGCTACCGTCTTCCTCGTCTCCCGAATCCCTACAATCTCTACCTCCTCACCTACCTTTACCACTCCACGCTCTACTCTACCCGTCACAACCGTCCCGCGTCCCGATATCGAAAATACATCCTCTATCGGCATCAAAAATGGCTTTTCGATCGGCCTCTCAGGAGTTGGTATGTAGCTGTCTACAGCATCCAAAAGCCCCTGGATGCTCTTGTATTCCTC
Organism: Nitrospirota bacterium; assembly: GCA_043802315.1. GTDB lineage: Bacteria > Nitrospirota > Thermodesulfovibrionia > Thermodesulfovibrionales > SM23-35 > DASPRG01. The sequence goes on from JAZDLE010000027.1 coordinate 45,065, forward strand.
TGTATTCGGATCAGTACTGCTACTCTCCATCGCCTTCAGCGCACTTCCCCTGATCACAGGTATCTTGTCCCCAGGAAATTGATACTTCATCAGAAGCTCCCTCATCTCAAGCTCTACTAAATCCAAAAGCGCAGGATCATCCACCATGTCTACCTTGTTCATGAATACCACTATGTACGGCACCCCAACCTGCCTCGCCAATAAAATGTGCTCCCTCGTCTGTGGCATCGGCCCATCGTTCGCACCCACCACCAGAATCGCTCCATCCATCTGTGCCGCACCCGTGATCATGTTCTTTATGTAATCAGCATGCCCAGGACAATCTACATGTGCATAATGCCTCTTGTCCGTCTCATACTCTACATGTGCCGTCGCTATCGTTATCCCCCTCGCCTTCTCCTCCGGCGCATTGTCTATGCTATCAAATGACCGGTACTGCGCCATCCCCTTCATCGCAAGATACTTCGTGATCGCTGAGGTGAGTGTCGTCTTCCCATGGTCAATATGACCTATCGTCCCAACATTTACATGGGGCTTTACCCTCTCAAATTTAGCCTTTGCCAT
>JAZDLE010000028.1:0-42628 GCA_043802315.1 Nitrospirota bacterium
TGTTAAGTTGATGAAGAACTACGCTGTGTCTGTTTCTTCCTTGAATTTCACATTAGCGACTGACAGCGAATTATTAAAAGTCTGTATTCTTCGCGCCTTTCAAATCAACCCTCGCAGCTTTGCTGCCAAATACGGGGAAACCAAGGTTGTGAGGGGCGCCAGCACCCAAAGATTTCCCTTTGCCACGTTATATGTACTGGTTTTCTGTGACTTCTCATATTTCTTTTTAAACTGCTCCTCCATTTATAGCCAAATTGTATGCGCTATAAAGTTTTTTTGTCAATTGCAGGGCTCTAATACTCGATCGCTGACTCCTTTACTTTGAATGACAAAAATTTAGGCTCAGGAATTTGTAATACACTTCGTAAATAAATCGAACAATTTTTCTTCATAACCCCTGGTGAATTCCCGTCTGACAAATCTTCTTTGTGAGTTGTGAAGCAGTATTGACAAATATTTAAATATTGCATATTATTCAATATAATTAGGAGGTGAGAAACATGGGAAAGTTAATTGTAGAACTCCCGGACGAAATACACGGAGAGCTTAAAAAAAAGGCAGCAATAAACCATAAAACATTGAAAGACATTATTACAGAGCTTATTCATGAATACCTGTATAGGCCAGAGAAAGATATACCCGCGAAAAAGAAGACCGGTCTTTGTGGTGGTTGGGATGATGAAAGAACAGCTGAAGAAATCATAAGGGATATCAAAACTCATAGAGGATGGTTTACGAAGCGGAAGAACTGAAATGGACAAATTTATCCTTGATACAGACACTTGTATATACTGGTTAAAAGGCAATGACAATATTGAAAGATCTGTGATAAAACATGGATTAGGAAATATCTTTATCACTGTTATCACCGAATGTGAACTCTTTTATGGCGCATATAAATCTATGAAGAAAGATAAGAATTTAGCAATAGTAGAGGAATTAAAAACAAGAATAAAGACACTTCATACAGTTAGCGGTATCCCATCTCTATACGGAAAGATAAAGGTTGAATTAGAGTCAAAGGGCCAGACACTCGATGATGCAGACTTGCTTATAGCAAGTATTGCCTTGTTAAACAATGCTACTCTGGTGACGAATAATAGTGAGCATTTCAAGAGAATTAACGAATTAAAAATAGAAAACTGGAAATAAAACATTACAAACTTTACTGATAGGAATGTGAATTACCGCTATGAATGAAATTAGTTCTAAACCCTCTGACTTTATCAGAGAAATTATTAAAGAAGACCTGAAGAATAATAAGTACGATAGTCGTGTACATACGCGTTTTCCACCTGAGCCTAATGGTTATCTCCATATAGGGCATGCGAAATCCATATGCCTCAATTTCGGCATCGCTGCTGAATTCAGCGGCCTCTGCAATCTCCGGTTTGATGACACTAATCCAACGAAAGAAGAAGTTGAATATGTGGGATCGATCAAAGAGGACGTACGATGGCTTGGATTCGACTGGGGTGAAAGGTTGTATTATGCCTCAGACTATTTTGAACAATTCTATCAGTATGCTGTACAGTTAATCAAAGATGGGAAGGCATATGTTTGTGACTTGAGTGCAGAGGAGATAAGAGAATACCGCGGCACCTTAACTGGACCCGGCAGGGAGAGTCCCTATCGTAATCGTTCAGTCGAAGAAAATCTGGATTTGTTTGAGCGCATGAGGGCAGGTAAGTTCGAGGAGGGTTCCCGTACGCTTCGAGCAAAAATTGATATGGCATCAGGGAATATCAATATGCGTGATCCTGTCATGTACCGTATTATGCATGCGGAACACCACAGGACAGGCACTAAGTGGTGCATTTATCCGATGTATGACTTTGCCCATTGTTTTTCGGATTCTATCGAAAGGATTACCCATTCCATTTGTACGCTGGAATTTGAAGATCATCGGCCGTTGTATGACTGGTTCCTTGATGAATTAAAGGTTTATCATCCACAGCAGATTGAGTTTGCCCGCCTCAATCTCAGCAATACTGTATTAAGTAAAAGAAAGCTTATAGAATTGGTGCAGGGTGGTTATGTCACTGGATGGGATGATCCACGGATGCCTACAATAGCTGGATTGCGGAGACGTGGCTATACACCGGAATCAATCCAAAACTTCTGTGACCGCATCGGAGTGGCAAAAAGGGAGAGCCTGGTGGATGTGGCACTGCTTGAGCACTGTCTCCGCGAAGATTTGAATAAGCGGGCTGCACGTGTTATGGCCGTGCTGCGTCCCCTGCGGGTGGTTATAGACAACTATCCGGAAGGCCAGATGGAAGAGTTAGAAGCCATAAACAATCCTGAAGATCTTGGTATGGGGACACGGAAGGTTCCTTTTTCACGGGTCCTGTATATCGAGCAGGAGGATTTTCGTGAGGACCCACCGAAACAGTTTTTCCGCCTGGCACCAGGACGCGAGGTACGGTTGCGATATGCGTATTTTATCAAATGTGTGAATGTAATTAAGGATGAGCGAACAGGTGAAGTGGTTGAGTTGCACTGTACCTATGACCCGGAAACACGTGGGGGAGATGCACCAGACGGACGTAAGGTCAAGGCAACACTGCACTGGGTTTCTGCTGCCCAGGCGGTCGAAGCTGAGGTGCGGTTGTATGATCATTTATTTGTAAAATCTGACTCAAGCGATGAAGAGGGTGGTCTTGATTTCAAGGCTTATGTGAATCCTAAATCGTTGGAGATATTGACGTCCTGCCGTGTTGAACCAAGTCTTGCAAATGCAGTTCCGGGAAGTCATTGCCAGTTTGAGAGGCAGGGTTATTTCTGTGGTGATCCTGATTCTCAGGCTGGCAAGCTTGTGTTCAACAGGTCGGTATCATTGCGTGACACGTGGGCCAAGATCGAGAAGGGACTTACTAAATAAGATGCAGGATGCAAGACACAGGATTGTCCCGAAAATGAATTTTCAAATCCCCCCTCACCCCCCTTTTCTAAAGGGGGGAGTAGGGGGGGTACTCATTTTAATGCCCCTTTGTGAGCAAAGGCTCATAATTGTTTGAGGGGGCGAATCAAGTATCGTGCATCTTGTATCATGTATCAATCGTCATGAGCCTTTGCTCACAAAAGGACATGAAAAATGTCCCAAACTATATTTATATATACTAACGGAGCTGTCATTCCCGCTTGTCGGGAATCTTTCTTCAGAAGGATTCTGGACTGATCCTCGACGAGGCGAGGACAAACGCCAGAATGACATTTTCGGGATAAATAATAAGAAATGATAAGAAAAAAAAGATGAGTTATGTGGCGGTCATAGGTGCTGGAAGCTGGGGAACAACCCTTGCATACCTTCTCTCAAAGAAAGGCTTCGATATATCACTCTGGGTTTACGAAAAAGATCTTGCCGAGGAGATGAAAAGAACAGGGATAAATAAAATCTATCTTCCTGATGTCAGGCTTCCTGAAAGCATAAAGATCTCCCATCAGATTCATGAGGTTGTAGATAAAGCACAGTACATCCTTAATGCCGTGCCAGCACAGTACACAAGATCAGTCTTTAGAGAATCTCTTCCCTCTCTATCGAGTGAGGCAATAATTATCAGTGCAGCAAAGGGCATAGAAAGAGGAACACTGATAACAATCTCTTCAGTATTAAAAGAGTTGTCTGGACGTAAGGTTGCTGTACTTTCAGGTCCGAGTTTCGCCAAAGAGGTAATGAAAAATTTGCCGACTGCTGTTACCCTTGCTACAAAAGAAAAGGATACAGGCCTAATACTTCAGGAGATATTTAATACAAACAACTTCAGGGTCTATACTCATGATGATGTCCTTGGCGTAGAGATCGGAGGGGCCTTGAAAAACGTAGTAGCCATAGCATCTGGAATTTCTGATGGCCTTGGCCTCGGCCTCAATGCAAGGGCTTCACTCATAACGAGAGGTCTTGCTGAAATGACAAGGCTTGGGGTTGCAATGGGTGCAAAGGAAAGGACATTTTCCGGGCTTAGTGGTCTGGGAGATTTGGTTCTCACATGTACAGGCCCTCTCTCGAGGAATTACACCTTGGGGACTAAACTCGGACAGGGCATGAAACTTAAGGATATTCTAAATCAGACAATAAATGTTGTAGAAGGGGTTGCAACTGCAGAATCTGCCTTTGAACTGTCAAAAAAATACCATATTGAGATGCCCATTGTGGAGCAGGTCTATAAGATTATTTATGAGGGGAAAGACCCTGCTCTTGCTGTCAGTGATTTGATGAGCCGTTCATTAAAAGCGGAGTTTTACTGATAATATTATTTTCTTGTGTCATTCCGAGCGAAGCGTCCTCCTCAGAGGATCCGCCGAGGCGGAAGGAATCTCTTTCGAGATTGCTTCTGCACTTTGTGCCTCGCAATGACAGTCAAAAGAAATGAGAGCGATGGACTAAAATGGATGAATCAAAAATAAGAAAGCTTCTCGAATCAATAAAATCAGGAACACTCAGCGTTGATGCTGCCTTCAACAGGTTAAAACATCTTCCCTATGAAGATCTGTCCTTTGCTAAGGTAGACCATCACAGACATATAAGGCAGGGGGTTCCCGAGGTTATATTTGCAAAAGGGAAAAAAGTAGAAGAAGTCATTGCCATAGCACGCTCCATGTATAAAAGAAGTAAAAAATTTTTAATAACAAAGGCGTCTCATGAGATATATGAAAAACTCGGCATTAAGAAAGCAGTCTTTTATCCTTCGTCGAGTGCAATATCAGCAGGAGGAGAAACAAAGAGAAAGGGTCATATTCTTATTCTTTCTGCAGGGACGTCTGACATCCCAGTTGCAGAGGAGGCAGCCATCACAGCATCATTTCTTGGGAGCAGGGTTGAGAGCGTCTACGATGTTGGCGTAGCAGGGATTCACAGGCTTGGGGATGTCAGAGGATCTATTGATTCTGCATGGGTGATTATCGTTGTCGCTGGTATGGAAGGTGCTCTTCCCTCTGTTGTTGGTAGTTTTACTGATAAGCCGATTATTGCAGTTCCAACATCAATCGGCTATGGCACAGGCTTTGGTGGGCTCACTGCACTCTTTGCGATGCTCAATTCCTGCGTACCTGGCATAGCAGTAATGAATATAGATAATGGCTTCGGGGCTGGATGTCTGGCACATAAGATTAACATCTTGTCAAGCAGGATATAGTATTTTCACTCATTCTCGGGCTATCGCCCTCCGAGGATTTTGCCTCTTTATCATGAGAATATTATCGTTGGACTATCGGCAAAAGAATCCGTTCAAATACCATATCCTGCCTTCACAGAATTAAAGATTCCTGCCCTAAATTATGTTGAGGTTGACATTCCTTTAAAGCCTGGACTATACTAAAGTTGTCCCTGGGGGAGGCTAAAAGGCCTGAGAGGACAAAATGTCGACCCCGCGAACCTGATCCGGATAATGCCGGCGTAGGGAATGGGAAAGCGGACCGTATCCTTCAGGGGTGCGGTTTTTTGTTTTTTATGAGATTGATCGTCAACGGAGAAACCTTAGAGATGTCAGATGTGGAGACTCTTCAGGAACTCTTGAAGAGACTTCAGATTGATCAAGGACGGGTTATCGTAGAAATAAATTTATCTATTGTAAGAAAGTCCGAATACTCAACCTTTAGACTGAACGACGGAGACAGGGTTGAGATCGTGAATTTCGTTGGAGGAGGATGAATATGATGGCAGGAGATCACTATATCGCTCATTCTCGGGCTAATCGCCCTCCGAGGTTTTTGCCTTTTTATTTTTTGAAATATCCTTTATGGACTATCGGCAAAAAAAGCCGCTCCATAACAATCCCCTGCCATCAATATTGAAAGAAAAAGTAGCCGCAGGCTTCAGCCTGCGAGAGGAGACTGTGATGGATGATAAATTGATAATTAGAGGGATAGAGTTTAAATCAAGGCTCTGGGTGGGGACTGGTAAATACAAAGATTTTGAAGAGACAAAGAAAGCTGTGGAAGCCTCAGGCACAGATGTCGTTACTGTTGCAGTAAGAAGAATAAATATCATAGACAGGAAGGCAGAAAATCTGCTCGATTACATTGACCCCAAGAAATATAAGATCCTTCCAAATACTGCAGGCTGCTACACGGTAGAAGATGCGCTCAGGTATTCACGGCTTGCCAGGGAGGCAGGGATTTCAGACCTTATAAAGCTCGAAGTGATAGGAGACGAAAAGACACTCTTTCCTGATGTATGCGGGTTACTGAAAGCAACAGAGATACTTGCAAAGGAGGGTTTTATCGTCCTTCCTTATACCAATGACGACCCTGTGATAGCAAAGAGGCTTGTGGATGCTGGTGCTTCTGCTGTTATGCCCCTCGGTGCACCGATTGGCTCTGGTCTTGGAATCAGGAATCCTTATAACATAAAGATTATCCTCGAATCAGTGCATGTACCTGTTATCGTTGATGCAGGTGTAGGAACTGCATCTGATGCCACTGTAGCAATGGAGCTCGGTTGCGACGCAGTCCTTATAAACACAGGCATTGCAGGAGCTCAAGACCCGATTGCCATGGCAGAGGCGATGCGGCATGCCGTTATTGCCGGGAGGCTGGCATATAAAGCAGGGAGAATTCCAAAAAAGCTCTACGCCACTGCAAGTAGCCCAATAGAAGGAATGCTCTAACCCCTCTATATCCCCCCTTACTAAGGGGGGAATTGAAGGGGGGTATTTTTGAAGTGACGAGGAAAGAGTTAATAAACTTCAAGTTATATTTGATAACGGATAGGAAACTATTCACTGATAACTCTTCACTGTTTAGTGCAGTTGAGGAAGCCCTTAAGGGTGGTTTGAAGGCTGTGCAACTGAGGGAGAAGGATTTAGGGACAAGAGACTTATTGGATATGTCATACAGGATGAGGGAATTAACAAAGGCATATAAGGCAAAACTCTTTATCAATGATAGGGTTGATGTCGCTCTTGCAGTAGAGGCAGATGGTGTTCAGCTTGGGAAGGAGAGTATTCCTGTTCATGCTGTAAGGGAAACATTTCAGAGTAAACTCATGATTGGTGCATCTACGCATAACCTCGATGAGGCTCTTGAGGCAGAAAGGGGAGGCGCCGATTTTATAACTCTTGGACCTGTGTATCATACCCCTTCCAAAATGAAATACGGAGAGCCAATCGGTATTGAAACCCTAAGAAAGGTAAAGGCTAAAATTTCGATACCTGTTTATGCAATAGGGGGAATAAAATTGGATAAGGTTAGGGAAGTAAAAGAAGCAGGTGCCGATGGTGTAGCATTGATCTCTGCAATTCTTACCGCAGAGAATATCAGAGAAACAACAGAAGAATTTTTGAGGTTACTCACATGACGAGAATAGAACTGGCAAAAAGAGGAGTTATTACTGATGAGGTAAGGGCTGTTGCCCTTTCCGAGAATATAATCCCTGAAAGGCTTGCTTCTGACATTGCAGAAGGAGTAACAGTCATTCCCAGGAATATCCAACATGACATAAAACCAATAGGCATAGGAAGGGGACTGAGAACAAAAGTTAATGCAAACATTGGTACATCGAAAGATAAGGTATCCCTTGATGAGGAAAGGGAGAAGCTCGATATCCTTGTGAAATACGGCGCTGATGCCGTGATGGACCTCTCAACAGGTGGACCTATTAAAGAACTGAGACAGCTCCTTTTGAACAGATCCCCTCTTTCTATTGGCACTGTTCCGATATATGAGGCTGCAATAAGGGGGGCAGAGACGTATGGCACTATAGCAAAGATGACTCCTGATGACCTCTTTGGTGTGATAGAAGAACATGCGGTAGAAGGAGTTGATTTTGTCACAGTCCACTGTGGTCTGACAAGGAAGGCTGTTGAACGGTTAAGGGAAGAAGGCAGGGTCCTTGATATTGTCAGCCGAGGAGGTTCATTCCTCCTTGAATGGATGATTTACAATGACAGAGAAAATCCTCTCTATGAACATTATGACAGACTCCTCGAAATTGCAAAGAGATATGATTTGACCTTGAGCCTCGGGGACGGGCTACGTCCTGGCTGCCTTGAGGATGCAACGGACAGAAGCCAGATCGAAGAATTGCTGACTATCGGAGAATTGAGAGACAAGGCTTTAGAAGAAGGTGTTCAGGCAATCGTTGAGGGACCTGGTCATGTGCCTTTAAATCAGATTGAATTGAACATCAAAATCCAGAAGGAGATCTGTAAAGGCGCACCCTTTTATGTCCTTGGTCCTCTTGTGACAGACATAGCAATGGGTTATGACCATATTGCGGCAGCTATCGGTGGTGCTATAGCAGGTGCTGCGGGTGCTGATTTTTTATGCTATGTAACTCCTGCAGAGCATATCAGGCTTCCAAATATTGAAGATGTAAAAGAAGGGCTCATTGCCTCAAAGATAGCTGCCCATGCTGCAGACATTGCAAAAGGTATCCCTGGAGCTATGGAGCTTGACAGGAAGATGGCACAATACAGAAAAAACCTTGACTGGAATGGTCAGATTTCCTTGAGTTTTGATCCAGACAAGGTGCGCAAGTGGAGGGCAGAAGTCCCTCCAACAGAGAGCGAAGTCTGCTCAATGTGCGGGGAGTTCTGTGCGATACGAATTGTGGAGAAGGCATTTAAAAAAGTAGATAAAGGCTCCGTATAGGCGCTCTTAAATGACATTTTCATTCATAGAAACCGGCATGAAGGAAAATGAAAATTAGTAATCCCCCTCGTCCCCCTTTATAAAAGGGGGACTTAATGTAGTGTAAACTTTATAAAAAAAGTGAATTATTCCCCTCTTTTGTAAAGAGGGGGTATGGGAGATTACTAAAGACAATAAATTCATTAGTTTGTCCCGAAAATGTCATTCCAGCTTGTCTGGAATCTTTCTTCAGAAGGATTGCGGACAAGCAGCAATGACTGGACAAGAGCGGGAATGACAGCTGGTTTAGCATATGTAAATATTGGGTGGGACATTTTTCATGTCCCTTTGTGAGCCAAAGGCTCATGTGTGCTTGAGAAGATTTTCGAATGAAAATAGCCTTAACTATAGCTGGCTCTGACCCTACGGGAGGTGCGGGGCTACAGGCAGATCTGAAGGTCTTCAGGGCCTTCGAGGTACTCGGGCTTTCTGTGGTTTCTGCCATTACGGCACAGAATACAGAAGGTGTTGATTCGCTTCTTCCCATTGAGAGGGATTTCCTCGAAAAACAACTCCATACCCTTTTATCTGATATGAGACCCGATGCAATAAAAATAGGGATGCTTTTCAGCAGTTGGGCTGTTGAACTTGTTGCTGAAATAATAAAGGAATATTCTTTGAGTAACCTCGTGATCGATCCCGTAACAGTCTCTTCATCCGGTATGCCTCTTGCCGAGAATGGCACCTTAGATGCTTTGAGAGAAATACTTTTTCCCCTTTCAAAGCTCATTACTCCCAATATCTACGAGGCATCCGTTCTGACAGGTGTCACAATTGAAAATAAGAAAAATATGGAAGAGGCTGCCAAGATTCTGAAGGATATGGGGCCTGAAGTCGTAGTCATTACTGGCGGACACCTCGAGGAGATAGCGCTTGATTTATATTACGATGGAGAGTTTCATGCTGTAGAGGGTGAAAAGATAAAAGGTGAATATCATGGTACAGGCTGTGCCTTTTCTGCAGCTATCACGGCATCACTTGCCCTTGGCCATACTCCCCTCGAATCTGTCAGAAGGGCAAAGGAATTCATTAATAAGGCAATTAAAAAAGCCTATTATCCAGGGAAAGGAATGGGATTGCTTTATATATAATTGACTTACTAATAAGACCATAAGTAAGAACACATATTTTTACCCCCTCCCCTCAATCCCCTCCTCTTCTCGGCGAGTCGCCCGAGGCGACCATCAGGGAGTCCCGAAAGCTTTCGGGATCTCCCCTGGGGGGCGAGGTTTACCCGCGTCTGGCGGCGCCGAAGGCGACCAAGGGCAAGGGTGAGGGTGTGTGGTTTTACTTATGAACTCCTTAGTATGTGAGTTATTGTCATTGCTATTATGACTAAAAACATAACCATTTGTCTTTTTCTTTCAATCCTTCTTCTCTCTCTTATAAATGGATGCGATAGGCCACAGGTAACGGGTGAGGAATTTGATGAGATTGATGTTTCTCAGGAACCCATGCAGATTCAATATACTTCCAATGAACCTATCATTAAAAAGAATGAAGACAGTGAGTTTACGATTACTCCTGTTGCAGAGTATGAGGTATCTGCGGTTATGGTAAGCAGGAAACGTTATCACGATGGATGGCATGCAGAGGTTGCACCTGTTGATCTTGCCCTTGTCTGGGGGAAATTGGCAGAAACAGAATATGATAAATACATTACTTACAGCCAAAGTGACAGGTGGTACTTTTATGAGTACAAGGCAGGATGTCCGTTCAATAATTTCTCTGTAATACCTCATTCTGCAAACAACCATATTATTCCCGCTGACGAGAACATCTATAAGGCCATAAAAACTATCAAAAAGAAGCAAAAGGTTCTCCTTGAAGGCTTTTTAGTGAATGTGAAAGGGCGCTATAAAGGAGAAAATTTCTTGTGGAATAGTAGCTTGAAACGAACGGATAGCGGTAACGGCTCATGCGAGCTTTTTTATGTCAAGAAGGTCAGAATTGGCACTAAGGTTTATGAATAAGGCATCATCTATTCTTTCCCGGCAATGTAAAATGAAATGTTGCGCCCTCATTAACTTTCCCTTCTGCCCATACTCGCCCACCATGACGGTTGATAATACGCTGGACAATTGAAAGTCCAACTCCTGTTCCTTCAAATTTCTTTACACCTGGTAGCTGATGAAAGATGGAAAATAATTCATGTGCATACTGAGGATAAAATCCTATACCATTGTCTTTTACATAAAAGATAGTTTCATTCTTTTCGATTCTATAGCCCACTTCTATCACCGCACTGTCTTTTGGAGTTGTGAATTTGATGGCATTAGAAATGAGATTTATAAAAACCTGTTTAATTAATGCAGCGTCACCATACCCGGGCGGCAGTGCTTTTAAGTCAAATTTGATTATTCTCCCATCTGACAGAGGTTTGAGTTCATCTAAGACAGTTGTCACAAGATTTCCCATATCGATCTCTGTTGGTTGTATCTGCTGGCGACCTAAACGGGAAAAAGAGAGGAGATCTTTAATGAGTCTCTCCATTTTTCGTGTATGCATGAGGATTGTGTTTAACATTTCAATTCCATTTGTATCGAGGTTATCAACATAGACTTTCAGAAACCTTCGGATGAATCCTCCAATTACAATAAGTGGTGTTTGAAGATCATGGGAGACAGAGTAGTTAAATGCATCCAATTCTTTATTAGCTTCTGTGAGTTCGAAAATATGCTGTCCAAGTTCTCTATTGAGCTTTTGGATTTCTTCCTCTGCTCGTTTGCGCTCAGTGATGTCCTCGATCAGACCGTCATAGCGGACAAGGCGCCCATCTCCATCATAGTAAGGCACCATGGTATCGCGAACCCAAACCACTTTGCCGTCACGGCGGATTATACGGTGCTCGATAGGAGGAACCTCATGACCAGCCAAAATCTCTTTGATCGAGGTTTCGATCGTTATCCGATCATCAGGGTGTATCATTGAGTACCATAAATAAGGGTCGGCTTTATAATCCTCAGGATTATATCCTGTGACTGGAATACATCCCATGCTATGCTTAGTAGCGATTGCGCGTCCTTCTCTGACTTCCACTGAGTAAGTATAGGCGGTAATTGCACCTACCAAATTTTTGTAGCGCTCTTGGCTTTTCTGCAGTTTTATCGCCTGTTCTTTTATTTGCTCTTCTGCCTGTTTGCTCTCAGTTACTGATTTTTCTAGTTCCGAAACATATTGCTGCAATTCTATCAGTTCATTTATGTGTTGCTTTTTTGCCTTATTTTCGTCTTCCATCTTGTTATAGTTTCAAAACTGTTGATTACTAGTAGAAATATATAATATTTTAACAAACTTGGCTTAAAAATAAGAGCTTGGTCTAATACTCTAGAAAATCAGGGGTATAATCTTTTTAGATATTGTCTCAATAGGACTGATTAGCCAATGTCCAAGAGGTAGGGATCTCTGCGCTCTCCTAAAGAATTAAGATAGTCCCTGGCTTCATCAAGCGCTCTCTTGACAGCCCTCTTTCCGTATAACCCGATTGCTACATGGAAGAAATCAAAATGGGCGAGGTGCTTGAATATATATTTCCATGAATAAAATCGCCCCATTGCCTTGAGACTTTCAATATGGAGAGTCTGAGGGCTCATGAGGGAAGGTTCATAGACAATGTGATGGCCATCATATTTGCTCCAGTCAATGTGAAGGAGCCTGCCTGATTCTTTCATCTCATAAAAGAATGGTGTGCCCGGCAGAGGGGTAAGCATCAAAAATTGTATTGTGTCAATACCATGGTTTATGGCAAAGTCAGTTGTTTTCTTGAGGGTATCTACTGTATCTGTATCAGCGCCAAATACAAACATCCCATGGATTTCTATCCCATGGTCTCTTACCATCTTGATGCAGTGGACGATCTCCTCAAGGTTCTGTTTTTTGTTGTATGCCTCAAGAGTCTTGGGGTTCACTGATTCAAAACCGATATGGACGGTATCACAGCCTGCATCTGCCATGAGGCGTAAAAGTTCTTCATCTTTTGCCACATCTGTCCTTACCTGCGCAGACCACTTAAAACTCATACGCTCAGCGATCATCGCACGGAGCAGCTCCTTTGTCCGCTCCTTGTTTGCAGTAAAATTGTCATCAACAAAAAACTTGTTACCCTTTGAGAAAGAATTAATGTGTTTTAATTCCCTTATCAGGGTTTCGACAGATTTAAACCGGTACTTTCTTCCAAACATCTGAATTACAGAGCAAAATGTACAGTTAAAGGGACATCCTCTTGATGTTGAAATGGGATAGATATTAGAGGGTTTCCACTGTTGAACAAGTTTAAAGTCAGGTAAAGGGAGTATATCAAGGTCTTCGATGAGAGGTCTCGGGGGATTATTGATAACACCGCTACCGTTGTTCCTATAACTGAGGCCATTTATTGAAGTGACGTCCGGAGTCCCTTTCTCGAGATAACCAATGAGTTCGGGCAGCGTCTCATCACCCTCTCCTCGTACCACATAATCAGCGTGTTCCATTGCTTCTTCTGGAAGGAAGGAGGGATGAGCACCTCCCATGACAACAGGGATTCTTTTTTTCCGGATCCTGTCGGCAATTCTATATGCCCTCCTCGAAGTAGAGGTAATGGTGGAGATACAGACAATATCAGAGTTTTCAATATAGGACCAATCAGGAGTGGCGATATCCTCAATGAAGGCTTTTACCTCGTAGCCCCGTTCTTTCAACATTGTGGAGAGCAGGACGGCACCAAGCCTCGGAATCGGAAACTTGCTAAAAATATTGGCACTGGGTGATTTTGCTTCAATGAATGAGATTCTCATGATTCTCCTTATTTATTAATCCAAAATATTATTAAGAGATACATCCTTTTTAGTGAGGAAGGGGAAAAATATCATATCTGGAAATATAGCATAATAGTGCATTTTTTAGAAAGTAATTATTACAACTCTAAGCATCTCTGTTTCCGTGATGAAGTTACTAAGACGGGCATAAGGCCGCACATATTATAAAATCTCCCCTCCCCCTCTTTGCCAAAGAGGGGATATTGCCTCCCTTTGGCAAAGGGAGGTTTGGAGGGATTTTCTCAACAATGGCGCCATACTTATGCACTTATTAGTAACTTTCATTTTTAAACGGTAATAAAAGTCAGGATATAGTATTCCCGCTCTCCGCCTTAGGCGGACTCGGGCTATCGCCCTGAGAGGCTTTTGCCTCTTGATGTTTATAGATATTCTATCTGGTCCTGAATCAAGTTCAGGATCGGCAAAAGAGACCGCTCAAATCGTCATGAGCCGTTGGCTCACAAAGGAACATCAAAATATTTCACCCTCCCCTCTATCCCCTCCTCTCCTCGGCGAGTCGCCCGAGGCGACCATCAAGGGCGGGGAAACAAAAGGGGGACTTCATTACTTCCCTCTCCCCTTGTGGGAGAGGGTCAGGGTGAGGGGGTATTTTCGGGATAAATACTATATCCTGACGTCACGGAATGGGAGACGCTTACTTACAGCTTTCACTAATTTGACTTCTACCATATCGTTAAGGTATTTTCACATAGATTTTTCAACTCGCGGTGAGATACTTATAAAGGTAAAACGGTAACAAAGTATGCAATCCTATCCAGAATATATTCCTGTAACCATAGACAAAAGCCACATAATCACTATAGGAGAGAGGATGTATGCCGAGAGTATCGAGTTTGTTAGAGAGCTTGTTAATAATGCCTATGATGCTGATGCAACTCTAATTGAGGTTATTGTTGAAGAAGATACCATTGAGATAAGGGATAATGGCACTGGTATGGACATAGAGGGACTCAAACAGTATTTTAATATCGGCTCACAACAAAAGCTCTATGCTCCAAAGTCTCCGATATACAACAGGGACAGGATCGGACAATTCGGCATAGGAAAGTTTGCAAGCCTTTCCGCGTGCGAGCGTTTTGAAGTCATTACGAAGAAGGATGACTTTGTTGGAAGGATAATCTTTGATAAAGAGCAGTGGGAAAAGACAGGAAATGTATGGCAATTGCCTCTTGAGATTCTCCCTGCAGATTTCAGAAAACAGAACGGTACAACCGTCATATTATCGGGGTTGGACAGAAGGTTTGAACCAAAGGACATAGAGGCAAAAATAATCGAGGGGACGCCAATTAAGGCACCTCATTTCAGAGTGAGAATAAATAACCATACTGTCACCCCACGAAGTCTCACAGGCCACAGATTGCCCTTTCTTGAAGGAACTTCATTTGGCCCTGTGACAGGCGAGATAGTAATCCTTCCGGAGACTGCCTCTGTGGCTTCAGACCTTGGTATTGAGGTAAAGGTCAAACAGGTAACTATAAAAAGAGAACTCTTCGGTATGGAAACATGGGGAAAGGCAATGGCAAGGGTCAGGGGCGAGGTTAATGCTGACTTCCTTCCTATAACGAGCGATAGAACTGGTTTTATAAAGGATTCCGATGAATATCAAGAGTTCCTCAGGATTATGGGAAAGGTAATGGAGAGTGTGAAGATAGCTCTTCAGAAACTCACTGTCAAGAAAGAAACCAAAAAGGTAAGCCGTGCCCTTAAGGAGGCTCTCCAAAGGATATACAAGGCACTGGCAGTAAATCCTGATCTGTCACCTTTTGGTGCGATTCCCATTGGAGATGAGACAAGAGGCATAGGCAGCGCTGCTGAGATCTCTCAGAAAAAAGAAGGGGTTAGGGAATCAGAGGTCAAAGGAGAAGGAAAACTAAAAACATCTGAGAAAAAAAGAAAAAAGAGACCAAAGGTAAAGAGGCTTACTCCTAATGCCATTATAAAAAGGATAAAGTTTGGTGAAACGGGTGTCTCATGTGTTGTAGATAGCTTTGGAGAGGACGGGCATGAAGTCTTTTCTGAAGAGACAACCATTTATCTAAACCGTGACCATCCCCTCTATAAAAGAGAATCTGCAAAGGTTGACACCCATGTATTAAATCTCGCAAGGCTTATCACGCAGGAAATTTCCCTTATGAAAGATCCTCGAAACCCGAGGCAGGCTTTTGAGAGACAGAGCAAGCTCCTCAGGGATGCGTTTATTGAGAGAAGTGGTTGATGGTTTTGTCATAAAAGAATCCTAAAAGGTTTGGACTTTGATCTCTTGCTCCAAAATAATTGTTGTTAATGCCCCCTGTATTGTCAAGAAATTTTCTCAAAACTTTGTGGGAGTACCATTTATGAGCTTTTTGCAAAAAATCTATTTGGATTAGTAATCCCCCTCCATCCCCTCTACGAGTCGTAGACCTTTAGAAAAGGGGAATATCTGGAATACCGATCCTTTCAATGGCGCGTTCGAAATTATATAGAAAAATTAACCTCACCATAAGGTTACAAATGCTTGAAGACCCTCTGTCTTTTTAATTTTCTCAGATAGATTCTCAGCCTTTTTCCTGTCGCTGAATTTGCCTATCCACACCGTATAGAGTTTTTCTTCCTTTTTTGATTTTGAGGTTATTACGTAGACATTGTATCCCTTTTTATTAAGCATTGACTTAAGGGACTTCGCATAAGAAAGATTCCTAAAGACACCTACCTGAACTGTAAATACGGCCCCTGAAGGTTTTTGAAGTCGTGGAAATTTCTTTTTTGTGCCTTTTTTGTCTTTTTGCATTTCTCTTGGAGGCACTATTTTTTTAGGGGGGGCTGGGGCTTGTTGGAACTGTTTCGCTGCTTCCTTTGCTTTTTCTGCTCCAACTTTCCCTATAGCATTCTTCTGTTCTTCTTTAACTGCCTTTTCAAACTGATAGCTTGTTTTTTTGCAGACAAGGTCATACAGTGTTTTGCTTATGGATTCTGGTAATATATATTTTCTTCTCGGTTCTGTTGGGGAGACACTACTAATTACATTACCATTTGAATCATACTTTGTTGCATACAGTATTCGATATTCCAGCCAAGTACAATTATATTCATGCAGACTTTTTACGTATTCTTCAGTCTCTATAGAAAATTTTTTTGCAGATGCCTTAGATTGTATTTTTACCAATGTCCTGCAAATGTTTTCTCTACATGAAATTGAATTGGTATCAACTAACCATATATCACTCCCTATTTCACCTACATAGACCCAATTGTGTTCTTCTGCATGTGCAGGTACACGAAAGAGCAGTAAGCAAAAGATAAAGATGTTGATTAATATTTCAACGGAAAAATTCTTTATCCATTCATCAATTAATGCTACTCGTTTTTTATTTTCATCCTTTGTTAACATAATTTATACATCAAATGTCTGCTCCGATAAGCCCATCACATTTCTTTAACATACATCATTTCTAGTATTATATCCTTTAAATTTATCACATAGGAAGTCACTGATTGGTCACAGATTCGTAATAAAGGTAACTTATTGATTTATTTACTTAATTTACTGCACTTTCTATCCTATGATAGAAACCAATGTTTTTAAATCTGGCACTACAAGGTGACATCGTTAGCTCTAAGAACTGGTCATAATGTTTCCAAGATACCACTTTCCCAATCAATAAGCATTCTATAGCAATCAAGACTAAAAACCTTGTATTTATTGCAGTCAGTCATATCGTTATTCTAACGAAGAACCGAATTGCTGAATGCTACCAGAATTTTCCCATTAAAGGCAGATATACTTCTGCTATAATTAAATCAAAGAAACAGGATTCAAGTGATCAAGGATTCCAGTGAAATGATAAAGGACTCAAAGAATTAAGGTTTTGCAGAGCCTTGAACCCTTGACCCCTTGAATCCTTGAACCCTTTTTTATGATATGCCGAAAGTAAAGACCTTTTATCAGTGTCAGACATGCGGTTACACGAGCCCTAAGTGGCTCGGCAAATGCCCTGACTGTGGAACGTGGAATAGCCTTGTTGAAGAGAGACAAGAGACGATTTCTCATCGGACTTCTCTACCAGCTCATTTCCGTAAAGCAGAACCCCAGTTCCTGAGTTCAATAAAAGCCGGATTCGAACAGAGGACTTCAACAGGAATAAGAGAACTCGACAGGGTTCTCGGAGGCGGCGTTATTACAGGCTCAGTAATACTCGTTGGAGGCGACCCTGGCATAGGCAAATCCACATTACTCTTGCAAGCCCTTCCGGGTCTTTCGAGATACGGCCAGGTGCTCTATGTCTCAGGAGAAGAGTCCCCTGAGCAGATAAAAATCAGGGCAGAAAGGCTCTCGATTAACTCTGATGATATCATCTTACTTTCAGAGACTTCACTCAGAGGTATTGTTGATACAGCATTAAAACTTACCCCGAAGGCAATGGTTGTAGATTCCATTCAGACTGTCTATACCGAGGAGATTCTTTCTGCGCCTGGCTCTGTAAGCCAGGTGAGGGAATGTGCAGCGAAACTGATGATCTTTGCAAAGAAGTCAGATATCCCTGTATTCCTTGTCGGCCATGTAACCAAGGAGGGAGCAATCGCTGGTCCTCGTGTACTCGAACATATTGTCGATACTGTCCTTTATTTTGAAGGTGACAGGGGACATTCATACCGCATCCTGAGGACGGTAAAAAACCGTTTCGGCTCAACAAATGAGATCGGTGTTTTCGAGATGTCTGATTCAGGTCTCAGAGAGATAGAAAATCCATCTGAACTCTTTCTCTTGGAAAGGCCACTGAACGTATCAGGCTCAACCGTCGTTGCAGCCCTTGAAGGTACAAGACCCCTGATGGTCGAGATCCAGTCCCTTGTCTCCCAGACCAACTTCGGGATGCCTCGAAGGACAACCATAGGCGTTGACTTTAACAGGGTTAACCTCCTTGTGGCGGTGCTCGAAAAACGGGCAGGTCTCCACCTGGGAGGAATGGATATATTTGTCAATGTTGTGGGAGGACTCAGGATCATTGAGCCTGCTGTTGACCTCGGCATTATTTCGACAATAGCCTCATCTCTCAAGGATGTGCCCATAGACCCGAAGATCTTTGTCTTTGGAGAGGTCGGCCTCTCGGGTGAGATAAGGGCAATTGCGCAGGCAGAGGTAAGGGTAAAGGAGGCATCAAAGATTGGGTTCAAGAAAGCCGTGATGCCTTTAGGAAATGCCGAAAAGATTAAAGATAGTCTCGGATTAGAGATCATAGGTGTAAAGGATGTTGAAGGCACTCTCGAGGCTGTTCTCAGTTAGCATTACGCTGATTTTATTCTTCTCTTGCGTGACGAAACGGATTGAAATTCCTGTATACGAAGGTATTGATGTAAGGGATGTTCTCTCTGCAAAGAACAGTATTTCAGCGATGGATGCCACATTCTCCATAATCTTCGAAAAAGGTGACAGCGAGATGAGAGGTGAGGGAGTTCTGAATATATCCAGAATCGGTGATCTTAGTCTCCGAGTATACTCCTTCGGATTTCTTGCCCTCGAAGTCACATCCGAAAATGGCATGATAAAAAGCAATCCTCGAATTGACAGAAACAAAAGCAAAATACTTACCCAGGGCTTGCGAGACTGTCTCTTCTGGTGGGATATACAGGACTTCGAGATTGATGAGAAAGACGGTATGTATCTTCTTAGAAATTTCTCGAGAGAGATATGGTTAGACAAAAAAACGATTCTGCCGATAAAGCAGAGGGTTTCCCTCGAAGATGGGAAAGAGCTTCGTATCTCTTATGAAGATGTGGAGAAGATGGGTGATGTCTGGTACCCTTCAACGATTAAGATAGAGCTCTCTCAATATTCTGTGACACTGAAGATGAGAGAAATATTATTCACCAGCGCCGTCTAAATCGAGGCCAATAGCCACTGTCTTTGTTGTCTGATCATCTACGGAATCTGTCTTGAGCAGATATCCCTCAAGAAGGGCATTATCGCAGACTACGTTTATAAGCCTCGGCACACCCTTTGAATACTGAAATATAAGCTTCAGGGCATCCTCTGTAAATATCTTCTTATTATTACACCCTGCAACCGAGAGCCTGTGATCAATATAGCTCCTTGTGTCTTCCTCAGAGAACGCCTGGAGTCTTATCTTCACAGCTACCCTCTGCCTGAGGGGTTTATCCAGGGAAAGGATGTTATCAAACTCAGGCAGACCGAAGAAGATGAAATTGACCAGCTTTCCTTCTGGTGCCTCCATATTCAAGAGACCTCTGAACTCTTCCATAATTCCCATTGAGACCAACATCTGTACCTCGTCGAGCATAACAACAGTCTTTTTCCCTTCTTCTTTGATCTCGTACAGTCTCTTGTAAATCTGAGACAGGAGTTCTACCTTATCTTCCTTTACATCGGAAACACCGAGCTGCATTGCGAATTTCCTCAGGAGCCACTCTGCACTGACTGTGGAGTGAACCACCATCAGGAGGGCTGCCTCATACCTATCCTCATCCAATTCCTCAAGAAACAGTCTTGCGAGGGTTGTCTTTCCTGTCCCTATGTTACCAATGACAACAGCTAGACCTTTTCCTGTATCCACGGCATATCTCAGTTTTACAAGGGCATTTGAGTGCTGTGGACTGTTATAGTAAAACCTGTTGTCAACGACATTAGAGAAGGGATGTTCTTTCAGGCCGTAATACTCTAAATAATCCATATATTCACCTTATCACAGTTCACAGTTTGAAGTTTTTGAGCTGGCAAGCTATCCGGCTTTATCTTAAAGGTATGATATCCTGTCTTTCTTATTCTTGGGTTTCCCCTTGTCAGCTATTTTTTGTATCTTTGCTTTGACCTTATTTATCTTTTCTGAAACAGCTCGAAATTTTGCATTCCATCCATACACCTGGGTATATGCAAGAAAAGCCTCTTTGAGGTTGCCATTTTTTTCATACGCCTCGGCAAGGTCATATTTCATTGCCCAGTAAGACTCATCCCTGTCTTCCATCTTCTCAAGGGTGCTGCTCAAGACTTCTATAGCAAGGGGATAAAGGCCCTTTTGTTTATAACATATACTGAGCATACTGGAAGAAAGGACAAAGATTTTCGGATCATTCCGTGATATCTGGAATTCTTTTATTGCATCGTCTATGAATCCCAGCCCCTTGTACGCGAGTCCGAGGTTATAATGCGTTTCATGGTCCTTCTCTTCGAGCTCTGTCTCAAGACCCTTTTTAAATTCATTGAATATACTGAGAACATCACCGTCGAGGACGGGCTCATGTGCTGCCTTTTTATCAGGTGTTTTATCTTCAGCAGAGACAGGTTTTCTGTCCTTTTCTTCAACTGCTTCCAGTGAAATGAGTTTCTGTTTTATCTCTTCATTTTCGGGAAAGAGTTGGTGTAGTTTTTCTAAAATCTCTCTTGCCTCATCTATTAAGCCCTGTTTTGAATAAAAATCAGCCTCTGCAATCTCCTCGCTGTAATTCTCTATGGAAAGCCCTTCTCGGGACGTAACAGAGACCATCTCTTCAGGAGCAGGAATCTCTACCTTACCAGTAAGTCTCGGGTCTTCAGGGTTTATTTTATATGCCTCTTTTAATACCTGTTCACTCTTCTTACTATCACCAGCCCTCCCATAGAGCTCGCACAGGATAAGGCATTCTGTAACTGCCTGTTCCTTGTTATCTGTATTTACATAGAGTGACTTTAGTTTCAAGTGGAGATCGATATTTTCGGGTTCTCTCAGACTCAGTTCTCCAAGGAGATTCCTCGCATCTTCAAACAGGCCATACTGGAGGAATACCTCTGCCTCTACAAGGGCTTCATCAACGGTCTTCTCTTCCTTTACCGGGAGCTGTACCGCCGCGTCTGTTTCCCTCTCGAGGTTAATAACTATAGCTTTGAGTGAATTATCATCAGGGGTTATTAAAAGGGCTTCCTTGTAACAGTTCAGTGCCTCCTTTTGCATGCCCTTTTCTGTATATACGTTGCCGAGAGAAGCCAGCTCTTGAGCTACCCTGAGATTCTCACCTTGTTGTCGGTAAAGGGTAACGAGTCTCTTCCCTGTCTCCAGGGGGTCGATATCTTTGAAGGACTCGAGGAGCTTTATTGCATCATCGGAGTTCATGTCAAGTATCATATCGTCAAGGATATTCAGATATTTTGTCCATGCCTTCTCTCTGTCACCCTTCTTTATATAGATCTCTCCCAAGAGCCTTGCTGCCATGATATTCGCAGGCTCTATTTCTGATACCTTATTGAGACATTCCATTGCGTCATCGAACCTCTCAGCAGTTGAATAAATCTCAGCGCACCCGAGATAGATATCGGTGTCCTCTGGGAAGAGGGAAGTTGCACCTTTAATCTGTTCAATGGCGAGATCGAGATTGCCTGTTTTCGCATAGAGATGGATGACTCCTAAGATTGCCTCTTTGTTTGAAGACTGGATATCAAGGGACTTCTGATAGTATTCTAACGATTTCTCTGTTTCTTCCTTTTCCTCGTAAAGCCTTGCTATATTAAGATATTCTCTTGCAGCCTCTGGGCTGAGGCCTTCCTTCGTATATATCTCTGCTACTTTAACCCTGAAAGGGATATTGGAAGGAGAAATGGCGATTATCTTATCGTATATCTCAAGGAGCTTTTCTTTTCTCCCTTCCTTTGAAAGACTGTCAGCTGCTGAGAGGTAATATTTTATAGCATCTATTTTAAGGCCCCTCTCCTCATTAATTTGACCGAGAGCAAAAAAAGCATCGGCATCAGAGGGAGTTATATTGAGTACCTTCTTATACAGCCCTAATGCCTTAAGAGAAAAGCCTTCATTCATGAAAAAACGTGCAGCCTGATGGAAAGAGTCTACAGCATTCTTCTGATCACCTGTTTTCAGATAGAGATCACCGAGAGCATTATAGGTATTGCCATCAGGGTATTCCTTTATCAATTTCTCCCAGGCATCAATGGCTTTATCTATTTGACCCCTTGCGAGATACTTCTGAGCTTCTTTTATTACGGCTGCTTTACTTGACATTTCACGCATCTATAAAACTATCACAATTGCAAAAAGGGTGTCAATAATCGGAATCACAAGAGGGAAGGGTTTCTCAATAATGAGAACAACTTTTCCAGCACTACAGGAATGGCTCATTTTCTCTTAAACATCTTCTTCAAATCTTCCAGGGAAAGAAAAATTCTTGTTGGTCTGCCATGGGGACAATTGTCAGGATGGAGACAGTCCTGAAGGTCTGAGAGTAATTGAGAAATCTCTTCCTGTTTCAGTATTGTTTTCCCACGCACAGATTGATGGCATGCAATTTTAGCAGCAAGGGCTTCTCTCAGTTCTTTATCTGGAGCAACGCCCTCGATAAGGTATGATGCGATATCCGAGAGGATACCCCTGATATCAGCTTCTGTTAAGACTTCAGGCAGTGAACGGACAATAATGGTATCATATCCAAAATCATCTACCTCTATCCCAAAATCTCTCAGAATTGAGCTATTTTGAAGGATAACACGATATTCCTTGTGTGATAATCTCACCTGCTTAGGGAAGAGCAATCGGTGTGAGTTGATATCACCTCCCCTGAGAAATTTCTCGTAAAGGATCCTTTCATGGGCTGCATGTTGGTCAATCAGTGCCAACCCTTCTCGGCCTGAGAGGGCGATGAAGGCATCTCCGAGGTGTATGAAAGATAACGATGGCTTGTATCCGAACTCGAGTGCCTCGGATACCATGGAGGGAGAGAGAGATTCATAAGGCATTAACCGTGGAGCTTGAGGGAGAGCCTCTCTGATACTGGATTGTACAAAATGATAGATAGATTCCTTGTTTTCGAATCGTACTTCACGCTTTGCTGGATGGACATTAAAATCAACTATCATGGGATCAATAGTGAGAAAGAGGAAAAAGACAGGATGCTTTTTTTGAGGAAGTATTTCTTCATAGGCATTATATACAGCATGTGCGATAGAAGGGTCTCTGATTGGCCGCTTATTGATGAAGATAAACTGATGTGCCTTACTATTTCGAAAATTGTTCTCTCGTGCTACGAAAGAATTCATCTTTATATCTGCTGCCTCAGTATTAATCTCGATAAGGCCATCGAGGAATTCATCTCCGTATATCTGCATTATCCTCTCCCTCGGAGAAGATGCAACGGGAATGCGCAAGGTTTCATGGTTATCCGATACAAGGCTGAAGCCGATCTCATAATGAGCGAGTGCCTCTTCTGTGACTCTGTCAATAATATGGAATAGTTCTGTGTTATTTGTTTTCAGGAACTTCCGCCGCGCAGGGGTATTAAAAAAGAGATCTCTTACCTCAACCGTTGTTCCGACGGATGGAGAATCCTTGACCGCATTTACCTCTCCACCCTGTATTTCCACAGAGACACCTTGGTATGTACCTGGGGGCGCTGTTACAAGTTTCACCTTTGTAACAGATGCAATGGATGGAAGGGCTTCACCCCTAAATCCCATTGTCCTTATATTGAAGAGGTCATCTTCATTGAGGAGCTTACTCGTTGCATATCGTTCGAAACAGAGGAGGGCATCTTCTCTCTCCATACCCTTGCCATTGTCTGAAACCTTAATAAGCCGCTTTCCACCATAGAGAACCTCTATCCGTATATCAGTACTTCCTGCATCAATAGAATTCTCTATAAGTTCCTTTACAACAGAAGCAGGCCTTTCAATAACCTCACCTGCTGCAATCTTGTTTCTTAAAATGGGTGGAAGGATCTGGATGTGCGGCATCTCAACCTCATCTGAAATGGGTATCGTGTCTCAGTTCTTCTTTTCTTAATTTCTCTTTCTATGATATTCTAACATACGAAACATGCATGAAGGATTCATGAAATAATTTCTTTCAAGGGATCACATGAAAAAGGGGAAGGAACTGAGACCTGATTGGGATGAATACTTCATCGGCATTGCAAAGGCTGTCTCCACAAGGGCTACCTGCCTGAGGAGAAAGTATGGTGCTGTTATTACAAAGGATAACGTTATCGTCAGTACGGGCTACAATGGCGCCCCCTCGGGGATGAAAGACTGTCTCGAGGTTGCTCAATGCACGAGAAAAGAGCTCCAGATTCCTCATGGCGAGCGGTATGAGCTCTGCCACAGTGTGCACGCAGAGGCAAATGCGATCATTCGTGCCTCTGTCGATGAATTGAGAGGTGCAACAATTTACGTAGCAGGAGTTGATGATGGAAGGAATGAATGTTGTGCTGAGCCATGCATGATGTGTAAGAGGATGATATTGAATTCAAAGATAACAAAGGTTGTTTACTCAGACGGGAACATGGGATTTGTGGTTGTTGATCCCAGGAAATGGTTAAAGAAGAGGGTTTAGGAAGGGGAGATCATGAAGAATATTCTTGTGACAGGGTGTGCCGGATTTATTGGGTGGAAGGTTTCTGAACAATTGCTTGGTGAAGGTATGAATGTTGTTGGTGTAGACAACCTCAACGATTATTATGACCCACGTCTGAAAGAATGGCGGCTCGCACAGTTAAAGGGTAAGGGAACAAAAGACAGGAGTAATGCAGTATTCAATTTCCATCAATGTGATATCGCTCATTTTCATACCGTCAAAACAATCTTTGCCAATCATAAACTCGATGCTGTTATCAATCTCGCTGCACGGGCCGGGGTGAGGGCATCTGTGGAGGATCCATGGATTTATCTTGATACAAATACAAAAGGTACCTTGAATCTTCTCGAGTGCTGTAAAGGATACAGTGTTCATAAATTCATCTTAGCATCAACCTCCAGTCTTTACGGTTTTAACGAAATGCCTTTCAGAGAGTCAGATAGAACTGATACTCCTTTGGCACCTTATTCAGCAACCAAAAAGGGGGCTGAAGTTCTCTGTTACAGCTACCATTATCTTTATGGCCTTGATATAAGTATACCGAGATATTTTACGGTCTACGGTCCTGCGGGGAGGCCTGATATGAGTATTTTTATCTTCATAAAAAACATCGATAATGGTATCCCGATAACTGTTTTTGGAGACGGAAAACAACAGAGAGATTTTTCCTACGTCGATGATATCGCAGACGGGACATTAAAATGCCTTCAGCCTTTTGGGTATGAGATATTCAACCTTGGCAATGATAACCCTGTTGAATTAATGTATGTGATAAACCTGATAGAAGATGCCCTTGGTAAGAAAGCAGTTATGAAGTTTTTACCCCGTCATCCTGCTGATGTTTTTGCAACCTGGGCAGGTATTGAAAAATCAAGGGATACATTGAACTGGTATCCGAAGACAGCCATAGAAGAAGGTATTAAAAAGACGGTTCAGTGGTATAAAGAAAACAGGGCATTCGTTAACAGTTTGAGGGATTAAGATTTCAGATTCAGGATTTCTCGAGTTCTTGTAAAAGGTCACACATTTTTACCTTCAGCAGGGGATGGATTCTCTCTGGTGCAATCTCACACAGGGGTTTCAGAACAAAATCTCTCTTATGCATCAAGGGATGAGGAATTTGTAAATTATCTCCCCTTAAAAAAAGGTCGTTGAAAAGGAGAATGTCGAGGTCAATGATGCGAGGCCCCCATTTAAAGGTTGCTCCTCTGCCAACTTCTTTCTCTACATCCTTTAAAATCCTCAAAAGCTCATGAGGTTCGAGTCCTGTCTCTACCTCCAGAGCCATGTTTATGAATTGAGGTTGATCTTTTACACCCCATGGCTCTGTCTCATACATGGATGACCTCTTTTTGACGATTATTCCTCTTTTCTCAAGGAACTCAATTGCACGCAGACAGTTTTTCTGCCTGTTACCCAGATTAGAACCTATGCCGATGTAAGCAATAGCCACATCATTATCTGTATCTGTTAAAGAATTTTCCCTATCCTCACGACTGCCTCTTTTATCCTCTCCACAGAAGCTGTTAATGCAAACCTCACATAACCTTCTCCTGCTTCTCCAAAACCATTACCGGGTGTTGCGAGCACTCCTGCTCTGTTCAGCAGGTACGTCACAAAACCCATAGAATCAAAATGAGAAGGTATCTTAGCCCAGATGTAAAAGGTAGCCTTCGGTTTCATGAGATGCATACCGAGTTTCTTTAAACCAGCGTAAAGGGCATCTCCCCTTTCCTGATAGGTTTTTCTTATCACCGATAGAACACGATCATCTGTATCGAGGGCAACGACAGCTGCTTCCTGTATGGCCTGAAAAACTCCTGAATCGAGATTTGTCTTTATCTTTCCAAGACCTGCTAAGATTTCTCTGTTTCCAACAGCAAAACCTATCCTCCATCCTGTCATATTGTATGTCTTTGAGAGCGAATGGAATTCGATACCCACATCTTTTGCGCCAGGTATCTGCATAAAGCTCACAGGTTTTTTATCGTAGTAGATCTCAGTGTATGAGGCATCATGGCAGACAATGATGTTGTACTTTAACGCAATTCTTATTATTTCTTTATAAAATGTTATGGGTGCCATCGCTGAAGTCGGGTTATTCGGGTAGTTTAAAAAGATGAGTTTTGTTTTCCTCAATGTGTGTTTGGGTATTGTAGCAAGATCAGGCAAGAAGTTATTCTCTTCTCTGAGAGGCATAGCATAACTTTCTCCCTCGGCAAACAACGTACTCACTGAATAAACAGGATATCCAGGAGATGGTACAAGTACAGTGTCACCTGGATCGATGAATGCTAACGGGATGTGGCCTATGCCTTCTTTCGAACCGATTAGTGAGAGCACCTCTGTCTGCGGATCAATCCTGGCGCCAAATCTCTTCTTATACCATCTCGCAACAGCCTCTCGGAAAGAAAGCATACCCTCATATGAGGGATAACGGTGGTGAATAGGTTTCTCAACAGCCTTTTGCATGGCCTTTACTATATGGGGTGGCGTGGGGAGATCAGGATCACCGATACTCAGATCAATGAGGTCAGAGCCTTTTTCTATCGCCTGCTGTTTCATCCTGTCTATGGATGCAAAAAGATAAGGTGGTAGATGCCTGACGCGACTGGCGAGTTCAACAGAGATTTTTTTCTCCAAAGATACCTCCTGGTTTTCGTGTCACTATTATACTATATGGAATACCAAATGGAATACCAATTGAAGAAAAATGAAACAAAAAATCTTGACAATACAAAAGATTTGAGCAACAATGTTTATGTAAAATACTATGAATTATTTCCCATCGAAATATTCGTATGGGGCAGAGAAAGCTCAAGTATGATGTATGGAGTATTTGCAGTCATTGAAGATGCCGCAGCGTTTATAACAATTACTCTCCTTTTCTGCTCTCCCGAGTGTTGCACTTCATTGTTGAACTGGCGCTTTTTAAGGTTTATCCCCAACTCTAAAACTGCCTATCTTAGGCTTATGAAAATAAAGATAAAGACAAAGCAAAAACAACTTATTGACCAATTTGCCAAGAGGTAATGTCCTATGAACATTTTGGGATATCATGAACGATTATCTCTATTTGCTCGGAACTTCTTTAGCAGTTTACGAGGTGCATTATGTTAAATACAGTTAAGGTTCCAAAACAGTTTGAGCCAATATTCCAGAAAGCTCAGGACTATGTAAATAGATATTTTAAGGAAAGAAAAGGAGATCCTTCAAAAGGCACGATTGAAATATTTGGAGAACGCTATATTTTGGTAAGAGCGGCTTCTATGTCGATTGATTTTTTCGAAAGTATAAAAAATTTATACATGGATCAAGGCGAGGAAGAGGCGTTTAATGTTGCCAGGCAGCTCCTTTTCGATATAGCCCATACTATCGGCAGACAGGATGCAAAAAACTTTCATAAAAAAATGGATCTCAAAGATCCCATCGAGAAGCTTTCCGCCGGGCCGGTTCATTTCTCACATTCAGGGTGGGCTTTTGTTGATATATTTGCTGAATCAAGGCCCGTTCCAGATGAAAGTTTCTACCTCATATATGATCATCCATTTTCGTTCGAATCCGATGCCTGGCTGAAGTCCGCAAGAAAGAGCGATTTTCCGGTTTGCGTGATGAACGCCGGTTATTCTTCGGGGTGGTGCGAGGAAAGTTTCGGCGTGCCGCTGGTTGCCTCGGAGATAATGTGTCGGGCAAAAGGGGATGATGCGTGTCGTTTTATAATGGCACATCCCTCAAAGGTAGAAGGTTACATAGGAGACTATTTGAAGAAAGAACCAAAGTTGGC
The DNA here is from genome assembly GCA_043802315.1 of Nitrospirota bacterium. Lineage (GTDB taxonomy): Bacteria > Nitrospirota > Thermodesulfovibrionia > Thermodesulfovibrionales > SM23-35 > DASPRG01. The sequence continues at coordinate 28,554 of JAZDLE010000028.1, forward strand.
AAAAAAGATTACTAAATACGAGATACCGGGGTTTTTTAAAAGAAAGGAAATGGAAAGAGCATTGCGGGAAAGCGAAGAAAAATATCGTGCATTTTTTAATACAGCAAAAGATGGCATATTTATTAATGATGAAACAGGAAAGTTTATAGATGTAAATCCGGTGGCGTGTGAGTCGCTCGGTTACAGCAAAGAGGAGCTGTTAAAATTAAGCAATAAAGAGATTGATCTCGAAGCTATAGGATACGAAGCATTCAAAAAAGTTCGGGATACATCTGCGGAAAAAGTGATGTTTGAGGTAAACCAAAAAAGAAAAGACGGCTCGTTCCTGCCTGTTGAGATTACCAGGACCTTTTACAGCGGTGGCAGCCAGCGATTTGGTCTATCGATTGCCCGTGACATCACCGAGCGCAAGCGGGCAGAGGGGGCGCTGCTAAAAGCCAATGAAGATTTGGAACAACGGGTGAAGGAACGTACCGCAGAACTGGTATCAACAAACGAGTTGCTGAGGAGTGAAATAAAAGCGCGCAAGCGGGCGGAGGAAGAAATCCGCCAGCTCAACGCTGAACTCGAACAGCGCGTGGTCGAGCGCACCGCCCAGCTTAAAGCCACCAACGAAGAACTGGAGTCCTTCAACTACTCTGTCTCTCACGACCTGCGTGCACCGCTCCGAGCAATTGGTGGTTTCTCCCAGATATTGTTTGGGGAGTATTTAGATAAACTTGATAATGAAGGTAAGCGCCTTCTGCATATCATTCGAGGGAATACGCACAAAATGGCAGAACTTATTGATGACCTTCTTGCCCTTTCCCGCATAGGTCAAAGGGATATTGAGCTATCAGACATAGATATGGATAAACTGGCACAAGCAGTGTCCAAAGAAATCGAGAACGCCACCTCTGAGAGGAACCTACAGTTTGACCTGAAACCACTTCCTCCTGCCCGTGGGGATCAGGGAATGATACGTCAGGTCTTCTTTAATCTCATAGCCAATGCTATCAAGTTTACACGATCCAGAGAGGCTGTAGTTATTAAAGTTGGCGGATATGCTAAGGATTCGGAGAATGTTTACTATGTCAGGGATAATGGTATTGGTTTTGATATGCAGTATGGAGATAAACTCTTTGGTGCTTTCCAACGGTTACACAGCGGGGAGGAATTTGAAGGGACGGGCATTGGATTAGCCATCGTGAAACGTATCATTAACCGACATGGTGGCAGTGTATGGGCTGAGGGAAAGGAGAATGAAGGGGCAACGTTTTATTTTACACTCCCAACGGAAAGATGACGTGTTACAAAAGAGCACATCCAAATACTATCGACAACTTTTTAGATGAGTTCATTGTTTAATAAACAATCCTCTCAAGAAAAAGACCATGTGGTGGAGCACTCGGCCCTGCAAGCCTCCTGTCACGGGACCTTAAAATCTCATCCATACGATACGCTGGTATTTTTCCCCTTCCTATTTCGACAAGAGTACCCACGATATTTCTTGCCATGTGCCTGAGAAAACCATCTGCCTCTATTCTTATCTTTATGAAATCACCTTTCATGCGCATAGTCATGAAATCCATTTCGTCTAACCTTTCTATGCGTAAAGAGAAGATTTCCCTAATAGGGCTCTTTGTGCTACTGCCAGTTCCCATAAAAGAAGAAAAATCATGCTTTCCAATGAGAATCTGTGCTGCTTCTATCATGGATGTAACCTCAAGTGGCTGCTTGACTGTCCATGCATATCTGTAAACAAATGCCGAGGATTCTCTCTGGTTTGAAATGGTATAAAAATAACTTTTTCTCTGAGCATTGTGTCTTGGATTAAAAGATTCATCAACCTCAGACACATCGCAAACCCTGATGTCCTCAGGGAGCAGGGCATTCAGTGCCCCTTTGATTGTTTCAGGGTTGAGTTTTGATTCTGTCCTGAACACTGCCACTTGTCCGAGGGCATGTACACCTGCATCGGTTCTGCTTGCTCCAATAACCCTCGGCTGGCAGCCCGTTATTTTTACTATTCTCTCCTCAAGGATGCCCTGTATGGTCAGCCCCTTCTTCTGGATCTGCCATCCATGATAGGCCGTTCCGTCATACTCGAGGAGGAGTTTTATTTTTTTCATAGTTTACAATATACCAATCTGCACGAGTTCTTCAATGAAGCTACTCATTCATTCCTTCTTCTGATACAATATTTTTAAGAGGACATAATGATAGACCTAAAGGCTCTTATCTCCAGTGTAAAGAAAAATTGCACTGTCTCTGATGCAACATATTGGGGGTACTATTCTTTATGTGGCCTTCTCCTGAGACTCAGGGAGCTCTATCGTAGTGAAAGAGGGTTAAGACCCTGGGAAAGAATAAACCAGGAAGAAATTTCTGAGTGGATATCAGAAAGGGAAAATCTTTGGAAGGAGCTCGAAGGTAAAGGCTTCGAAGACATTATCACTGGAGAACAGGTCTATGACCCCTTCGAAGTGGAAAGAATAAATGCGGTACTGGAGAAAGAAAACCTTCTTTACAGTGCTGGATATGGGATTCATATGAAACCCTCTTTTTTCCTTGCAGACCTCTTATCTAAGAAAAAAGTTGAAGGCCATGTTGTTTATATTGCAGGACATGAATATGCGAGAGACCTGGCACATTATCCAGCTACATTACAGGATGGGATTATCTTTGCGAGGGTAGACACCACGAGGCATCTCCTTTGGGAAAAATTTGAGGAACTGAGACTGAGAGGCCCAAAGGGCTCTCTTGCGTTTGCATTTTCGAGGTACGGCATAAAACCTGAAGATGAGTCATCAGAGGATTTGTACAGACGGATGTTTCAGGTTGCCTTCGCTGAAGTTGAAACATACATCTACCATGAGCTGGGTGAGGCGTTTGAGGCGACAAGACTTGGCGGCGAATGGGATGATCTGCTGGTTGACTTTTCAGGTACTAAGATTGAAGTCTTTGCCCGGGGAGTTAAAGACCTGCTTTCAGATACTGCTGAGACTGGCATGATCAGACACATTATTGAAAACAGAAAAGAGGGGTCTCTGGGTTTTTACATTGTATTCCTCGGAGGTTACAGGAAGCCTCTTTTTCCTGAGATCATCAAGGCTTTTGAGGGTTTTGTTGAGTCAGGGGACTGGGGACTTATTGAGGATGCAAGGAAGGCAGGCTATGGAAAGGCTGAAGTATGTGCCGAGAGATTGCTTTCGTTCAGGAGAGAAAAAAGAGATCAGGCATGCATCTCCGAATATATAGATAAGGAATTACTAAGCAGTAAAAAGTCTGTGTGAACCATGCTCCCTTCGCTAAGGCTGGTAAACCAAAATTTTTGTAAAGTACGTTTCAGGCAGTATTCATTCTTCAATGATTGAAGATTATTAACCGAATTGTAGGTACTATCTTATCAAATTCCAATTCTTTCTATAATTAAATTGGATGGGCTATAATAGTCTTCCAGAGATGGGAGGATTGTATAAAAAGATTACCTGACAAAAAAGGTTATTTTGGTATTTATGGTGGACGATTTGTCCCCGAAACTCTCATGCCAGCTCTCAAGGAATTGGAGGAGGTATTCTTTCAATCCAAAAAGGACAAGGAATTCCAGAAAGAGCTCAGCCATCTCCAGAAGACGTACATAGGAAGGCCTACCCCCCTTTATTTTGCTCGACGTTTCACAGAATACCTCGGTGGTGCAAAGATATATCTGAAGCGGGAAGACCTTGCGCATACGGGTGCACATAAGATCAACAATGCCCTTGGCCAGGCATTACTTGCGAAAAAGATGGGTAAGGGAAGGGTGATTGCTGAGACAGGTGCCGGGCAGCATGGGGTAGCAACTGCAACAGGTGCAGCCCTTGTTGGCCTCGAGTGCGAAATCTATATGGGCACAGAAGATATGAAAAGACAGGCCTTGAATGTGTTCAGGATGAGACTCCTCGGGGCAAAGGTCACAGAGGTGCCCGTTGGCTCACAGACATTAAAGGATGCAATTAATGAGGCTTTGCGGGACTGGACTACGAATGTCCGGACGACACATTATATCTTAGGTACCGTATTCGGACCTCATCCATTCCCTGTTATGGTCAGAGACTTCCAGTCTGTTATTGGTAAAGAGGCTAAAAAACAGATACTCGATACCGAAGGGAGACTTCCTGATTACCTCATTGCCTGTGTTGGTGGCGGAAGTAATGCTATTGGGCTCTTTCATGCTTTTCTGAAGGAAGGAATAAAAATGATAGGTGTTGAGGCTGGCGGTGAAGGCATAGAAACAGGAAAACATGCGGCGCGGTTTGTAGGTGGTTCTCTCGGTGTATTCCAGGGGTGTAAAAGTTATCTCCTGCAAGATGATGATGGAAATGTCCTCGGAACACATTCTGTCTCGGCAGGTCTTGATTATGCATCTATAGGTCCAGAGCATCCCTATCTGAGGGATAAAGGAATTATCCAGTATACCTATGCAACAGATGATGAAGCCCTGGCTGCTTTTGAGCTTTTATCAAGAATAGAGGGCATTACCCCTGCACTTGAGTCTGCCCATGCCCTTGCAGAAGTCGTGAAACGTGCACCTAAACTTTCTCAAAAGGAGGTTATCATCGTAAACCTTTCAGGGCGCGGTGACAAGGACGTCCAGCACGTAGCCAGGATTAAAGGAATCGAACTGTGATCTCAAGAATCGGAAAGACGTTTAAAGAATTAAAGAAAAAAGGGAAGAAGACGTTTATCCCTTATATCATGGCTGGGGATCCTTCTTTAGAGAGTACAAAAGATATTGTACAGATGTTTGAGGAGTGTGGGGCTGATATTGTCGAATTAGGTGTGCCTTTTACAGATCCCCTTGCGGATGGCCCAATAATCCAGAGGGCATCGGAGAGAGCCTTAAACGCAGGCGTTACATTGAAAAAGGTGATAGCCTTTGTGAGAGAGCTGAGGCAAAACACGCAGATACCTATTGTTCTTATGACCTATTACAACCCTGTATTTAAATACGGTGAGGAACATTTTGTAAGGGACGCAAAGGATGCCGGAGTTGATGGCATAATCATCCCTGACCTTCCACCTGATGAGGCAGGGAGTTTAATACGTTCTTCGAGAAAGACTTTCCTCGACACCATATTTCTTCTTGCACCCACGTCAACTCCTGAGAGAATAAAGAAGGTGGCAAAGGCATCGAGGGGTTTTATATACTATGTCTCGGTAACAGGAATAACAGGAAGCAGGCTTTTACTGGATGGCTCCATAGAGACATTGGTATCAGAAATAAGAGAGTACACGGACAAACCAATAGCCGTTGGTTTCGGTGTTTCTACGCCTGAAGAGGCATCGGCAGTCTCAAAGGTATCTGATGGTGTGATAGTGGGCAGTGCCATAGTAAAAAGGCTTCATGAATCCCCTGATGATCTGAAGAGATATATTTTCAGTCTCAGGGGGGCGATACAATGAACGAAAAACTCAAGAAAAAGCTCCAGCAGCTGAATACCTTGATAGAATTATCCTCCCTTATTAATTCAACCCTTAATACCATGGAGATTAAGAAGCATGCGATTGATGCAGCCACAAGTCTTCTGGATGCAGAGGCAGGTAGCCTTCTCCTTATTGATCAGCACACGGGGGATCTTTTTTTCGAGGTCGCCCTTGGGGAAAAGGGGGAAGAATTAAAAGAGATCAGGCTTAAGAAAGGAGAGGGGATTGCTGGATGGGTAGCAGAGAAAGAGGAGCCTTTGATTATCCACAATGTGCGGTCAGACCATAGGTTTTGTCGGTCGGCTGATGAAAAGAGCACTTTTATTACAAGGGATATGATCTGTGTTCCTCTGAAGTCAAAAGAGAAGGTTATCGGAGTCCTCCAGGTAATTAATAAGAAGTATGATTTCTTTGATGAGGAGGATAAGGAGGCACTGATAGCTCTGGCAAATCAGGTTGCCATCGCAATAGAAAATGCAGACCTCTATCAAGAAGTGAAAGAGGCATTTTACTGCACAGCTATGGCACTTGCAGAGGCTATCGAAAAAAGGGATCCTTATACGGGCGGACATACTAAGAGGGTAATGGACTATAGTATTACTATTGGAAAGGCTATGGGGCTTTCAAAGAGAGAACTTGAAAACCTTGAACTTGCAGCGATACTCCATGATGTCGGAAAGATCGGGGTGAAGGATGACATCCTTTTAAAGAGGGGAAGACTCAGTCCTGAGGAACTCGAAGAAATGATTCGGCATACAAAATACGGCGCTGAAATACTCAACCATCTCAGACATCTGAGAGATGTAGCTTTAGGAGTAAAGGGACATCATGAGAGATTCGACGGTAAAGGGTATCCAGACAGTCTCAGCGGGGAAGAGATACCGTTAATAGCCAGGATAATAGCTGTTGCAGACAGTTTTGACGCAATGACTTCGGACAGACCCTATAGAAAGGCCGTAGACCTTGAGAGAGCTTTTGAAGAACTCAAAAATAACATGGGGACACAGTTCGACAGAAAGGTAGTAGAGGCGTTCATAAGGACGTAAAAAAACTTGAGGGTCATTGTATGAAACTGAAGGTGTTAGGAAGCTCTGGAGCAGAATTCGGCAGATATAACCTGCCGGCCTTTTTATTAGACAGTTGCTTGCTCCTTGATGCAGGCACCATAGGTCTGGCTGTGAACGAGGCTGAGCAGTGGAAAATCCGCAGTATTCTGATAACCCACACACATCTCGACCATGTCAAGGGAATCCCTTTCTTTGCAGACAATCTCCACATGAGAGATAAAAGGCGCAGTGTTACGATAATAAGTATTCGCCATGTACTAAAGGCATTAAAAAATAATCTCTTAAACAATATCTTATGGCCAGATTTTACGAGGATCCCTGATACCAAAAACCCTGTACTGAAGCTCAAGACGATAACACCTGGCCAATCATTTCATGCCTGTAAGCATAAAATTGTAGCATATAGAGTAAACCATTCTGTGCCTGCCGTGGGATATGTTATTGAGAATGTAGAAGGAAAACGACTCCTTTATACAGGAGATACAGGCCCCACAGATTCAATATGGAGAGCTGCAAACAGGATAGATTGTGTAATTATGGAGGTGTCTTTTCCGAACAGGATGGAAGAGGTGGCTATCAAGACCGGTCATCTAACGCCAAGGCTTATCGTAACAGAGTTACATAAGATGGAAAGTTTTCCTGAAAAGATCCTTATAACCCATCAAAAACCTCTGTACCTCAAACAGATTCATAAGGAGATAGAGGCTCTTCAGGTGAAGAATATGAAGATAGTAAAAGATGGCGAAACATATAAGATATAAAGTTAACAGTCAGGGGTCAATAGTCGGGAGTCGGGAGTCAAATGGCGTGGTTTAAAAAGACAAAATATATAAAGACCGAGAAGAAGGTTAAGATACAAGAGGGTCTGTGGGTTAAGTGCGATAGTTGTAAGGAGATCGTATATAAAAAAGAGGTAGATAAGAACCTCAAGGTCTGCCCAAAATGCAATTACCACTTCAGGATAAGCGCACGAGAACGATTGAAACTCCTCGTTGATGAAGGGAGCTTCACAGAATTCGATGGCGATCTTTTATCAGGCGACCCTCTCGATTTTAAGGACACTATTTCATATAAAGAAAGAATAAAGGAGAACCAGAAAAAGAGCGGGCTCAAAGAGGCTGTTATTTCTGGGGAGGCCCTTATCAAAGATTATCCGGTAAGTCTCGTTGTCATGGACTTTTCCTTCATGGGTGGAAGTATGGGTTCTGTTGTGGGTGAAAAAGTCTCAAGGGCGGCAGAACGTGCTCTGGAAAAGAAGCAACCCCTTGTGACGGTTTCATCCTCTGGTGGTGCAAGGATGCAGGAAGGGATATTCTCCCTTATGCAGATGGCAAAGGTCTCTGCTGCTATAGGCAGGTTGAAGGATAATGGGATTCTTTTTATCTCCCTTATAGCCGATCCTACCTTTGGGGGTGTCACCGCAAGCTTTGTTATGCTCGGTGACATCATTATCGCTGAACCGAGGAGCCTTATAGGATTCGCGGGCCCGAGGGTTATCGAACAGATTATCAAACAACCTCTTCCGGAGGACTTCCAGAGAGCTGAGTTCCTTCTCGATCATGGCATCATAGACATGGTTGTAGAGAGAAAGAACTTGAGAGATACGCTCGCCAAGCTCTTCGAACTTCTCCAATGAGCTATAGCGAGACGATTCATTATCTCTATAATCTCCAGAAACAGGGCATCAAATTCGGTCTCAATAATATCATCACTTTGATGTCGGCTCTTGAAAACCCGCATAGATCATTCCCTTCTATCCATATTGCAGGGACCAACGGAAAGGGCTCAACCTCTGCCATTATTGCATCGGTTCTCAGAACCTTAGGCCTGAAGGTTGGTCTTTTCACATCGCCCCATCTCGTGAGTTTCACCGAGAGAATAAGGGTTAATGATGAAGAGATAACGGAATATGAAGTTGTCAATCTGGCAGAGGAAATAAGGGGGAAAGTCTCAGATCTCCAATTTTCAGATTCAAACTTTACACCTACATTTTTCGAGGTAGTGACTGCAATAGCACTGCTTTATTTCAAAAGGAAAAGGACAGATATAGCAGTGATAGAAGTGGGTATGGGAGGAAGGCTTGATGCTACGAACATAATAATACCCGAAGTTTCTGTAATCACAAGCATAAGTTATGACCACAGAGAATTTCTTGGGAGTACGCTCAAGGAAATAGCCCATGAGAAAACAGGCATTATTAAGGAGGGTATTCCTGTTGTTGTCTCTTCTCAGACATCAGAGGTTTTAGAAGTTATTGAAGCAAAGGCAGAAGAGATGAATACCAAGGTTTATCTTTATGGCAGGGATTTTTCATCGGTACTCAAAAGAGAGGATATTTCAGGAATCCATTTCGATTATTTTGATAATGACTCCTTCATGATTCATGATTTATACCTTCCCCTGACCGGTGAGCATCAGATGCAGAACGCCTCCGTTGCCATAAAAGCAGTTGAATTGTTTAATGAACGCAGGCTAAAGCCTGCAGCTACTCATCACTCATCACTTATCACTCATCACTCAATCAGAGATGGTGTTGCAACAACGAGATGGCCAGGACGGCTCGAGATGATAAAATACGAACCGCCTATTCTCATAGACGGGGCACATAATGCTGCTGCAGCTTTGGCTCTCTCCCATACATTGGCAAAAACCTTTCTTGGAAAATATAAGAGGATTATCCTTGTCCTCGGCATCATGGGTGATAAAGATATAGAGGGTATTATGAAGCCTCTCCTTCCCTTGACCTCTGAGCTAATACTATCTTCTCCCAACTACGAGAGGGCAGCCTCCCCTGAAAGACTCGCCAATATGGCTGCATCTTTAGGATTTCCTGATGTACATATTGCACCGACCGTAAAAGATGCTCTTGAATTAGCTCAAAATATTTATCAACAGTCAAATCTCCCCTCACCCTCCAATAATCCGCCCCCACCCCCCTCAACACTCGTCACTCATCACTCGTCACTCATTGTCGTTACAGGTTCTTTTTACACAATTGGAGAGGCGAAAGAGTTTGTTGGGCATACCGGTGTGCTTACGAGGCTGAGGGAGTAAACATTCCTACATGGAATAACACATATTCGGTTTGTCATGCTGAACACGTTTCAGCATCTCGTTAAATTAATGAGCTATGAGATCCCGAAACAAGTTCGGGATGACCAAAACATACTTTTTCAGCAGCGTGTTAGTAAATTAAAGTGCTGTTGACAATACTTCCGCTGACAGACAATTTCAAAAGAAATAGTAATTAACAATTACATCCATTACTTTTCACCATTTTTCAAAATAGCATAGACTGTTGATTCCACCTACCAACAAACGTTTTCAGGGGGCGAAAGGTTTTCTCAATTCCTTCATCTAAGTCGCATGGCAAGTATTTTCTATTGAATACGGACTTCACCTACAACGTTGCACAATTAAGATGGGGCGAAAGCTGATGATTTACGATAGAAATGAACAGATAACGTTCAAGAGTTTGTGAAGTGCCCGAAGGGCATTTGGGCGAAAGTGCATCAGCACTGAAGCCACAAACTCTGTGTTAGATGAAGCTCCAGCCTGATTATTCAAGCTCTTTTAACTCTCCTGTTTCAATATCATATAAGCCAAACTTACTTTCCCCTGGTATTTCCTTTAATGAAGCAGTAGAAATAGAGATTGTTACGTCCTCAAATTTTGAGGCCTTTTCTGAAATATGTTTTCCTCTATAGGCCAGGCCTTTAAATGCAGGACTGAAAAATACACCTTCAACAAAAAATTCCTCGTTGTTTCTGTTGATGTTCAAACCTTTTGAGCCCGGCATTATGACTTTCCGAAAACGATTAATATCCATTTGGAAACCTATTTCTGACTCAAAAGAGAGGTCGGCTGGTGGTTCAGATAAGGAATCCAATATTTGCTCTAATGCTGCTATTGTTTCAGAGTTTATATCTAAACTCTCATCATGTTGAGCCAATTCAACTGCTTTCCCCACAACCTGTTTCAATGTCTGTTCCTCTAAGATACGACTTGACAGTCTTAAACTCCCGTAGGTTTGGTCGTATATACAAACGAATCTATCTCCTTCATTGATTGTCCCACTTTTCACTCTATGTTTATCGATGGCGAAATGGATATCTCGTCTTTCAAATGGAATGACCATTAGAAAGGCTTCAAACAAAAGATTAGCAATAACATCACAGCGAACCTTCAGGCTATTGAATATTGGATGGGTAAGAACTACCCCTGTGGTAAAATAGTTTCTTGTAAATCGGGATTGGTCAAAGTAGCAGCCTAATGAAGGATCAAGAGGGTAATTTATAGTCAACTCGTTAGGTCCGCGCCGCTCTTTAAACCCAACAATAGCCTCTCTTATTTGCAGATTGCATTCTACAGCAATAAGGTCACCGTATTTCTTGCTTGTGTACACATTCCCTGAAGTAAAATTGGGGCCAGAGAGCCCAGTGTTTGTATCGCCAAGTATTTCGCATGCGTGATTAATAAAAGCTGTAGGAACCATTTAACCTCTTCTAATTTATTGCTAACGGTAAAATCAGAGGTGCGGTTTACTGCTTCTGCTGGAATGTTTTGTAAATCTCCTCGTCAATTGATCCTGGAATAATATAACTCCAATCCCTATTGCTGGAGTATGAGTGTGAATCTATTATGTTTCCTTCTATGTCATAATCAACGACTGCCATAATACGTATCTTTTTCCCAAAACAATTTATCTCAAATAACTCTTTTCTATAACCGTAATGCTCATAGTTTGTTGGTAAACTTTCCTCTGATAAACCTTTTTCTTTTATTTCCCTCTCTTGATACTCTCTGCGCGGATACTTTTCTACCCATATCTTAACAATGTCTTTACCTGGGAACATTATGCTATTTGGAAAAAAGTAATAAATGGCATCCTCTGTCGCTCCAATTTCTACTATTTCATATGGATGGTGAACCTCACCAAATTGTGGTCTTATAATCATCTTCCCTGTTTTATTAATAAACCCCCATTTTTCACCTACCTTAACTGCTGCAACTTCTTCAGCGAAAGGATGAGCATCATTGTATTGCGGATTAATTATTACTTTTCCAGTTTTATCAATAAAGCCAAACTTTTCCGCAATCTTAACCCTTGCCAAGCCCTCGGAAAATACATTTAAAACGTGATCGTCAGTTGTGTCAAATTTAGGGGTAATAACATAATTTCCTGTTTTATCAATATAACCCCACTTTTTACCATCTATGCTTACTTCAGCCAGCCCTTCTGCAAAATGCCAAGCATATTTAAATTTTATGTCAATAACTATATCCCCTATTTTATTTATGTATCCCCACTTACCACCTTCAATGCACTCCCATGTTTCAACTATATCCCAGCAAGGTCTTTTGAGAGGTTTACCACCAATGTTTACCAACGCCAAGCCTTCCCTAAAGTTACAAGCAAAATCAAATTTCGGTTTGATGATTATTTGACCCGTTTTGTCAATAAAGCCCCATTTCCCACTAACACTCACCGCTACCATCCCTTCCCGGAATGGAGACCAGGGTACCCCACAATAATTATCAAACTTTGGCTCAATTACTATTTTCTTGGTTGAAACATCTTGAAAACCCCACTTCTCGCCAACATTTATTGGTTCCAGATCTTGTTGTCCTACTTTTCCTGCTTTCACCCCTTGTCTTTCTGTTCTGCTACAACTAATAATAAGTAACCCAATAACAATAAGAATAAAAACAAACTTAGCCAATGATAATTTATCACTCATATTTTTATTTCGACTAATTAGAGCTGTCTCCTATTTTTTTATTCTTGTCAATTAACGCTTGTAATCTTCATCATTATACCAAATCCGTAACGTGAGAACTTCAGGAAGTACTTCACGCCGATCACCAAATCTGCAGATCGTTTGTTTCTATGTGGACTATTCATCTTAACGGATGCTCTGATTGATGCGTGCTTCAGAAAGAAAGTGACATAAAACAAGAATTTAATCGCAACTTAGGGTTACAAATGTCTCAAGGCCCTCGGTCTTTTGAATTTTCTTAGATAGACTTTTAGCCTTTTCCTTATCGCTGAATTTGCCTATACACACTTTATAAAGTCTTTCATCTTCTTTGGTTACTGAGTGGGTTATATATGCTTTATATCCCTTTTCATAAAGCTTTGTCGCAAGGGCTTTTGCATAAGAGGCATTTCTGAAACTACCTACTTGAACTGCAAATATAGCCTCTGAAGGTTTCCGAGGTTGTAGAGGTTCCTCTTTTGTTTCTTTTTTTTCTTCCGCATTAAATGTCGCTGTTACAGTTGTATCTGCATTTATTGTTAGAACACACTGTCCTTTCCCCAAACAACCACCTCCACTCCATCCATCAAAAACAGTGCCTGTATCAGGTGTTGCTATAAGTATTATCGAAGTGCCTGGGTAATATACCTCGTCACAATCTGAGCCACAGTTTATTCCTTCTGGAGAGGAGGTTACGATGCCTGTACATGTTCCATTTTTATTTACATTAAGGGTGTACTGGGATGGCATCTTCTTAATACAAGTCTCGTTAGAATGCTCACTTTCATTTTTTGATGTGTCATATGCAATAACAGCAAAACAATAGATACGCCCATCAGGCAGATTATCAACTGGATATGTTGTTACATTCTTAACATCATATGATACTTTATATTTACTTGATTCTATCCCGTAATACACCTTGTAGCCTGCAAGGTCTTCAAGAGGAGTGCCATCTTCGTTTATTGTCGGAGCATCCCAGGAGAGCGTGTTTCTATAACCAACAAAAGCCAAATTTGTTGGACTTGAGGGAGGTAAGGTATCTTCGTTGTTAATGCCTGCATGTGAAACCAAAGGAATTATCAGAACAGCAATTATAAAAATAAAGATGGTTGATACAAAAGATTTAAACACTTTAAATTCTATTCCCTTTTTTTTATGACTAACCCTGTCTGCAATGAGCGTTTCGAATATACCAGTTATCGATTATTGGTTTTAATCTACAACATTTTAGAAAATTTTGAAAATGAAAACTTCAGGAAGAACTTGATAAGCAGCCATAGCAATGTGAAGATGTACATTTCCGGGAGAAAACTACACTTTTCAAACAGTGTTTGATTGATGACGTCCTGAAAATGCTATAAACTTCCTTTTGAATTTCATATGAGTCTGATATAATTGGTGCAAAATAAAATGGGACTTTTCTTGCACATTGATCAATTTTAACCGAAAGAAATATAAATGTATTTTCTTCGCCATTTTACTGCTCACTATTCACTTTTCACTATTCACTGATTTTTGTTATGCAAAGGAAGAAACGGTCATAACATCTGAGACGCTTGAGTACTTAGAAGAGACATCCACATATGTTGCAAAGGGATCTGTGAAGGTCAGTAGTGAAGATAAGGTTATCGAATCAGATGAGATGACCTATAATGTGCAGACATCTGACGTTATTGCTACGGGAAATGTAAGGTATGATGACGCTGAAACAGTATTCACAGCCAGCAAGATGGAGTTAAATCTTGAACGAAAGACAGGAAGGCTTTACGATGCGGAGATCCTTTTCAAAACAGATAATTAC
>JAZDLE010000029.1:0-29736 GCA_043802315.1 Nitrospirota bacterium
ACAACTTCAATTCCCACATCGTGTAGAAGATCCATAAGTTCTTCTAACTCATCCATGGAGAAATATTCTGAGGGAACAGCATCATTTATCTCATCGTATGTAAGCTTTCCGCGCCTCTTACCTCTGTCTATAATCTCTTCAAAAATATCCTCTTTTTCCATGCTACTCCTTGAAATAAGTTTATTAATGTTACCTGTATAACACAAAGATCCTTACAGCTTAATATGTAGTAGTACTCCCATTTGATATTGACAACAGGAAAGAAACAGATAGGGTTAATACATGAAATTAATCAACTATTTAAAACGACCTTATGTTTATTATAACAAAATTGATGATTTTGTGTTTTGAGGGAGCCTGAAAATGAACGATTACGATAGAAACAAACAAAGAGAACCAGAAAGAATTAAGTTTCTGGTTAAGGATTATAATTCAAGTATTGAGGGAATATGTTCATTAATATAGGCAGTCAATATATCGGGGAAGAACGTTATTGCTTCACATTTCATTTTCAGGACAAAGAACAGCTTTCTCGGAGAAGGTCACAACTCTTCTCTTTATTTATACTCAGCGACTGAGCAATTAAAATTCAGTTTTTGGGTATTATTCAGTTTAATCCAATATTTCAAGAACACAACGCTTGCCGAGCTTAGTACCGACAGCACTCAGTATTGTTCTCATTGCTCGCGCTGTATCTCCCTGCTTTCCGATAACCTTTCCAATATCACTTGGAGCAACACGCAATTCAAAAATAATGGTTCTTTCTCCGTCTACCTCGGCCACTGCAACCTCCTCCGGCTTATCTACCAGAGACTTCGCCATGAGTTCAATAAGTGCTTTCATATCCACCTCCATAAGCATTCGGGTTGTTTATTGTTTGTCTTTGTTTCCGGTTCTACACCACCACAATATCTTTTTAAAAACTCTTCTTTGCTCATCTTATGTCCAGAACAAAAACCAGAAACATCTGTTTTATCACATCCCAAAGTCTGATATTTCCCGTTAGTTCTCAAAACCTCAGAATGAAACATAATACCAGTATGCCCTCCGTGATTGACATAGCGTACATGAGGTAGGACGATTGATTTACCTATGCAATATGTTCTCATTGACATTTAACTCCTATTGGTTGATTCTATATGTGCACCAATCTATATAAAGGTGTAGTAAAGTACTTCTACCTAAAACAGAAAAGACTAAATTTTGTTAATTGGGAATACTGCTAAAAGGTAAGGATAGCAAAATGAAATCTATTTATCAGTTCCCCAGTTAGACTATTTCTTCTTTTCTACTCTCTTCCTTAGTGTATTATAACAAAATTATATTGCCTTTATGTTCTTAAATGGAAATTTCTTATTGATTTCTATTTGAAATGTTGTATTCGGAGGCAATTTTTAAAAATCACGATTACAGGAAGAACTTAACGAAGGCAAGCAGCTTCGAAATGTATTGAGCTCTATGTAAAAGTGATAAATCAGGAGAATCTCGCCTGATTTATCACTTTTACTTTGTAATCTGCATCTTGAAAACTTTACATTATTTTTCCAATAAGTATTTAAGTTACTAATAAGACCATAAGTAAGAGCACATATTTTTACACCCTCCCCTCAATCCCCTCCTCTCCTCGGCGAATCGCCCGAGGCGACCATCAAGGGAGGGGAAATCTACTCCCTCTCCCCTGGTGGGAGAGGGCAAGGGTGAGGGGGTGTGGTTTTACTTATGAACTCCTTAGTAAGTATTTAGATTATTAGATTATATGAGAACCAGGCTTTAAAAATATCTTGAAATGAACCTATTCAGTCCATCAATATAAACATGTCCTGAGATGAGGAAACCATCATTATGCCCTCCCCTAATTTCAAGGAACTCCTTAGGGATAGAAGCATTCTCATAAAGATGCCTTCCATGTCGAAAGGGTATTATTTCATCCTGGGGGCTGTGAATAAAGAGTTTTGGAACAGGAATCTTGCTCACTTTACTCACCGTTGCATAGGAATAACACGAAAGTAACCTTACAGGTAGGAACGGAAAATATTTACGCCCAAGGTCAGGGACAGATGTAAATCCAGACTCAATGATAAGGGCTCCAGCTTTATGCCTTAGTGCAATCTCAGCTGCAACTGCACCTCCGAGAGAACGTCCGAAAAAAATAATCTTATCATGATGAATGTGTTTCACCTTTATAAGATACTCCAATGCAGCTTCGGCATCCAGATAAGTCCCCCCTTCTGTTGGAGAACCTTCACTGTTTCCATATCCCCTGTAGTCAAAAATGAATACACTCAGGTTTAAGTCATGAAATATACGGATGGAATCCAGACGATGTGAAATGTTTCCTGCGTTGCCGTGGCAGAATAATATAACACCCCTCTCACTTGTGGCTGGAATATACCACGCTGCAATATTCACGTTATCCTTTGTCGTCAGGATAATATCCTCAAAATCCAATCCAATGTGTTTAGGGGTTACGGTTATTTCCCTGACAGGGTAGAAAAGCATCTTTTTTTGACTGAAGTAAACAACGCAAATGATGATCATATAGATCAGAAACAGACTGGTAAAAAATACAAGTAGCATCCTCTTGCGTACTACCATTATCTGTTTTTCATTGAAAAGCCACTTTGTCAGACATAGTTATTGACTTCTAAAGAGTTATAAAATTGCAATACTGGATTAAGACAGATGTCTGACCTGTCTTAACCCATTGTACCACTCCTCAAGTTAGATTTGCTCCATGACTTCTTTTCTCTTTCCCTTCTTCGCTCACTTCTTCACTTCCTCACTTCTTCACTGCTATAATTTTGCATGCCTCTGAAACTTGTCATGTTTGACCTTGATGGCACGCTCGTTGATACGGTTCAGGATATAACTGACGCTCTCAACTATGCCCTGAAGCCATATGGTATAAAAAGATTAACTGTTGGAGAAACTATGAACATGGTTGGTGAAGGTGTTAGCAGACTCATAGAAAAAGCCCTCCCCATAGAAAAGAGGCAGTTTAAGGATGAAGTCACACAGAGATTCATCGGATACTATTCAGAACATCTGACTGATAAATCAAGGGAATATCCCCATGTAAAAGAAACACTTAAGAATCTTACAGGCTTCAAGAAAGCCGTCATTTCCAACAAGAGAGAGGACCTTTCAAGAAGGGCACTCGAGGAACTTGGTCTCTCAGAATATTTCGACCTCATCATTGGAAGCGATACCGCAGGGGAAAGGAAACCCTCAGCCGTACCCGTCCTTTATGTAATTTCAAAAGTCGGTGTAAGCCCTGAAGAATCAATCATCGTGGGTGACAGTAACTTTGATATAGAGGCAGGAAAAAAGGCAGGCATAAAGACGGTTGCTGTAACTTATGGTTATAGACCGAGGGAATTCCTCACTGGGGCTGATTATATAATAGATGACATAAGAGAGCTTATACCGTTACTCAGAGAAATAGATAAAACGAAATGAGAAAAGATGTAATTATAATGAGATTGCCACGTCGGTCGTACCGACCTCCTCGCAATGACAGAAAAGAGGTTTCGTTTCTCAATTTGTCATTGCGAGCCCTGCGCCCCTGTCATTGCGAGGTCGTTTTTACCGAAGCAATCTCTTCGTTTTTCCACTCAGGATAAACTCCGCGAAGCAATCTCTTATTTTTAACTACGAATAATGAAGTATTCAAAACGGCAATTCTAATGACATTACCTTCTGAAAACTTTTTCTGTGAATAGGGCAGGGACCGTAGAGCCTTATCATGTCGAGATGTTCCTTTGTGGAATAACCTTTATGCTTATCAAAGTTATACTGTGGATATTGCTGATGGTATTCCATCATGATCTTATCCCTGACAAACTTTGCGACTATAGAGGCAGCTGCAATAGAGGCACTTATGCTTTCTCCTTTTATGATTGATAACTGTTTTATTTGGATTGACGGGAGAGACAAAGCATCAATAACCAGTATATCAGGTGGTTGAGAGAGGTCCTCTACCGCATACTGCATCGCAAGTCTCGTAGCTCTGAGGATATTCAACCTATCGATTTCTTCATGCCCAACAATACCTACGCCGACATCTTCAGAGAAACGTAATATCTCAGGGTAGAGAGTCTCCCTTTCTTTTTCCGGTACTTTTTTAGAATCCCTCAGCCCTTTGATCGTTATGCATTTTGAAAAGACAACTGCTGCAGCAACAACAGGGCCCGCAAGAGGTCCTCTTCCAGCCTCATCAATACCAGCTATCCTTAAAAATCCCTTTCCCCTTAAGGATTCGTCATACTGGTAGAGGTCGTCCATCTTGGTTCTCTTTCTCTTTCCTTAATCTTGGCTGCCTTGCCTTTTTTGCCTCTTAAATAATAAAGCTTGGCTCTTCTTACACGACCTCTTTTGAGAACCTCTATCTTATCGATAACAGGAGAATAGAGGGGAAATATTCTCTCGACCCCGATGCCAAAAGATACCTTTCTCACCATAAAGGTCTCTCTCGTACTGCCTCCGCGCCTGGCGATTACAACACCTTCAAAAGGCTGGATTCTCTCTTTGTCACCTTCTACAACTTTCACAAAAACCCTCACGGTATCACCGATATTGAAGTCTGTGACGTTTCTCTTAAAGCCCTCTTCAACAGCTCCGAGTAAGCTCATGGCAATTCCCTCCTTAATTCATTCATTCATTAATCTATCATCTTCATCACTGAGACTGATCTTCTCAAGAAGCTCAGGTCTTCTTTCTAATGTACGCCGTAAGGCCTCTTTTCTTCTCCATCGCCAGATCTCCCTGTGGTTTCCGGATAGCAAAACCTCGGGTACCGGCATGTCCCTGAAGACCGGAGGACGCGTATAATGAGGATACTCCAAGAGACCGCTTGAAAATGAATCCTCCTCAGCAGAACGTTCATCTCCTAACACACCGGGAATTAATCTTGCAACAGCGTCTATTATAACTAAGGCAGCTAATTCTCCACCAGTTAAAATATAATCTCCTATGGATATTTCATCATCAACAAGGGCTATCTTTACCCTTTCGTCTATGGCCTCATATCGTCCACACAAGAAGAAAAGTCTCCTCTTTTCTCGTGAAAGTTCCTCCGCCTTCCTTTGGTCAAATTTTTTACCCGCAGGGCTCAACATAATAACTTTTCTTTCTGCCCTTTCCGGGCACAATGCCTCAACAGCAGCAAAAAAAGGTTCGGGTTTCATAACCATGCCAGCACCTCCGCCATAAGGGTAATCATCAACGGTTCTGTGTCTGTCTTTTGTATATTCACGAAGGTCATGGATCTTTATCTCGATGATCTCACTCTGAAGTGCCCTCTTAAGGATGCCTGCAATGAGATAGGCATGGAAAATTTCAGGGAAAATTGTAATAATTTCACATTTCATCGTTTATAAGTTTAAGAACTATTCACTTCTTGAAAGTGAAAGTGGGAAGCAAGAAATCCTACTTCCCACTTCCTGATTGTCATTTGGGGTAAGGGACTAATCCCTTAAGACTGTCTTTTTATTCGAGGATTTCGAGTACACAGCGCTTGCCTATTTTTGTACCTGATGCACTGAGTATTGTTCTCATGGCACGGGCAGTCTTTCCCTGTTTGCCTATAACCTTTCCGAGATCGCTTTGTGCAACCCTGAGCTCATAAACCGTTGTCTTTTCTCCATCTACCTCGTTAACCTTAACCTCTTCAGGCTTATCTACGAGAGCCTTCGCCATCCTTTCTACTAATTCTTTCATGACCCACCTCCATTCGAGTTTTGGACTGCCTATAGGCCAGCCCTTTGTATAAGCTTTTTAACAATATCAGTAGGTTGTGCTCCCCGCTGCAACCAATATTTTACCTTCTCTACATTTAGCTTAACCTCGGACGGTTCCTTCAAGGGATCATACGTTCCAAGAATTTCTATAAAAGGTCCGTCCCTCCTTGCCCTGGAATCGGCTATTACTACTCTGTAGAAAGGTCTTTTGTGCGCTCCTAATCTTGTAAGTCTGATTTTGACCAAGCCCTCACCTCCTTAAAACTAGGAAATTTTAATATATCCCGGCTATAAAGTAAAGACCTTGTATACGTTGGTAGTGTAAACTTTTTATAAAATTTCCCGAGGAAACAGGTCTTTCCTACCAAGAGAAATAAAAATAAACCTAAAAATTGATAGATTCTAACAAAAAACTCTGCTAAACTTATTATCACAAAGTTCTCCAATGCAGTTTTATTGTTAGTTCTTAGGAGATGTATCGAATGGAATACGGAGATCTCATACATGAAATTATCCTTGAGCATCTCAGAAGGCGGCTTTCGAGGGATTACAAGGAAATAGGCATAAACAGAACAGGAGAGAAGAAGGCCGAATACAAGGGACATTATCCAGATATGATCCTCGGTAACCATGGTATGGTACTTTCTCTCCTTGAGGTCGAGACAGCAGAAAGTATTTCTGAAAAAGTGGCAGAGAGATGGAATGTGCTTTCGGAACTCGGAGTGAAGCTCATACTCATGGTCCCTAAAGATTTAAAGGTTAAGGCTACGGAACTACTCTGGGCTAAAGGCATGATGGGCAAGGTTTCTATGGGAACATATGAGATTTCTGTGCATATGCCCTGAAAGGAGTTGAGAAAAATATATGATGTTAAGAATTGTGGATACCGTTGTAAAGATAATTTTCGTAGTGATACTGAGTTTAAATCTTATCTCGTGTTCAACGGAGTCTAATACTACCGAACATGGAAATACAGTCAGAGTACAATCAGGAAACGGTAAAGAGAAGCTTTTACAATGGTTTAGCAAGAATATGAAATATTCTTCTTTTAAAGGTTTTATGGAAAAGCGGGAAGAACAAATTAATAGCTGTATAGAGAAAAAAATAGTATGTAAATGGATAATGGGTTCTGGAATAACAAATTCTCAGAAAGGTTACATTATATCTTTCAAGGATAATGAATTCACTATCGATGAATTTCCAGCAGGCTCAGAATCCGAATATGGTATTACTGATAAGGACATATATTTTAAAACAAGATGATTATCTATACATCCCTTGATCGGAAAGTAAAAAACTTCATTGAGACATCAAAGACTTCTGAAATCCCTAAGAAGCTCCGTTTCTTTTGATTCCATTTTATTTTTTTGATATCTGTTCTTTTCATGATCATATCCGACAAGATGAAGAAGCCCGTGGACAATAAGCCCTCCCAATTCTTCATTGAGTGTAAGACCATGTTCGGCTGCTTGTTTTCTGGCCCTCGGCAGGTTAATAATAATGTCACCCAAGAGAAGCTCTGAAGTTCGGAAACTCCGAAGACCAGAAGTTCTTACTTCAGCTTTTACAGCCTCCCGTTCTTCCGCACTAAGCTGGGGGAAAGAGAGGACATCTGTGGTTTTGTCAACACCGCGGTACTGGCGGTTCAGTATCTTCATCCTCCTGTCATTAATGAAGAGAATGCTGAGTTCAGACCTTTGAAGACCGAGGAGAATGAGTGCCTTCCTCAGGAGTCTTCTTAGTCTCTGTTGACTTACCTTTATTGACCTTTGCTGG
Source organism: Nitrospirota bacterium (assembly GCA_043802315.1). GTDB lineage: Bacteria > Nitrospirota > Thermodesulfovibrionia > Thermodesulfovibrionales > SM23-35 > DASPRG01. Next base: position 7,515 of record JAZDLE010000029.1, read on the forward strand.
TTCCTTATATAAACCTTCATCAGTAAAATCAAACCCTGGATAGTCTATCCTCTTATGTAATATACCTGTGAGTATGTAAGTAAAACATTTCTTTACTTCCTGGATATCTTTCAGGGTGAGTTCACATTCATCGAGCTGACCATCGAGGAATATATGATTTATTATTCTCTCAACGAGAGATGCAATCCTTGCCGGAGTCGGATCTGTGAGAACCCTTGAGGCTGCTTCAACAGCATCTGCCATCATCACGAGGGCTGCTACCCGGGTCTGTGGTTTTGGCCCCGGGTATCTGTAATCCTCTTCAGAAGGTAAACCATTCGTTCCCTGTTCCTTGGCCTTCTGGTAGAAATATGTCATAAGAGATGTGCCATGGTGCTGCTGAAGGATGTCAATGATAGATTGGGAAATCTTAAGTTGCTTGGCAATCTCAACTCCTTCCTTAACATGGTTAACGATTATCATACTGCTCATATGAGGAGTCAGTCTTTCATGCTTGCTCGCCGGGCCGGTCTGGTTTTCCACAAAATACTCGGGCATTTTTATCTTGCCAACATCGTGGTAATACGAACTCACCCTTGCAAGCAGCGGGTTTACTCCAACTGCCTCGGCAGCAGATTCCACAAGATTTCCTACAATAACGCTGTGATGGTATGTGCCTGGGGCTGCAACCATGAGGTTTCTTATTACAGGCTGATTGAGGTCGAGGAGCTCGAGGAGGCTTATGTCTGTCGTGACATTAAAGATATTTTCGAGAAGAGGCAAGAGCAGAGAGACGATTGCTGAGACGCTTAAACCTGCAAATGCTGCAAAGGCCATAGAAGATAAAGCCTTTGCTGTAAAAAGATTCCCTCCAAAAAGAAACAGTATTATGACGGTTAGGACATTAACAATAATTACTGAAAACCCTCCCCAGAGAAGTGCTGATCTCTTTTTGCACCTTATGACACTAAAGGCTGCTGTGAGGCTTCCGACAAAGGCATAGATGGTATAGGATGCATCATGAAGCCAGAGACTTGTCAGAATACTTACGGTAAAGGAAAAGGTGATTGCCGTATGAAAGTCAAAAAGGAGAGTGACGAGCATTGCTCCTGCGGGTAAGGGCATCCCGAATACAACCCCCTCGGATGGTATAAATCCCGCACCCTTGGAGAGATCATAGAGGAGATAGCTAAAGAGTCTTCCGATGAAGAGGGTAAATATGAGAATAAGACAGAAGAGGAGTAACATGTTGTAATTTTTAATGTAGGCAGGCTTGTATCGCATGATATCTTTATAGAGGATAAAGAGCAATAAACTCGCTAAGAGGAATCCACCCAATAATTGTTCTATGTCTATCCTGTCCAGTATAAACAAAGCAGAGATGAAGCCTGCTGTAAGAAGAATGGGAATTCTCGGTAAATCTTCTTTGCCGATCTTCAAAAAGCTTCGGGGTTTAGCCCGCCAAAGCCCCCTTCTTACATCACTCTTGACGGTTCCGTTTTTCGTATCTTTCATATGCTTTTATAATCTCCTGGACAAGCTTGTGCCTCACAACATCCTTTTCAGAGAAGTATATAAATTTAATGCCTTCAATATCCTTCAAGATCCTTTCAGCCTCTATAAGGCCTGAAGTCTTTCCAAAAGGGAGGTCTGTCTGTGTAATATCACCTGTAATTACCGTCTTTGAGTTGAATCCGAGCCTCGTAAGGTACATCTTCATCTGCTCTGACGTTGTATTCTGTGCCTCATCGAGTATAATGAAGGAGTCATTCAGGGTTCTCCCTCTCATATAAGCAAGCGGTGCGATCTCTATTACTCCCCGCTCAACAAGCCTGCTAACCTTTTCTGCCTCCATCATATCGAAGAGTGCATCATAAAGGGGCCTCAGATAGGGGTGAACTTTCTCATATATATCTCCAGGGAGAAACCCGAGTTTTTCTCCTGCTTCAACAGCTGGCCTTGCAAGAACAATCCTGCTGATCTGTTTTTTCAGCAATGCATTGATAGCCGTTGCCATTGCGAGATAGGTTTTTCCCGTGCCAGCAGGGCCTATGCCTATGACCATGTCAAAGGTTGTTATAGCATCTATATATCTCCTCTGAGTGCCTGTTTTGGGTATGATAAATCTCCTCTTTGACGATACAGGAATACTATTCAAAAAGAGGTCTTTCAGCGAGGTATATTCGCCTTCTGATGTAGACTTTAATGCGTAACGTATGTCCTCAGGATTAAGGTCATACCCGTCAGAGCTTATTGATCGGATATCCTGAATAATCCTTTCTGCTTTTTTGAGGGATGTGTCATCGCCGCGGAGGAATATCTTATTGCCCCTATGAGATGCTGTAATAGACAAGGTTTCTTCTAATATCTTCAAGTTTTTTTCAAGCCCACCCGATATCAGGCTGTATTCCTTCTCGCTGTCAAGTTCAATCTCTAAGGTTGACGTATGCTCTCCTCCTCTTTAACAGTGACGAATGCATGCAGACCCTCAGTCTTTTTTATTTTCATGGATAATGCTTCAGCATCTTTCCGTGTACTGAATTTTCCAACCCATACCTTATGGAGCGCTCCTTCTCTTCTTGATTCTGATATGGCCATAAATGTCTTGTATCCTTTATTTCCCAGCTTCTTTTGAAGAGCATCCGCATCAGCAGCATTTTTGAATGCACCGACCTGAACAGTGTATATGATCTTTGTCTGTTTCAGGGCTTGTTGAGACTCCTTTGTTGCTTCTTTTTGAGACTCTGTTGTTTGAAGTTCTGTACCTGAAGAGGGATCAGAAGTCTGGGACTGGATTTGTTGCTGGGATTGTGCCTCTAACGGCTGGATAGTATTATCCCGCAGACTCTCCTGTAAGTGTTCCATCTCGGGATTTTCTCTCATGTTAATCTTTCCAACATAATAGCCGAGGATAAAACTGAGTGAAGAGGGGATAAGAATAGCTATAATAATAAGCCCTTTGCCAATAAAAAAAGTAGGTGATTTCTCTTTCAAACTAACCTTCTTCATAAAATAAGCATAGCATCGCCATAGGAAAAAAATCTATATTTTGCTCTCATAGCCTCCTCATAAGACTTCCTCAATTTCTCCCACCCGCAGAGGGCAGAGACTAACATGAGCGGAGTGGATCTCGGGAGGTGAAAGTTCGTAATTAAAGAGTCCACTATCTTGAACCTGTACCCGGGATAGATAAAGATATCTGTCTTCCCCTGCAATCTCCCATTCTGAGCTGTTACTTTACCTGTACCGCTTATGAACCCCTCTATGGCCCTTGTTGTAGTGGTTCCTACGGCAACAATCCGATTGCCTGCGGACTTTGTCTTTTCCATTTCAGAGATGAGATTCCTTTCAATATCAAAGTATTCAGGTTCCATGGAATGTTCCTCGGCACATTCAGACCTTATCGGTCTGAATGTGCCGACGCCGACATGCAGAGTCAGTTCTCGCACAACGATACCTTTCGAGATTATCTCTTTAAGAAGTCTCTCCGTAAAATGGAGACCTGCTGTTGGAGCTGCAATAGAGCCTTCTTTCTTCGCATACACTGTCTGGTATCTTTCTTTATCCGATGTATCAGGTAATCGTCTGATATATGGTGGAAGGGGCATGTTACCGCATTTCCAGATAATATCCATAAAATCTCCAGAATATTCAAAACTCGCCGTTTTCCCATCTTCAAGCACAGCATGAAGCTCTTCTGAAATTTTCAGCTTTCCTGTATAGCCTCCTTTCGAGAGCACTTCCCATACGTTATCTTTCTTTTCTCTTATGAGAAGAATTTCGAGTAGACCTCCCGTCTTTTTATACCCCGTAAGCCTTGCAGGGAAAACTTTTGTATTATTCATAAGAAGCATGTCTCCCGGATCAAGATATGCAGGAAGGTCAGAGAACTTTCTGTGCTCAACCATATCATCTCTGTGGAACACAAGAAGTTTAGAGTTGTCCCGTTCTTTTAAAGGTCTTTTTGCAATAAGTTCTTTTGGAACGAAAAAGTCGAAGTCAGCGACTTTCATAAAGCTGTATCGTTGTCCCTGGATAAAAGAAGGATAAGATCTCTTTATAATTTTTCCCTTCTCGAGCCATCTGAAGGGCACTCCACTGACAAAGACCAACACCATGGCCATAACCCTTACCCTCAAAGATCACCGAATCTTCATCTTTTTTAAAAGTGAAGTTCGTGCTGGGAATACGGCTCCAGCCAAGGGTCTTTCTGAGGTCTGTTGCCTTGATAGTGGCTATCCCAGAATCATGCAGTAGAGTGAGCTCTTTGAGCCTCCCTGTGGATGTATAGGATTTCACGGTTATCTTCTTTATGCCCGAGATATTCAGGGCCTTTTCTATTTCTGTCAGAGGGATTCTTCTTTCCCAGACCCAGTATGGAGAAATCTCACAATTTGACTCAACAGATTTCAGATAGGGATAACTCCTTCCAAAGACATCTTCAGGATTCTCAGTCCTTCCACCACATGTTGAATGATAAAAGGGCTCAATAGGGCGGCCGTTGAAGGTGAGTAGTTCTCCTGCTGTTTCTTGAACGGCATAAGCGACTCGTATGTCAGAATTGTTGCCCTTATACGCCTGGTGAAGGACGGAAGAGGTGATGTGAAACAGTGAATCGCCGTTTATCCTTTTCTGGTATACACCGTAAGTCCTTGCTAAAACTGCTTGTGTCTTCAGTGCCTCCATTTCCCAGTTAGAACTAACTTCTGCCACAACAACTTCTTTGACGTAATCTTCGACAGGGAGTTCGTTTATAATGTAGAGACCGCCATCGCCTTTCCATACTTCGATATTACCACTGTAGCGGGACCCAATCACAAGGAGGTCTCCCTTCATGCTCCCCATCTTCTCTATCTTCTCGTCTTTTGCAGGTACCTTAGAATATACTTCATTAACGATAAGCACTTTGATAGTATCTGTTGCGTCAGCGTCACATATACCTGTTAAGACAATTAGAATTATTAAAAACCCAAGTCCAGCGATAAGCAGGACTGGATTGAGCGACATCAGAGATTTTTCGGCAACAGTTCTTTTCGCCTCGGCGAATCCGCAGTGCGGAAGCGAATTGTAGCGGTTACAGCCTCGACTGTTTGAACCCATCCTCATTTTCTCCCTAAAAGCCAGAAAAGAAGGGTCAGTATCAAACTCAAGAGAATACTTGTAGCTAAGGGAAAATAGAAAGTGAAAGTTCTCCGCTGAATTATGATGTCACCGGGAAGCCTGCCAAGCCAGGGGATCTTATCCGAGAGGAGAAGCAGTCCACCTATTGCAGCTATGATAAGACCAAGGAGTATCAGAAATTTACCGATATATTGGACACCATCAGCCATCACAATAAGTTTATTGAGTTTGCTGGGTTTGTTGGGTTCATAACACAAGTAACTGTGTAAACCCAATAAACCGTATAAACTTTTATACTCATCACTTGTCACTCTTCACAGTTTTTAAGTACCTCTCCATCTCTGAATATATGCACCCGCAATATTTCTGTCTGTAAAGGCCGAGGTCTTTTGAGAGATTGATACCAGTCTTCCATCCCTCCCTGAAGTCTTCACCATAGAAGGGTATAGAATATCTCTTTCCCATCTCCTGACCTATTGCTATTATCTTATCAAATTTCTGATAAGGACTTACAAGAAGAGAAGTTGTGAAGCCGTCAAGTCCCATCTTCTTTGCAGTCTTCGCTGCTTCTTCAAGCCTCATGGAGTAGCAAATGACGCACCTCTCATCTTCCCTGTTTACCACTGCCCTGAGGAACTTCTTTAAACCATAGTGGTCAATATATTCTATATTCAGATCCCACACCTTCTGAAGCCTTTGTACTGACTCAAGGCGCATCTGGTACTCAGTATAGGGATGGATGTTCGGATTGAGCCAGAGGCCTTTTACATCAATGCCTTTGGAGAGGAATGTTTGTAGGGGATATAGGCTGCAATTTGCGCAGCAGATGTGCATGAGGAGTTTCATCTGATAACTTTTACACTACGAATGTCGTTTGTTTTTAGTACCCTCAAATAATCCTAACTCATTTTTATAAGGAATGTTCAGATGGTTGTAAGCTTTTTCTGTTGCCTTTCTTCCATGCGATGTTCTAATTATAAAGCCTATTTTCAACAAATAAGGTTCGACTACATCTAATAAAACATCTGTTTCTATTTGAAGCGTTGAAGAAAGCGCTTCAATACCGACAGGTCCTCCTTTATAATTTAAGATAATAATTTTCAACAATTTTCTATCCGTTTCTCCTAAACCATGTTCATCAATGCCTTCTAAGGATAACGCCTCCATAGCTACTTCATTCGTTATTTTACCTTGAGCCCTGACTTGTGCATAATCACGCACACGTTTTAATAACCTATTTGCAACTCTTGGAGTCCCTCTTGCCCTTCGAGCTATTTCGTAAGCTCCATCCTGTTCAATAATTACACCCAATATTGCCGAAGAACGTTTTACAATTTTGACCAGATCTTTTTCATTATAAAAATCCAGATCCCTTGTAATCCCAAATCTTTCTCTCAATGGGGAAGATAATAGGCCAGACCTGGTTGTTGCACCAATCAATGTAAAAGGTTCAAGCCTATATCTATGAGTTCTTGCATGTACACCTTTATCAAATATGAAATCTACCGCAAAGTCTTCCATCGCTGGATAAAGAAATTCTTCTACAATTTTTGGTATTCTGTGTATTTCGTCAATAAAGAAAATATCACCCTTTTCCATATGGGTTAGGATACCCATCAAGTCGCCCCCTTTTTCTAAAGCTGGGCCAGAGGACGTAATAATTTTAGTACCCATCTCATTGGCGATAATATGAGCTAATGTTGTCTTTCCCAGGCCAGGCGGACCATTAAACAAGATATGGTCTATAGGTTCTTCCCTTTCCAATGCCGCTTCTATAGCGATCTTCAGTGTTTCTACTATTTTATCTTGACCTGTATACTCAGAAAGCCTTTTAGGTCTTAAGTTGAAGTTTTTACCTTCATCTAAAGAACTATCTTCTTTTAATATATCAGGTAATATATCAGGAATTTTATCTGATTCTTCGTAGATCACTTCTTTTGACCTCTATATACTTCCTCGAATAATTCTTCAGATGAAGTTATACGAGGATTTTGTCTCATAGCCTCTTCTATCATTTTCCGAGCTTCTATTAATTTATGGCCCAATTGGGTCACAAGGACGTCCTCGACTTCCTTCTTGAAATCTTCTACAACTTTTATTGGCACTTCAACTTCTGGCATTAACGCATACTTTGCAACTTTTCCTTTAAGAGTAGCAATAATCTTATCTGCTTTCCTCTCACCGATTCCTTTCAACTGTTTTAAGGCTCTTGCATCTTTGTCCTCAATTGAACGTGCTATTTCTCTAACAGGCTTTATGAGAGCTTTAACAGCTGCTGTAGGACCAATATCTTCGACTGATATAAAAATCTCAAAAAATTCCTTATCCAGTTCAGATTCAAATCCTACAAGTATTGGTTTGGGTTGTCTTTCAGTCTGATTATATGAAACATGCAATTCCAATTCATCGCCATCTGCTTTATTAGCTTTAATTCTATTCATAACATATGCAGGAATCAATATATCATAGCCTATTCCATTTACTACCAAAGTGATTCTGTCATCATATGTTGGTTTAAATTTTAATTTTCCTTTCAAATAGGATATCATAATTTTCTCTTCTGGTTTTTTCTATAAAATGCAGTCAATGCTACAGCCAAAGCATCCGAGGCATGAAAGGATTTAACATCAGTGATCTTAAGTAATTTCTTTATAGTTTCTTTAACCTGATATTTATTTGCTCCTCCGTACCCCACTAAAGAATTCTTTACCTCTTTCGGCGTAATTTCTATCATCGAGATATTATTTTGAAAAACAGATAAATATATGATACCTAAAACTCCTCCCAATAATATACCAGCCTTAGGGTATCTAACCAAAGAAAATACATTCTCTATCGCAATTAAGTCGGGATGTAATGTACGTATCAAATGATCGATATCTGAATGAATTTGGAATAGCCTACTTGAAACATGATCTCCTGGAGATGTCTTAATATAACCACATTTAAGTATCGATGGAGTGGTTTTATCACATTTAATTGCACCAAAGCCTGTACTCGCTAAGCCTGGATCTATGCCGAGAATAATCATATGGGTACCGGTCTGTTCAAAGGAGGAGAACTATTTTTTCCTTGGTGCCTCAAAGAGTATCTCTTCTACCATCCGGCAGAGGACATGCCCGAGAGTTATGTGTGTCTCCTGTATACGCGGGGTTTTGTCGGATGGAACAACGAATGCATACTGAGCCTTTGATGCAAGCTTATCACCTCTTAGGCCTGTGAAGGCAACAGTTATTAATTTCTTCTTTTTTGCAACATCTATAGCTTTGAGAACATTAGGTGAATTCCCGCTTGTGCTGATTCCAATGACAACGTCGCCCTCATCTGAAAGGGATTTAAGCTGCTTTGCAAAAATTTCAGAGAAATCATAATCATTAGCAATTGCAGTAATTACTGCCATGTCGGTGTTGAGTGCAATCGCTGGAAGACTGGGGCGCTCTTTTTGAAATTTATTAATAAATTCTGCTGCAATGTGAGAGGCATCAGTTGCACTCCCACCATTACCGAAAAGGATTAACTTTTTCCCCTTATTGAAGGCGTTAGCAATAGCATTCGCAACCTCTATGATTGTGTCAACATTTTCCTCTGCAAATTTCCTTTTAACCTCGATGCTTTCTTCGAAGACTTTTAATATTTTATCCTTCATGTACGTATTACGCTTTATTGGTTCCGTGTTACCTATCGTCTCCCAAATAGTACTGAAAAGGGTTTAAGAGAATCCTCAGCTTTTTATTAGGGTAACCCAAGAACATTTTTATGTCAATTAGAAACCTCTTATCGTAAATAGCAAAATGTTTGTGGGTGTCATATTGTAAAAAATTCCCCTCTTTCCTAAGGAGGGGTTAGGGGAGATTATAAATTCTCACGTGTCCTTTCAATTGGAAACAGCAGGCTTTAGTCTGGGCAATAACAGGAAGGTATTAGGTATGGATCTTTAGTAATCCCCCTTAATCCCCCTTTAGAAAAGGGGGATTTGAAAAGGATCTATTATTGTTCCACAAAAGATTTATTACTTCTAGACTCTTATCGATAAGGAATAAAAACGACATCCCGTATCTCTGATGCAGGGCCTTCCTTGGAAGGACCGAGAGCAGTCACCCTGTAATTTCTCTTTGTTAATGGTTTTTCTTTATCGAAGTATACTGGTATAGATGTCTCCCCGATAAATATGAATCCTTCTTTTTTATCTATCTCCCTATAAACCGTATACCCAACTATCCATGTCTCAGGAGCCTCTTTCCAGATAAGATATACTCCCTCCTCTTTTATTACTGCCTGGAGTCCCTCAGGAGGTGATGGCACGAATTCTGAAGAGTTTATCTCGAGCTCCTCTGATGCCGGTCCTTCATCCCTTATATCTTCTCCTCTCAGACTCCTTATCGTGTAGTAAACAGTCTTCCTTATATCAAATCTATCTCTGAAGGAGTTTCCCTTAATTGGTTCTTTATTAAGAGGCGTGAGAGGGTATAGTCCTCCCTTATCACTCTTATATATGTTATAGAGGACTCCATTACCTCTATCTTCCCATGTTAGCGTCAGCGAATCATATCCGACTTTAAAGGAAAGTCTGCCGGGAGGCGCTGGTGGGTCTTCTGGTTCTATTTCGATGATATTCGAGTCAATGCTCGTTATCCCTCTCAGATTCTGTGAGATTATTTTGTATTTGTAGTGATGCCCAATTTCAAAGTCCTTATCAATATAAGACCGCTTATCACGCTCAAGAAAGATCTTTTCGAAATCCCCCCTGCCCTCCTTTGACCCCTCTGTATCCCCCCTTAGTAAGGGGGGAATAGGGGGGTGGGTGAAGATTATTTTCATGAGACAGAATCCTTTTATTGCTTGCTCCTTATTCTTTGGAAAATTCCAAAATAAAATAATCTCTGATTCTCTGTGGATTGCACTCAGATTTGATGGTGGTTCAGGCTTTTCGTATGATTTCAGGGTAGGATCGCCTTTTTTGCCACATGAGGCAAGTAAACAGAATACAGTAATCAGCATACAGCACACAGTAAAAGAAAAACTGCTGACTCCTGACTGCTGACTCCTGACTGCTTTCATCGTAGCAGTAGCTTGAGCCTTTTTATATGTCTTCTGACCTCTTCAGGCGATGTGCTACCCGCGGATTTTTTCCCTCTGACCGACTCCTCGGGCCTCAGGACAGAATAGATGTCATCTGAAATCAAGGGAGAAAATTGATTCAATTCTTTCAGTGTGAGTTCATCAAGCTTCTTCTTTTTTCCGATGCAATAGAGCACAATCCTTCCTGTGACTTCATGTGCCTTTCTGAAAGGCAACCCCTTTTTGACCAGGTATTCTGCCATATCGGTCGCAGTAGAATATCCCTCCTCAGCAGTTTCATGCATCTTTTTTATGTTGAATTTTATTGCAGGTAACATTTCATTCAAGACATGAAGGCAGGATTTAACGGTATCAACAGTATCGAAGAGCGGCAGCTTATCTTCCTGCAAATCCCTGTTATATGACAGAGGCAATCCCTTCATTATGGTCAGAAGTGAAAAGAGGTTCCCATAAACCCTACCAGCCTTTCCCCTGATGAGTTCAACAACATCCGGATTCTTCTTCTGGGGCATTGCGCTCGACCCTGTTGTGAAGGCTTCAGGCAGTTCGATGAATCCAAACTCTTCAGTTGACCACAATACAAGCTCTTCAGCAAGCCTCGAAAGATGCATGATGAGTATGGCAGCATCAGACAGAAACTCGATAACAAAGTCCCTGTCAGATACTGCATCAATACTGTTTTTCGATATATCGTCAAAAGCGAGAAGTTTTGCTACATAGACCCTGTCAATGGGAAATGTTGTGCCTGCGATTGCAGAGGATCCCAAGGGAAGGACACTGATCCGTTTCCGTGTATCCTTCAGTCTATCCTCATCCCTCTGCAGCATCTCAACATAGGCAAGGAGATGATGGGACAACAACACCGGTTGTGCCCTTTGCAGATGTGTATAGCCTGGCATCAAAGAACGAAGATGTTTTGCCGCTATGTTAAGAAGTGTCCTCTGGAATTTCTTGATCAAGGATATTATCTCTTCTGTCTCTTCCCTTACATATAATCTGAGGTCAAGTGCTACCTGGTCATTTCTTGATCTTGCTGTATGAAGTTTTCCGCCCACCTCACCTATCTTTCTTATCAAGGCTGCCTCTATATTCATGTGGATATCTTCAAGGTTTTTTCTGAACCTGAATTTTCCGCTTTTTATTTCCCCTGCAATCTCTTTGAGGCCTCTCATGATCTTTTCAGAATCTTCATGAGAGATAATGCCTTGTTTGCCGAGCATCTTCGCATGGGCAATGCTTCCCTCAATATCATACCTCCAGAGGCGGTTATCAAATGATATGGATTCCGTGAAGTGTTCGACAATCTCTGCTGTCTTTCCTTTAAACCTTCCTGCCCATGGTTTTTTCATATCTCGAACTCCGTTATACTACCGTTATAAATAGAACCCGCTTATGTAACAATATTTTTTACTTACACGTATCCAAAACAAGTACTTGAAGCCTTGATTTGTTGACGCCTAAACATGAGATTCTTCGTCCGCCTCTGACGGACTCAGAATGACGAACGCACAGCTTGTCATGCTGAACAAAGTGAAGCATCTCTTGTTTGGACACTACTGATTAAACTATTTTTTAAATTGACAACCCATAATTTCAGAGTATAATATACCAAAATTCGAAGAAAGATTATTCATAAATCTACGGGGCAATTAAATATATGCTGTTCATCCTGTGTCTTTTCATGATCAACAGTTTTCTCGACTGAATAAAGAAGGTTTTGATTTCGCAAATAAAGTGCCATCGATTGGAAATGTCCTGTATGTAATGCACCGAAAGAGAGACTCGAAAAGATAAGATAAGGAGGCAAAAGATGTCAAAGACAGAAAAAAATCTTCAGGAGGCTTTCGCAGGCGAATCACAGGCAAACAGGAAATATCTTGCCTTTGCAAAGAAGGCAGAACAGGAAGGATATAAGCAGATTGCAAAATTATTCAGGGCTGCTGCAGAGGCTGAAACAGTCCATGCACATAATCACCTGAGGACACTCGGTAGTATAATGAGTACAAAAGAGAATCTTGAGGAAGCAATAAGCGGGGAATCCTATGAATTCCAGAAGATGTATCCCCGGATGATGGAAGATGCAAAAGAAGAAGACAAAAAGGGCGCACTTCAGAGTTTTCGTTATGCAAACGAAGTGGAAAAAATCCATGCAGAACTCTACAAAAAGGCCCTCAAAAATCTTGGCAAAAACCCGGAAGTCGATTATTATGTGTGCCAGGTTTGTGGAAACACCGTAGAAGGAGAACCACCTGATAAATGTCCTATCTGTGGTTCTCCAAAAAAGATGTTCAATAAGATTGCATAATGTCCTTATCCTTCTTTTGAGGGGATTACCGGCATAGAGGAAGGGAACAAAGGGCAAAAGGCGTTTAAGCCAAAAAGGACGGTGAATATGCAGAAAATATTGAAATATGGAATATCCCTCTTTTTGATCTTGTTTCTGTTTTCCCCAGGGGGCATAGCTTTATCTGAAGAGAAAGCAGATGTAATTTCACAAGCCCCACTCAGTCCACAGACCCAAACCTGCATCGGCTGTCATAATACTTATACACCTGGGATTGTGAAAGACTGGCTTGTGAGCAGACATGCAAAGACAACCCCTTCAGAGGCTTTGAAAAAACCAGATCTGGAGAGGAGGATTTCTGCTGACAGTCTGCCAAAAGAGTTGTCGGAATATGCTATAGGTTGCTATGAATGTCACAGTCTGAATCCTGAACGTCATAAAGATAATTTTATACATCTGGGTTTCAGTATAAATGTTATTGCCAGCCCTAATGACTGCAAGACATGTCATCCAACAGAGGCAAAACAATTTTCAGGGAGCAAAAAGTCCCATGCCGTCAAGAACCTTATGGAAAACTCTGTCTATAAAACATTAGTGAATACCATAACAGGGGTTAGAAAGATAGAGAACGGAAAGATAGTACCAGGAAAGCCTTCTGAAAGTACTCTCCACGAGACATGCCTCGGATGCCACGGCACAAAGGTTGAAGCAAAAGGCACAAAGAATGTCTCCACAAAAATGGGAGATATCGTGGTTCCTCATCTTACAAACTGGCCGAATCAGGGTGTTGGAAGAGAAAATCCCGATGGGAGCCTCGGTGCCTGTACAGCATGTCATGCAAGACACGGGTTTTCGATCGAAGTGGCAAGGAAACCCTATACCTGTTCTCAATGTCATCACGAGCCTGATGTACCTGCATGGAATGTTTATCATGAGAGTAAACACGGGGATATCTTCTTTTCAAAATACCATGAATGGAGCTTTAACACCGTGCCATGGATTGCGGGAAACAACTTTAAGACACCATCATGTGCAACGTGCCATAATAGCCTCCTTGTCTCACCTGCAGGGGATGTGATTGTTGAGAGGACTCATGATTTTGGTTCAAGGCTATGGGTCAGAATCTTTGGCCTTATTTATAGCCACCCACAACCCAAATCAGGAGATACGACAGTGATTAAAAATAAGAATGGTCTGCCATTGCCCGCTACATTCACAGGTGATCTCGCATCAGAGTACCTTATTGATAAATCCGAGCAAGAAGGAAGGCTGAATATTATGAAAAAGGTTTGTAACAGCTGCCATTCTACTGATTGGACAAACGGTCATTTTGCAAGGTTTGAAAACTCAATAAAAGAAACTGATGAGATGACCCTCGCAGCAACAAAACTCATGGTGAGTGCCTGGGAAAAAGGAATAGAAGATAAGAGCAATCCTTTTGATGAAACAATTGAACAGATGTGGGTAAGACAGTGGCTCTTCTATTCAAACTCTGTTCGATATGCCTCTGCCATGACTGGTGCTCCTGACTACACAGCCTTTAAAAATGGCTGGTGGTATCTGAACGAAAATCTACAGCACATGAAGGACTGGATGGACCTCAAGAAAAAACCGCAGAGAGTCAAAGCCAGATGAAGATAATCTCATTTCTTGGAAGCCCGAGGGAAAATGGCAATACAGAACTTCTCCTGAAAGAGGCAATAAAAGGGATAGAAGATTCCGGATTCAAAGCCCATGTCTTTAACCTGAATCACATGAACATTTCACCCTGTCAGAGCTGTGGAGAATGTGAGGACACGGGCACCTGCGTCTTCGAAGATGATATGCTCCAAATCCATGCTGCCATCAGGGAGGCTGACAGGATAATCCTCGCCTCACCCATCTATTTCTTTGGGGTAAGTGCCCAGACAAAGATCATGATAGACCGATGCCAGTGCTTCTGGTGCGAGAAATACCTTTTGAAAAGGCCAATACCCGAAGGTACATATGGGAGAAAAGGTCTTTTATTATTAGTCGGAGGACAAAAGAGAGAAATCGGAATTCAATGTTCTGAGGCAACAGCAAAGGCCTTTTTCAGGACAGTGAGCATTCCTGAACACGAAACCCTGGGATATTTAAGTGTTGACGCAAAGGGTGCAATTGTTAATCACCCAACAGCATTGAGCGATGCCTATAGGGCAGGGAAAAAACTTGTTACTTTAACCACATAAACCACATAAGGAGGTCGTCATGGTTTCAAAATTACCGAATCAATATGAGAGCATTAGAAAGAGGTTTAAAAAATACTTCGATGCCTTTGATAGCCTTGGCAAGGCTGCAAGGGAATCAGGCCCCCTTGATCAAAAGACATCTCACCTTGTACAGTTAGCAGCTTCCGCTGTTATAAGGTCAGAGGGTTCTGTTCATTCCCATACGAGGAGGGCTTTAGAGGCAGGTGCGAAACCTGAAGAAATATATCATGCGTTGATCCTGCTCACAAGCACGATAGGGTTTCCTACTGTATCTGCTGCATTGAGCTGGGCTGATGATATCATAAGGAAAAAGCGCTCAAAGAAATAATCTCATTTCCCCATATCTCTATCCCATCCATATTTCCCGATGAGGGGGACAAAGACGCAGGGGGTATGATACTCTTCGGAGAGTCTGCCCTCTGATTCTTTGACCTTTAAAAGTTGTTGTGAAAAACGCTCTCCAACAGGGGCAACAATGATACCCCCCTGGGACAACTGCTGGATAAGAGGGTCTGGAATCCTTGGGGTCCCGGCTGTAATCATGATCCTGTCAAAGGGAGCTTCCTCTGGCCATCCCAGGGTTCCATCACCAACCTTAACATATATATTGACATATCCGAGGGAACGAAAATTTTCTTGAGCCATATGAACAAGTGTTTCAAAACGTTCTATGGTATATATTTCTCTTGCAAGCTCGGCAAGGACTGCTGCCTGATATCCTGAACCAGTACCTATTTCCAGGACCTTCTCATTTCCCTTCAGTTCAAGCAGCTCCGTCATAATGGCAACCATATAAGGTTGTGAAATTGTCTGCCCCTCACCAATCGGGAGTGCCATATCCTCATATGCTTTATACTGGATGGATTCATCAACAAAGAGATGTCTCGGAACCTTTCTCATTGCCCTGAGGACACGCTCCTCCTTAATCCCTCTCGGTATGAGCTGGGTTCTCACCATAAAATCTCTTAGTTCTTCAAAACCCATTTTAAATTTGTCCCAAATTTAGTTTCTTGAGTTTTTGTGTTCATTGGGTTTATGGAGTTTTCTAACTCAATAAACTGTGTAAACCCAAGAAACTCTATAAACTTGTTAGTCTTTTAGAAATCTCCCTTGCAGCTATCACTCCTGAGGTAGATGCCTGGATAAGCCCCCTGCTTACTCCGGCCCCATCTCCAATAGCGAAGAGGTTTTCTATCTCGGTTTCGAGGGATTCTGTCAGTTTAGGATACATCGAGTAGAACTTCACCTCAACTCCATAGAGCAGAGTATGCTCTGAATTAATACCAGGTGTCATCTTATTGAGGGCTTCGATCATCTCAAGGATATCAGACAGGTGACGATAGGGCATGACAAAACTTAAATCCCCCGGTGTCGCATCCTTGAGCGTTGGCTCTATGCTTCCTTTCGATATCCTCTCATGCGTTGAGCGCCTCCCCTGTTTTAAATCTCCGAGCCTCTGGACAAGGACACCCTTACCGAGAAGATTTGCAAGCCCTGCTATATATCTTCCATACAATATGGGCTCATCAAAGGGCTCTGTAAAGGATGTGCTAACTAAAAGTGCAAAGTTTGTATTGTTCGTCTTCCTGTTTGCATAACTGTGCCCATTGACCGTCCAGATACCTTTCAGATATTCCCTTACAACCTCACCATAGGGATTTACACAGAATGTCCTCACTCTATCATGAAACTTTTTTGAATGGAATATGAGCTTTGGTTCATACGTTATCTTTGTGAGTGGTTCAAATACAGGAGCAGCTATTTCGACCCTCAAGCCGATATCAACGGGATTTCTGAAAAGGGTAAGACGCAATCTTTTCGCCTCTTTTTCAAGCCATCTCGAACCCTCCCTGCCTGGGGCAAGGATCATGAATGTAGCAAAAAGATTCTTGCCGTCTTTAAGCCTGATGCCAACCACCTTCCCCTTCTTCGTGATCACCCCATCGGCTTCTGAACCGAACAGGGTTTCTACTCTTCGATTAAGGTCTTCCTTGATATTTTTCAGGAGGGCTTTACACCGATCAGTACCGATATGTCTTATCTTCGAAGGTATAAGAAGAAGATCATTTTCTGAAGCAAGCCTTTCTATTTTGAATATCTCTTCTGTGTTACCACCGTATGTATTTTTTGGGGCTCCGTATCTCACATAGATCTTATCTACATACCCTATCAGAGATTTGAGTCTCTCCAAGCCTATATATCTAGAAAGAAAACCGCCAACCTCAGGAGAAAGGTTCAATTTTCCATCACTGAATGCCCCTGCCCCACCCCAACCACTGAGCAATGCGCATTCAGGACAGGCTGCGCATGAAATCTCTCTTATCTTCATCGGGCATACCCTTTTTTCAAGATCCTTACCCTTTTCGATGATAAGGATTTTTGCATCTTTCTTCTGTTCGAGGATTGCAAGGGCAGAAAATATACCGGCAGGACCAGCTCCGACGATTATGACATCATAATATTTTTTCAATGGTTTCTTTTCTGAAATTTATAAATAAAAATTCGCTCTCAAGAAATTCAGGGCTTCGTAATTTGTAAGATCAAGGTGGATAGGTGTGATAGAGATATAACCCTCTATTACAGCCTGAACATCTGTGTCTTCATCATGCTCCATGTGGAGTTGACTTCCACCAAGCCAGTAGTGCCTTTTCCCCCGTGGATCATGTATTTCCTGAATGGCATTGTTGTAGACTATCTTTCCCTGGCGTGTAAACTTTACTCCGTGGATTTTACTTTTATCCGTATTAGGCACATTGATATTGAGAAGAGTGTCAGGTGGAAGTGATTTCTCGTGAATAGACCGCCCAACCTTTATGGCAAAGGCAGAGGCAGTTTCGAAATGAAGAGGCTGTGGTTCATCTCCCGTAACAAGAGAGATGGCAAAGGATGGAATACCCAGTATGGTACCTTCTATTGCACCAGAGACAGTGCCTGAATAGGAAATATCACCACCGAGGTTACCGCCTCTGTTTATCCCTGAAGCAATGAGTGCAGGTCTTTCAGGTAACAGTTTGCTTACCCCTAAGATGACACAGTCTGTTGGGGTGCCATCAATACTGTAAACACCCTCGCTCAGTTTTTCTACCTTTAATGGTCTATGTAATGTGAGTGAATGGCTTACGGCACTTCTCTCTCTATCTGGGGCAACGATATATACATCCCCGAGTTCTTTCATTGCTCTTGAAAGGGCAATAAGACCGAGAGAATGGATACCATCATCATTGGTAACAAGGATAATTGGCATGATTAGTATTTTATCAGAATAACAGGCTTCTTTGGATGAATTTCCTCTTGCCTTTTATAGCCTTCATGCAATATAGTAAAAACCTAAAATCTCCCCTTTTAATAATAAGAATGCTATGAGTAGCAAACTTACCTATAAGAAGTCTGGTGTTGATATTGATGAAGGTGATAGGTTCGTGAACCTCATCTCTCCTCTGGTAAAAAGGACATTCAGGCCTGAGGTCATGACAGAGATTGGTCTTTTCAGCGCCCTTTTTAAACCTGACATAACAAGATATAGGGAACCGGTGCTCGTAAGCAGTACGGATGGAGTGGGCACGAAGCTCAAGATAGCCTTCATGATGAACAGGCATGATACGGTAGGCATAGACCTTGTCGCCATGTGTGTAAATGATATCCTCACTACTGGTGCAGAACCCTTATTTTTCCTGGACTATCTCGCAACAGGCAGACTTCATGCTGAAACAGCTTCAAGGGTTATCGAGGGAATAGTCAAGGGATGTGAAGAAGCAGGCTGTTCTCTCATAGGTGGCGAGACGGCTGAAATGCCAGGATTTTATCCTGAGGGCGAATACGACGTAGCAGGTTTCTCCGTAGGGATAGTTGAAAAAGAAAAGATCATCAATGGCTCAAGCATAAGAGAAGGAGATGTCATCATAGGCCTTGCGTCAGATGGTCTCCATAGTAATGGATATTCCCTGGTGAGAAAACTCTTCTTTGATGTGAAGAAGATGAGCGTAGATGCACACATTCATGAACTCGGGGTTAAACTCGGAGAGGAACTCCTCAAACCCACGAGAATATATGTAAGGGCATTTATGGCTTTAAGGGACCATATTGAGATAAAGGGCATGGCTCATATCACAGGCGGAGGGATCCCTGGAAACCTTCCGAGGATACTCCCTGAAGGCATTTGTGCACACATCAGAATCGGTTCATGGCCAGTACCACCAATCTTTGAAGTCATAGTAAAAATAGGAAATATAGCTGATGAGGAGATGAAGATGACCTTCAACATGGGGATAGGTTATATTATGGTTGTCTCCAAGAAAGTATCAGACGATGCCATTTCGCTGCTTAATGAGGCAGGATATGGGGCATTTATCATCGGTAATACAGAGAAAGGAGGTAGAGGTGTTCGATATTCATAATGACAAGAAATAAGTAACTATGGAAAAGCCTAAAAAAAATATTCTAATCTTATGTACTGGCTATCATTTTGGGACTGATGCATCATTCGGTTATCACGTTTCGAAAGTTCTGGAAAAAATGAAACTTCCGGAAAACGTGGAGATGATGGAAGTTGGCGAGTTTGCATCATTGATTTCCCACGAGATCGAAGGCAGAGATAAACTCATTGTTATAGATGTTTTCCCAACCGGAGATAAACCAGGAACAGTAGTCCGTCTGAAGCCTGAGGAGATGCCGATTCCCTGGGACGATGCAACAGATGTCGCGAGATTTCACCTCCTGGAGATATTACAGCAACTCGTTCTCATGGGCAAATACCCTGAGACTGCACTAATCGGAGTCGTTCCCAAAGATGTTAAAACGATTGGTACAGAGCTGACACCAGAGATCGAAAGCAAGATACCAGAAGTTATAGATTTCATCCTGAAAGAGATCAGTCAGCAACAGTGACCTTCAAGCTGATGACACACAAAGGCTTGAAAATAAATGGTGGAGCTGATCGGGATCGAACCGACGACCTCTTGAATGCCATTCAAGCGCTCTCCCAACTGAGCTACAGCCCCAGGTGCTTATAAAGTAACACATTTTTCTCTCCTATTGTCAATCTGAATGTCAAAATTGTACAGTTTTGTGCACTTGATTTTTCGTTAAGGGATGCCTTTAGAAGTTTAAGAGATTTGAGAAAGAAAAACAGATATATACTCATTCTGTAACTGCATTTATCATAATGAGATGTAAGGTCTCCTACTGCTTGGGCACCAAATGCTCTGGCACTTGAACTGCCACTACTTCCCCATGAACACATATCTGTCCTTCCGCCAACAGGGCAGCCTCCACCACAACCTTCCGCCCTTTTATCTCTTTTACCCTTGCCCTTACTTCCAGCGGAACACCCAAAGGTGTTGGCTGCAGATAGTCCACGTGGAGTGATGCAGTTAAGAAACGCAATGGCGGTTCAGTACCCATCTCCCGCCCCTGGGCTCGATACGAAGCTGCAGCAGCAGTGCCAACGCAGTGACAATCGATGATGGAGGCAATGAGGCCCCCGTAGACGTAGCCAAGGATGGCAATGTGATAGGGTTGGGGATAAAATGTGCAGACTGCCTCATCCCCGTCCCAATAGCTTTTGATATGAAGGCCGCGCTCATTCAGTCGACCACAGCCATAGCAATAGCTGAAGTGATCTGGGTAGTAGTCCTGGAAAGCTTTCTGGCTCATAAAACGCCCCTCAAATGCACTTGTGCTTCAATACAGCGGGTGTACTGATTGGTTGGTAGCCTAATATTGTTTTTTTATATTGCTTGTTCTTTTGATTATGACAATAAGGCTTTTCGGGGATTTTGTCAATCATTTTGCCCCTCAAAAAGTCTGATGAAGATAAATTAGCACTTATAGTTAATAGTTCAGTTTTTTGATTTTAACTTTTTATTGCCACAGCTATTTCTATCTTCCTAAGAGAAACTTTCAGGATTAAAAAACCTCTACTGTGTGGTCACTGGATGATGTTTCATTATGTGCATTTTCTGTGCACCTGATAAGAGCTAAAAAAGGGATAGCCCCATCAAAGATGTTTAAAACTCTCTCTACCGTTCTTGAAATTGTGCTAATTTTGTGTTGATCGATTTTTCGCTCACAGGTTCAAAAAGGTGACACATAACGAGAGGGCCCTCCGTTTCCCTTTAACCTCTCATATGTTTCTTCATGCAACTTCTTTATTGCTTCTAATTTTTCTGCCATCTCTGCGAAAATACAACCCATTGAACTACTTTTTATTTCCCTCAATAAACCATTATTTGATATGACATGTAGCACATCAAAATAGGTTTCGATAGAAGTTATATGCTTGTTTATTTCATTATATCTTGCCAAGTCATCCATTTTGTTTTTACCCCCTTTAATTTTATTATTAGGCTGATTTTTATTATAGCAGAACATAAAATGAAATGATTCTGTTACAGGCAGATTCCCCGATATAACCTCCTTTCTCTTTAAAACAAAAAAGCCGAACACTCAAAGGTTCACCCTTTGAACGCTCGGCTCCACCCCCAAAAAGACCCGCGCTTTCCGCACCCTTTTTATAAAGGTTTAACTTATCAGGAAAGATTGCACTGATTTATATTTAGCACAAAATGTTTAATTAGTCTAACAAAAATTAAACACTTCTACTTCAGCCCCTCACTGCTCACAATAGCAATGGTTGGATTCTGGCAGCGATGAAGGACAGTGGAACTTACTCCTCCCAGTATGATGTCTTTAATGGCAGTGCGGCCCTTACGGCCCATAATAATCAGGTTATAGTCTTCTTCCTTAGCCTCTTTGAGAATCTCCTCGGAGGGTTG
Organism: Nitrospirota bacterium; assembly: GCA_043802315.1. GTDB lineage: Bacteria > Nitrospirota > Thermodesulfovibrionia > Thermodesulfovibrionales > SM23-35 > DASPRG01. The sequence continues at coordinate 28,982 of JAZDLE010000029.1, forward strand.
CCCTAACCTGACCTTGGTTTTAATAAGACTTTCAGAAACTTCTGCTTGGAGAAAAACTGCTTTTGCTTCTTCCAGAATTTTCTCTGCCTCTTCTTCAGGGTCTATCCCCTCTTTCAGCCTTTTCTCAAAGAGCGCAAGATTTATAACTCTAAGGATGGTAATCTCATCCATGGAAGCTTTTAATTCTGCTGCCAGGCAGGCGGCATGTTCTACACCCCTCATGGAATAAGACGAACCATCAACAGGAATGAGGACTTTGGGGATAGGACATTTCTTATCTTTGAGAATCTTGTGACCAACGATATAAACTGTCTGCCTGCTTGCTGCATGGACAACCTTACTGGTAATACTGCCTAGGAGAAACTCTATTATTTCAGAAAGTCCTCTCCTTGCCATGATAATAGTTGAAAACTCTTTTTCTTCAGCTATGCGAATAATCTCATGAGCAGGCTCCCCTTCTACTATCAGTTTTTCTATATCTACCTCTATCCCTAAGTCCCTGAGAATCTTTTCCCCTTCATCCAATGTAGGCTTTACATTCTTCTCAATATGCTCTTTCTTGAACTCTTTGAAGGAATCTGACAGTTTCAGAAGATCTGCTCGAAAGTCAACATAAGGCATATAACGGCTCATATAACGACCAGTTACTACGCGAAGCAGAACAAGTTCTGTTAGATTTTTGCCTAAGGATGCTCCCAGATACCCGGCAAACTGCACTGCCCGCTTGGAATGTTCGCTTCCATCTACAGGAAGCA
>JAZDLE010000030.1:0-2682 GCA_043802315.1 Nitrospirota bacterium
CGGGCGACTCGTCCGCACTCAGGCGGACTCGCCGAGGAGAGCTGAGGAGAGAATCTTTCTGAAAAACCCAGAAGGATTGCGGACAAGCCGCAATGACAGAAAGTGATAAGAATGTCGCCTTACTAATGCCCGTCTTAGTAACAGGGATGGGATATACTAAAGATATGAGGTTTCTTTGGTCAATCTTTCGAGGTATTCTTCCCATTCAATCGGGAGGAGGTATTTCTTTTTGTTGTTGCATTCCTTGCAAACAGGAACAATATTGCCCTTCGTTGATTTTCCACCCCGTATGATGGGTACTATGTGGTCAATAGTAAGTTCCTTTGGAGCTACTTTCTTTTTACAGTAATAGCAAAGCCCTTCTGCACACTTCCTCTTCCACCACTGGGACTTTCTCAGCCTTTGTGCCTTTGCCTTTTCCCTCTTTATCTCTTCTTCTGTTACATATGAGATGAAGGAATCCATACATTATTATTTTAACCCCTAAGCCCTGCCTCTTTTTACCTCTTCTTCCTTGAAAAATTTCTTGTACAGGACCTCCCACTCAGGGCTCCCTTCAGCTATCTTTTTTGAAAAGGAAAGGAGTTTCTTCCTGACAACAGCATCAATCACTTCGCCTACCTTTAGTTCTGATATAATTGTTCTCTTTATTTCTGCCCTTATCTTACCTTCTTTCTCGGTTATTTCAATGAGGTTCTTCTCCATAAGCCCCTTGAGGAGCATATGGCTGAGGTGTGAGATCTTATCCTCAGAGAGCATCATAATATCAGGTTTCGTTCCTTTACCAGTTTATGTTTTGTAAGTTCAAAGAGCTTCCTGTAATCAAGGTGACCCTTTTCTATTTCAGGAGAGTATTTTTTTAAAAGTCCTCTCACCTCTTCGTTCAACCTGTCTTCGACGGTAAGTTCAATGAGGAGGAGTTCTTCTGTTTCTAAAAGGAGTTTTTCTAACTTTACGGTGGGTTTGACGAGTCCTTTTGCTATGATGTTATCTACCATCTTTTTTGCTAATAGCGGAACCCAACTTTTTGGAATCCTCATCCTACTTTTCTAAAAAGGTGAGGAGGGCTATATTTCTTGCCCGCTTTATAGACTCTGTGAGTTCTCTCTGGTGCTTTGTGCATGTGCCAGTCATCCTCCGCGGAAGGATCTTCCCTCTTTCCGTGAGATAGCTCTTAAGAATTTTGATGTCTTTATAATCTATGAACTCTGTCTTCTCTGCACAGAACCTGCAAAACTTCCTTCTCTGGAATCTCCTCTGTTGCAATGGCATCTCCCTTCTCCTCAAAATGGTTCTAAATCAGTGGTTTCTTCTGGAGGAACACTATCCCCTTCTGCTGCCTGCTCTTCAGGACCTGCCCTTCTTGAAAGGAACCTTACTGACTGGGCAATGACTTCGAACTTACTCTTCTGCTGTCCGTCAGACTCCCATCTCCTTTCCTGAAGTCTGCCCTCTACCAGTACAGAGCTCCCTTTATTAAGATACTTGCTACATGATTCTGCCTGTTTTCCAAAAACGACATTATCTATAAAAATTGTCTCTTGTTTCATCTCGTCTCCGCCAGAGGCGGATTGTTTGTACCTGTAATTCACCGCGAGTCTGAAGGAGGCTACAGGTGTTCCCTGTGGGGTATACCTGAGTTCAGGGTCTTTTGTGAGATTGCCTATGAGTATTACCTTGTTATACATCTTAACCCTCTTTCTTTTGTTCTCCCTGTTCTAAAACGGCCTCAGTCTTCTCAAAATGTTCTACCTGCTTTTTACCAAGCTTTATGATAGAATGTTTTATGACAGGTTCAAAGACTTTATAGAACTCCTCGAGTTTTTTAATTGTCAACGGTGGTATCTTATATACCAAAAGTACGTACAATCCCTTTTTCTGTTTTCTAATCTCATAGGCGAGTTTTTTCTTACCCCAGTTGCTTGTCTTAACTATTTGCCCCCCCTGGCCCGCAATAAACTCTTTAATCTTTGTAATGGCTGCCTCAATCTCTTCATCAGGAAGAGATGCATTAATGATTACAATATTTTCATAGACATTCATGAACAGCGCCTCCTCACGTATTTCACCTCTTTATTCTCTGCCCTTTTACATCTCTAACAAACAGGAGTAAATAGTCTATTTTTATACCATAGCAGATACGATAAAATCAACCAGCACCCTATGAAAGTAAGCATCTCCAATTCTGTGATGGCAGGATATAGTATTGAGCGGCTTCTTTTGCCGATAGTCCATCGAGAATATACTAATATAAAATATACTAATATAAAGAGGCAAAAACCTCGGTCTACGACTCATAGAGAGGGCGAAAGCCCGAGAATGAGCGAAAATATTATATCCTATCCTTGATTAACGTTAAAAAAATAAAGTTAAATTTCATCAGGCATATTTTAAAACTATTCAGACTAAATCAACTTTGCATTCTCCACTATCCCCTCTCCCACTGCTCTCAGGTTGACATGATTGAATAGCTTAATGTATGGTATTATACTTTCCTTAGATGTTCTTTGAAAAAACGAAAACGTGCGTAGCATACCTTCTAGATTACACATGAGAGTTTGATCCTGGCTCAGAACGAACGCTGGCGGCGTGCCTAACACATGCAAGTCGAACGGGGTCATTGTTGTAGCAATACAGCGATGACTTAGTGGCGGACGGGTGAGTAACACGTAGGTAACCTAC
>JAZDLE010000031.1:0-13556 GCA_043802315.1 Nitrospirota bacterium
TACGTCCATACCAATAACTGTGATAAAATCCTTCATAACCTGTCCTCCTTAATTGTGGCTCTGAGCCTTTTGATTTTTTAACCCTAAAGCTTAACCCACGTGCCTTAAGGTTGGACAGGTTTAATACATTATGTCTAAAAGAACCAAGATATGATTGACATAGTAACTATTATAGTTTATATTATAGCAAAAAGGGAGGTACAAAATGAAAACCTTGACAGCTCTTGACTTAAGGAAAAAACTCGGCTCTGTCCTCAATGACGTCTCGAAAAAAGGAGAACAGGTGATTATCTCAAGGGCGAATAAACCCCTTGCTGTAATGATTTCGGTAGAGGAGTATGAAGAAAAAGTGCTGAAAAAAAACAGGGAAAGAAAGCTAAGAGAGGTGTCAGCGGAAATGGATAAATGGAAGAAGAGACACTTGAAGGAAACTATTAATATAGATATCGCAAAGGTTATAAGAGAAATCAGAGAGGACAGATGATAGTTCTTGATGCTTCTGTTGTCCTTAAGTGGATTTTAGGAGATGAGGAGAGGGGAGAAAAAGCAAAGCCTTACAGAGATAGACATGTTTCTGGAGAGGAAGTAGTAGCTGTCCATGACTTATTTTTTTATGAGATTGCTAATGTCTTAACTACAAAGACTAATTTACACACAAGAGATGTAGTCGAGGCATTTTCTCTCATATGGAATTTTGATTTTGAAATATTCAATTTTGGGCTGGAGGAATTTTTAGCTGGAATAACCTTATCCAGGCGATATCGGATAACCCCTTACGATGCAGCTTACATCAGCCTCGCAAAAAGACTGAAATGCCCTTTTGTCACAGCCGACAAAAGGCTTTATGAAAAGACAAAAGAATTGAAGGAGGTAAAATTATTGTAAACCTTGGAAACCTCAGCATATAGAAACTGGTACGATGTGAGTGATGAAGAGGTATTGAGGATAATCAGGGAATTCTGAGACTTTTAGTCCTTTTCTCATGAGTTACTGAGCAGGGTTCGAGGATTCAAGGATCAAAACAGTCACGGTTGAAAGGTTTAAGGTTGAAAGATAAAGGGTTTAAAACTATTTAACCATTAAACTGTTTAACTTTTTAACTTTTTTATGTTGCTTTACTTCTTTGCTGCCTCTTTTATCAGGGCCTGGGCTATTACGTTCCTCTGTATTTGATTTGTACCTTCATAAATCTGGAGGATCTTTGCATCACGCATCATCTTCTCAACAGGATACTCTCTCATATACCCTGAACCGCCCATAACCTGGATTGCATTTGTCGTGACACGCATCGCCATGTCTGTTGCAAAGACCTTTGCAATAGCAGATTCCTTTGTTATGTTCTTTGCACTACTATCTATGTATCGTGAAATAGAATACACAAGAGCCCTCGCAGCCTCTATCTCTATAGCCATGTCAGCAAGCATGTGCTGGACAGCCTGAAAACTGATTATAGGATGCCCAAATTGAATACGCTGTCTGGCAAATTTGAGGGCCTCTTCAAAGGCGCCCTGGGCTACTCCGAGACCTTGTGCACCAACACCCGTTCTCGAGTTATCGAGGGTCCTCATGGCTATAAGGAACCCCAATCCCTCCTTACCCAAAATATTTTCCTTAGGGATCCTGCAATTGTCGAAAATGAGTTCCCTTGTAGAAGATGCCCGTATACCCATCTTTTTCTCTTTTTTACCGAAATGAAAACCAGAAGTACCTTTTTCGAGAATAAATGCAGAAGCACCTCTTGCCCCTTTTGCTTTGTCTGTCATTGCTATAACAGTGTAAATCTCAGCTTCTCCCCCATTAGTAATCCACTGCTTTGTTCCATTTAATCTATATTCATTACCCTCAAGTCTTGCTGTTGTCTGTATCCCTGCAGCATCACTTCCTGCATTCGCCTCGGTGAGGGCAAAGGCAACGAGCCTCTTCCCTGCTGCAATATCAGGAAGGTATTTTTTCTTCTGTTCTTCAGAACCAAAAAGAAGAATTGGGTATGTACCGAGAGCATCTGCTGCATATGTTGTTGAAACACCAAGGCATGCCCTTGACAGTTCCTCAACAGCTATACACAACTCAAGACATCCCTTTCCGAGTCCTCCATACTCTTCTGGTATAAAGAGACCGAAGAGGTCAGACTGGGCAAGGACATTCATGATCTCCCATGGAAACTCTTCCTTTTCATCAAGTTCTTCTCTAACAGGAATGACTTTTTCCTCAGCAATCTGCCTGGTCAAATCTTTAATCATCATCTGGTCTTCCGTTAAAAAGTAATCCATTGTGGATCCTCCAGTATTTTAAATTCTACCTGAAATATAATTCTCGATCTCTTTTACATACTCAGGATATAGCTTTTCAACAATCCTAACTGCATCAAGAACTATTGAATGTTCGAGAAAATCATATTCGTGTACAAGCCTATTCCTAAGGCCCGCTAATGGAGCGAGTTTCTCTGCAAGATCTGCTGAGATTATTTTAAGCTCCCCTGCCTTTATAAAACTTTCATAATAATCGTTAGGAGCTGTATTACTTGTCTGTACAATAATATGTGTGTTTATATCAACGGCTGCCTCGATTAATTCCTGTAAAAGCCTTTCTGTAGCTTTTCTTTTATATACATCTTTGATATATTCCTCTTTGGACATCTTATTTATTGGTTCAAGGGTCTTCAGATTTTCTACTATGACAGATAACTTTCTTCTAATAACCTCTTTTTCAACTGGACTCACAACAGTCCCCTTGTTTTAAGAAAATGCTGAATTGCTATTGCCTGTGCATCACGCAATTTTTTTGTATCAACATACATCCTGAAGGCAAGTGAATAAAACTCATTAAACAGACCTGGTTGTCTTTCATAAAGAAGTCTGCCATTTTTTGCGACAGAGAACTTAAGGAGTGGACTTGCGCGCCTCAGGTCAACCACATCAATATTGTCAGCGTGCAGAAGCCTGATAACACTGTTAGTAAGTGATAGAATATCCGCAGGTCTATCAAAGAGGAATGCGAGGTCAATATCACTTTGGTTGTGCACTTTTCCTAAAACGGCAGATCCAAAAAGCAAGGCTAACTTTAACCCCTCATCTTTAAATATAGGAGCCAGTCTATTTCTGATTTCCTCAATAGAAATCATCTGTGTTGTCTTTGGCATGAGTTATTTTTCCACAATCCAATGATAAACGCAATAATACAGATTCGACACATCATACTTTGCACTACCGTTAGAATGACATCACATTCTCTACAAAGAGTTTCCTATATGTATACAAATGTTTTCATGTACCATAACATCATATAAAAATCAGGCACTGATATCAGTTGGACCGAAGAGAAGACTCGGGGAACCTATATTACCAAAAAATGTGAGATCATCTCCCACTGCTTCTATATTTTCAAAAAGGGATAAGATATTCCCAGAAATCACTGCTTCCTTTACAGGAAATACTATTTCGCCCTTTTCGATCCAGAGCCCTGATACACCTACAGAGAATTCCCCTGAAATCGGGTTAGCAGTGTGTATTCCCATCGCCTCGGTAACATAGAGGCATTTATCCGTTGCTCTGAAAATTTCCCTGGTACTTACGATATCAGCTTTCGAGGCAGGCTCGATAGAGAGATTCGATATTCCAACAGAGGGAAAACCAGAAAATCCACTCCTTACAGCGTTGCCTGTTGACGAAACCCCATCCTTCTTTGCTGTGTATGTATTATAGAGATAGCTTAGAAGAGTACCCCCTCTTATCAGGGTCTTTTCTCTTGAAGAAACTCCTTCGTCATCAATAGGCCTGCTACCGAGTTTGCCAGGGAGAAGCCCGTTGTCAATCATGCTTATCTTTTGGCTGATAACCCTTTTCCCCAATTTTCCCGTTAAGAGAGATTTCCCTTTCTGCACATTCTCTGATGAGAGGGATGATGCAAATATTCCCATAAACTCGACAGCAACCAAGTTATCGAGGATTACAGGTGTCTTTTGGGCATTCATCCTTCTTGAACCGAGAAGCTGTACAGCCCGTCTTGCGGCATTCCGGCCTACATCCTCGAATGAGACCTTATCCAGAAACCTGGAGCCAATGAAATACCAGCCCATCTGGCTATCAAGCCCCTCCTCTGCCATTACCATGATCTGGGCTGTACACGTTGTTGTGGAATACTGCTGATCTATACCCTTTGAATTCATTATGATGATGTCTGAGGTGAGAAAAGTCCCACGTGCCTTTCTAATATTTCTGACTCTTTCATCCTCTTCGTACGATGCCTTCTCAAGAAGAGAGACCTTTCCTGCAGCCTCCTCTTCACTTATTGAACTTATCTTGGGATCGAATATTTCCACCTTGGCTGAATCAGATGTTTCGGGTAGTTCAAGGTATTCATCTCTATCAACCCACCGTGCAGCTTCTACTGCCTTTTCCACGACAGATTCACTATCATCCCTGTCTGTTGAATAAGAAAAGCCAAGTCTTCTCTCTTTCATAACACGCAGAGAATATCCGAAACTGAGAGATGACTCGAGTGCGTCTATCTTCTGATCTTTTATCTCTATGGAGAGATTCTTTGAAGACCTTATGTAAGCCTCTGCTTCATCTGCACCTTTCCTGAGGGCGAGATGTATAAGATCTTCAGCAAATCTCTTTTTAGGTTTCATAGTATGCGACGGAAGAGGTCTCGGATTCCCAGACAGTTACAGCAGAGAGATGAATGTTTTCATCACTTATTTTTTTTCTCAGGGAGTCGTAGATCCATTTTGCGATGTTCTCAGAGGATGGGTTTTTTTCAGTAAAGGGAAATATTTCATTCAGCATGCTGTGGTCAAGAGTGGAAACAACTTCATTGGTAAGCCTCTTTAGCTCTTGGAAATCTATTGCGATGTCTATTTCATTAAGCCTTTCTGCGATGACATGAACCTGAACTTTCCAGTTATGACCATGAAGGCGTTCACACTTTCCCTTATACCCTTTCAACTGATGGGCTGCTGAGAATGTAGTCTCTACTGTAAGTTCAAACATAACGGGGATTTCCTGACTCTTTATTTCTGACGGGATACCTTATTTTACATTTTAACAGACTTTTTGAATATTGCTATATAGGGAAGATTCCTGAACTTGTTATCATAGTCAAGTCCGTAACCAACAACAAATTCATTCGGTATCTCAAAACCTACATAATCAAGGGGGACATCTACTATTCTCCTTTTTCTTTTATCCAGGAATGCACATATTTTAAGGCTTTTGGGACTCCTTGTAAGAACTCTTTCCCGTATGTTGTTGAGAGTAAAACCTGAATCGACAATATCCTCAATGAGGAGAACGTCCTTCTCTGAAACGTCTTCTCGTATATCATAATAAATCTTTATTTCTCCTGAGGTATCGGTCTTTACATAACTTGAGACTATTATGAAATCAACTGTAAGAGGGACCTGAATAGCCCTGACAAGGTCTGAAAAAAACATGAAAGCACCTTTAAGGATCCCCACAGCCAGAATATTCTTGTTAGCGTAATCATTTGATATTTTCTCTGCAAGTTCTTTAACTCGAGCCTGTATCTGCTCTTTTGTAAAAAGGGGCTTGCCTATGACCATCAGATCCTCCTTTTATGTAAGTGCTTCAATAATAACCGTATTTATTACAAAATGCAATCTGCAGTCATTAGTCAAAAAGCGTTATTCCTCAAATAAATACTCCTGATTTTTGTCTCGTGTCACTCGATTACATTCAGGGATGTTATAATAAATGTAAAGATTGGGAGATGTCCACTAAAGTCTTTTATATCCCCTTCCTATACAGAGGGTCTACAGAGGCGCTTTTTAAAACAGCAGTTGAAAAAACAAAAGGCCCTGATTATTCAAGAATCCTCTATATTGCTCCTACACCGAGAAAGGTAAGGGATGCTCAGCAGACATTACATAGAATTACTGGAGACTGTTACATCCCTCCTGAGATGATGACGATTAAACAGCTTTCAAAACGGCTCTACTCTCTTTACGGAGAAAGAAACGTCATATCTCGTCAACTCATACCAGTAATAATCTCACACATTTCCGGAAAAGGAATAGGCTTTGCTTCTCTCATTACAGATTTTATCAATGAAATTAAGCAGCACCATCCCGGTAAAGAGATTGAAGTTGTCGAAATGGAGCTAAAGGCTATCTTTTATGAACTCGGTATTCCTGAAGAGGTCTCAAATAGGGCAATAGAGGCTGTAGAGATCTTCAAGACATATCAAGAAATCCTTGAAAGACAGTCTGTTGTAGATGAAGATGATGTAATGGCAATATGCCCTCACCTCATTAAAGAACATACTTGGAACATAGAGACCCTCATTCTCGATGGGTTCTACGAGATTACCAAGTCAGAGGAGTCAATAATACAGGCCTTGATCGAAAAAGCAGAAGACATTCTTATTTCAACTTCTTACGATATTAAATATTTATATATAACAAATAGTTATAGCTCTTTTATAAATAACAACTTTAAAGTTGAGGAGGCCTTTTTATCCACTGAGGAAAAGGCAGTTGAGCCTTTTCCTCATCCTTACCCAGGGATAGAAGAAGAAGTAGAAGGAATTGCAAGATGTATAAAGAATTACTTTATATCAGGAAAGACACGGGATTTAGAAAAAGTGATAATTGCATTCCCAAAATTACGGGTATACGCAGACATAATAGAACGTATCTTCAAAAGATATGGTATTCCATACACTATCTCTGTTTCGAAGCCTGCTGGAAAGTTACGACCTTTTCTTGACCTGATAGCTCTTCTTGAATCTGTTGCAGACGATTATCCGAGACTATCCTTTTCCCAGTTTCTTTCATCACCGTATTTTAAAAATATACCTTCTGGTTTAAGAGAATGTATTCCCATCCTCTGTCTCAGAGCAGGGATTACAAAGGGAAAAGATGCGTGGCTCAGCCTGTCGAAGACAGTCAGCGGTCAGCGGTCTTCAAACTGAAATTGGGAAAGGGCTTAAGTGGGTCTTCAAAAAACTTGCACCCCTTGAATCAATAGAGAATGGCGGTACTTTCAGCCAGTATAGTGAAGTTATCAGTAGGATATTAAAAGACTTTGATTTTTCAGGTTTCAATGGCCTGGAGGCAGCCCTCAAGGATCAGGTATTTGAAATATTTAAAAAACTTTCTTTTATTGATTACCTTACGCATCGCCTCCCGGGATCGGGTCATAATGACGCACCTTACTCTTTACGCCAATTTATAGACGCCCTCAGGCATATCCTGAATGCTACAGATGTGGAAACAGAAGGCACAGGTGTGCAGGTCATGGGATTTTTTGAAATGAGGGGTATCGAACCAGAATATCTTTTCTTAGGAGGGCTTAAGGAAGGAGACCTGCCATCAAAGCCTGACATTGACTACATACTGCCTGACAGTGTAAGGACAAAGTTCGGCCTCGTAAACTTGAAAAAATATTTACTCCTGCAGGGATTCTTATTCTCCAGAACGATAGAATCAGCAAAAAACCTTTATCTTTCCTATCCCGTAATGGAAGGCGATAGATTCTTTCTTCCCTCTCCATTACTCCCCTGGAACAAGGAGAAAAAAGAGATCATTTTTGGAATCTTCTCAAAAGAGGAAGAACTATTGAGAAAGGGGAAAATGCCTTTCACATCGTATATTACTGAGATAGAAAAAGTAGGAAAAACATTGATCAGAAACAAATTTGGGGAAAACTCATACATTCGTGTCACTGACATAGACTCTTACAGGACATGTCCAAGGAAGTTTTTTCTTGAAAAAGTACTCAAGCTTGAACCTCTTGAAATAAAAGAATACAGGATCGAGGCTATGCTCCTCGGAACCATAGTCCACGAGATAATGCAGTGTCTTTTATCAAAACCCTTTGCTGATGCCGAAGAACTCAGAGTTAGGGCAGAGGAGATAATAAAAGGTATTATCTCTGACAAACCTGTTGAAGAGTACTGGAAAAATCTGATTATGGATGCCTTCCTTTCCATCATACCAGAAATATATGAACTAGAAAGCAATCTCATTGATGAGGGTTATTCATTTATGAAGGCTGAGTTTCCTGTTGAGGGCGAAATTATAAAAGGAATAAAACTGAAAGGAAAAATAGACAGAGTAGATAGAAAAGTGCAAAGTTCAAAAGAAAATAAACTTCTCACTCGTGACTCGTCACTTGTCACTGATATTGTTGAGCTTATTGATTATAAGACAGGGATAACTCAGGTTAGGGGATCACAGGTGATAGCAAAGGGCGCCAATTTACAGTTATTCCTTTATGCAGCATTGATGAAGTTGCTGGGATTTATGGTAGAGCGTGTAGGCATCTACTCTCTCAAAGATGTAAACCTGTCATGGATTCCGGGAAAAAATGACAGGAAGTGTGGGCGAACGATAGAAGATTATATAGAGGCGGGACTAAGATTTCTCGAAGAAACGGTTTCAAAGATGAGAACGGGAGATTTTTCTGCCTCTCCTTTGATTGAGCAGACGTGCAGAAACTGCTCAGAAAAACCATATTGTCCGTATATACAAAAAACAGCTCCAATTCCTCCCTCCCCCTCGATGGGGGGGGTTTACCCGCCTCTGGCGGCGCCGAAGGCGACCAGGGGTTAGGGTGAGGGTGACCATGCATGATTTATCACCCTCCCCTTCATCCCCTCCTCTCCTCGGCTCTCCTCGGCGAGTCCGCCTGAGTGCGGACGAGTCGCCCGAGGCGACCGTCAAGGGAGGGGAAAGTTTGAATGCCCTGCAGCTTGCTCCAGCATTGTTCATTATGTCGAAAAATATCGGAGTAAGCGAAAGTCAGTTCTGGTTACTAAGAAATGTTTATATTTAAGGATGCAATGATTCAAAAAAAGAATAACTAAAGCATGGAAAATTATCTTGATATAACGAAAAGCGTTATTATCTCATCCCCTGCTGGTTCAGGAAAAACAGAAAAGCTTGCAAGGCGATATATCTGCTTATTGCTTGGTGGCTTTGATATAGAAAAGATACTAGCTATCACATTTACGGAGAAGGCAGCAGCAGAGATGAAGGATAGGATACTTGCTATCCTTGAAAAAGAGAATCCTGATTTATTCCTGAAAATCCGCGAGAAGATGCCCCTCATGCGCATATCTACAATCCATGCATTTTGTCTTAAGTTAATCAAACGGTTTTCCATAGAGCTTGGCCTTGATCCATCACTTGATGTCATGGATGAATTCACTGCTTCACTCCTCTGGTCCGAGGCAGTCTATGAGTGTTTGATGGAAGAGAAGAACAGACCTGATCTTTTTTACGAAACGATTAAAGACAGGGGAATCAAGGGATGGGATAGTCTTCACAGAATCCTTAATGAACTTTATGGCAGGAGACCACATCCTGAGCTTCTTTTAAGAGAAAATCACCCTGTCGAAGGAGAGGAAGAAAAGAGGATCCTTGAGTTATATTCACGATGCCTGAAACGATATACCGATAAAAAACTCGAAAGACATCTCATTGATTTTGATGATCTTGAGTTGCTGACATACGAAACTCTTGTTAAGCATCCTGAATGGCAGAATATCCTCTATTCTTTTGATGAGCATACGGACCATATCCTTGTGGATGAGTTTCAGGATACAAGCTCTCTCCAGTGGAAGATCATCGATAAGCTTACAGAAGAATGGCGGTCAGGCATCGGTTCAAAAAGGGAATCGGGCAAGATACCAACCATTTTCCTGGTTGGAGACGAAAAACAGTCCATATATCTCTTTAGAGGGGCAAATGTAAGCGTCTTTCAGGAAGCAAAAGAGAGATTTTCTGAATGGCTTGGAGAAGAATACTACTTTGAAGAGATAAGGGAAAACTATCGTAGTCTTCCTGCAATAATAAAATTTACGAACAGACTTTTCGAAAGACTCATGCACCCTACTCTGTATGAAAGCTGGCGTACCAGGTATGCACCTTTTGAGGCAACAAGACAGGGTTATGGGCGTGTCGAGCTTATCTTAATGGAAGGTGGGGAAGGCGTAAAGAAGACTCGAGAACAGGAGGCGTCAGTTTTATCAAAGAGAATACAGTCTCTTGCTAATCACTATGAGATATTTGATGGAGACATAAAAAGGCCATGTTTTTATGGTGATATGGCGATACTTCTCAGAAGGAGAACTCATCTCGCTCTCTTTGAGGATGCATTGAGGAGACAGGGGATACCCTTCATTGTTGTAAAAGGTATTGGCTTTTATGATGAACCAGAAGTTGCTCTCTTGAGAGAGCTCATTTCTCTCATTATTGATTCTCTGGATGACTACAGTCTATTCTGTATTTTGCGATCTCCTCTTTTTCGGATCGATTACAGGACTTTATTCAGGATGAGTGACAGAGGCGCCCAGCCCTTATTAGAGAAAATTCGGTCTTCAAAAAACAAAAAGGTCAAGGAGGCATCTGACTTCATCTCAGGATGGATTGAAAGATCCAGATATACGCCACTTGCCATGATTCTTGAGGATGCACTTTCAGAAACAGGAGGCTGGCAATATTACTGGGAAAAACAGAGGTATGCGAATATAAAGAAATTTATAAGGCTTATCGAACTTTATGAGTCTCAAGGGTTCTCCGCCCTTGAGATCAGGGAAAAACTCATCAAGGCAAGACAGGGAGATGAGGCAAAGGCAAATATCAATACTGAAGGTATGAATGCTGTAAAGATAATGACCATCCATGCTGCTAAGGGGCTTCAGTTTCCGATGGTATTTCTTCCATCCCTTGATGAGGATAATACTCCAAAGAGCAGATCCATTGTTATTGACGAAGAAGGCGGAAGAATGGTTTTGGCATACGAGGAGTACTCGGACAAGAGAAAGAAGAGAGGGCCCTTCTTGAAGAGAAAAGAAAAGGAAATTGAAGAGGAAAAGAGGCTTTTTTATGTTGCTGTTACAAGGGCTCAGGATTTCCTGTGCATGCTCGGGGCATGGAAAAAGGAAGAAAAGGTTTCAGGGCGGCTCGCATATCTTAATGATACTCTTGGAATAATAAAGGATGGAAAAATCAATACAGAAGTGGATGTTCTTGAAATCATGAATGAATCCAAGATAGATGAGATATACTCTGCTCGTGACCCATCACTTATCACGCATCAGACATCTTTAGAACCTTTTATGCCAGAACCGGTACACGCAGAGCCTATTTCGTATGAGCCTCTACTGAAATGGCGGGATGTCACAGAGGAAGTAGATATAAGGGTAAAACATGGTGAAGACTGGGTCCTGCTCGGAAAGGTCTTTCACAAGCTCTTCGAGGAACTTTCAAAAGGGCTTTTAGGGATAGGTGATATAGATAAAAGGGCATCTATTCTCTTACGAGCCGAGGTATACAATAAAGAACAACTGGAGAAAATGATCGAGATTATAAAGGGTGATTTTGAAAAGCTTTCCGTATCAGGATACCTCAAGGATGTCGTTTTCCCCTCCAGAGAATCTTATGTTGAACTTCCCTTTATCCTGCAGAAAGGAAAAACTATCTTTAGAGGCAGAATAGACAGGATTATCATAAAAGATAATGTAGCTCATATATATGATTACAAGACCTTTCCTACAGGAGAAAAGGAATTACCAGAACTCACTGATAAATACAGGTTCCAGATGGATATCTACAGAGAGGCTGTAGAAAAATTATTTAAGCTTTATACAAGGAGTTATCTGCTCTTTACCCATAAGCCTTTATTGGTAGAGATGTAGACGAAGTACAAAGGCTAAGAGCACTTTCTCCTATAAACCTTCGACTATCAGGGGATTATGAATATCAGGAACAAAAACTCAGGGAAACTATAGAGGCAGTCTTATTGACATCATAAAAAACTCTCCCTATACTTTGTGAAGAACCCTGCGGCAGAGACCGCAGGGCGTCAAAATTAAAAATCTATCCCCTCTCTTGAGGGGAGGGGATTAAGGGGAGGGTGTTGAAAATATTTTCCATTAATCCACCCTCTCCCTAACCCTCCCCCCTCAAGGGGGAGGGAACTATAAGGTAACCCCGTGGCAAGACCACAGGGAGTTACAATTCATTAAAGTATGGGCATCACCAAAACCAGAAATATAGAGTTCAATGAGCTGTTTCAAAGGGCTCTTGACCAGATGGAGAATACCTCCAGGCATGTGTTCATTACCGGTAAGGCAGGAACTGGCAAGTCTACTCTCCTTGATTATTTCCGAAACCATACAAAGAAGAAGCTGGCTGTGCTGGCGCCTACTGGAGTTTCTGCACTGAATGTAAGAGGACAGACAATACATTCTTTTTTCGGATTCAAACCTAATGTTACCCTGAAATCAATCAAAAAAATCAAAAGAAGTGGCAAGAACATTTACAAAGAACTGGATGCCATTGTCATTGACGAGACATCAATGGTTCGAGCAGATCTGCTGGACTGTATAGATAGATTCCTGAGGTTAAATGCCAGAAGTAAGAAGCCTTTCGGAGGAGTCCAGATGATCTTTATAGGCGATCTTTATCAGCTTCCACCGGTGGTTACCAGCAGCGAAAAAGAGTTCTTCAATACCCATTATCAAACCCCCTATTTCTTTGATGCCATAGTTATGAAAGAGCTTGATATGGAATTTATAGAACTTGAAAAGATATACCGCCAGAAGGATAACAATTTTATTGCTATCCTCAATGCAATACGCAACAATTCAGTCACCGAGGAACAACTAACTACTCTGAATCAACGGTGTAATCCAGACTTCGTTTCGGACCCAAAGGATTTCTACATCTGGCTTACCTCTCTTAACAGTGCCGCAGAAAAAATTAACAGGGAGCATCTTTCCAGGATTGCCTTTCCTCTGATTGCTTATCAGGGAACCATACACGGTAACTTTAAGCAGGATTCTCTCCCCACACAGATTGACCTTCAGGTCAAGAAAGATGCGCAGGTTATGCTTCTGAACAACGACCCCCTTTTTCGGTGGGTGAACGGGAGCATCGGAAAGGTCGTGGATATTGTAAAGCACAAGGGAGAGGACGATGTTATTATTGTAGAATTGCTTACCGGCGAGATTGTGGAAGTCATGCCCTACAGGTGGGAATTGTTTAACTACGATTTCGACAAAAGCAAAAACAGCATTGAGTCAAAAGTCATCGGCTCCTTTACCCAGTATCCGCTGAAACTTGCATGGGCAGTAACCATCCACAAGTCACAGGGTAAGACCTTTGAAAATGTGGTGATAGACATTGGAAGGGGAACATTTGCGAGCGGTCAGGTCTATGTAGCCCTGAGCAGATGTACACAACTTGATGGCATAGTGCTCAAAAAACCAATAGAGAAGAGGCACATTTTCATGGACTGGAAAGTGGTGAGGTTTATGACTCAATTCCAGTATAAACTTTCCGAAATCCGTCATCCTCTTGAGGAAAAGATCAATCTCATAAAGAGTACCATTGAGAACCGCCAAAAGATTGAAATACTCTACCTAAAAAACAATGATGTTAAATCCAGGAGGGTAATTACTCCCACATTTGTTGGTAAAATGGAATACAGCGGCAAAACCTATCTTGGCATGGAGGCATTCTGCCATCTGAGAAACGAAAAAAGAATCTTCCGTCTCGACAGGATTCTGGAGATCAAAGAGTGCAG
>JAZDLE010000032.1:0-4083 GCA_043802315.1 Nitrospirota bacterium
AAATAATCCTTAACCGCTTTTATTTTTACAAGGCGAGTGTCTCTTGTTAAGATAAGCCTGTTTTGTTCCCTGGCAATCCTGATAAGCCTACTGTCGCTTATATCACGGTAATATAATGTGTCGAATCCTAAAAACCTCATCCACCTTGCAAGTCTGCCGAGCATGGCGTCTGCGACGAAGCGCAAATCTCGTAAGGCGTTAGGCGTAAAGGGATTTTCTATCTCCTCACGTCTCACGCCTCGCGTATTCTACTCTTCTGCTACTGGTTCGGGAAGTAGCGGCTGGAATTCTCTCTTCACAAAGGTGCTTTTGTATTTCGGCATTCCTGTGCCAGCAGGAATTATTCTTCCCATAATTACATTTTCTTTAAGTCCCCTGAGTTCATCCACCGCACCACTAATAGCAGCCTCTGTGAGAACCCTTGTTGTTTCCTGGAATGATGCAGCAGATACAAAACTGTCTGTTGATAGAGACGCTTTTGTTATACCAAGCAATAACGGTTTACCCTGAGCTGGTTTACCACCCTCTGCCCTTACCCTGGCATTCTCCTCATGGAATGTTCTCCTGTCTATCTGTTCACTTATAAGAAAAGGCGTATCCCCAGGGTCTTCTATACGGACCTTTTTCATCATCTGCCTGACAATTACTTCTATGTGTTTGTCGTTAATCGAGACACCCTGCAGCCTGTAGACCTTTTGGACTTCATCGACGAGATAACTCTGAAGTTCTTGTGGTCCAAGAATATCAAGTATGTTGTGGGGGTTTACAGCTCCATCCATAAGCGGTTCGCCGGCCATTACCCAGTCACCTTCGTGTACACTCACATGCTTACCTTTAGGTATAAGGTATTCCCTCGTATTATCTCCACCCTTAACAACAACAACGCGCAGTCCCTTATGAGCGCCTCTGAACTCCACCATACCGTCTATCTCTGTAACTATTGCCTGCTCCTTTGGACGCCTTGCCTCAAAAAGCTCAGCAACCCTTGGAAGTCCACCGGTTATATCCTTTGTCTTTGTTGTCTCCCTCGGTATCTTAGCAAGTATGTCGCCCGGAAACACCATATCGTTTTTATCAACGAGTACGTGTGCACCTGATGGCAGAAGATACCTTGCAAGATTATTTGTTCCGGGAATCTTGAGTGTTACCTTTCCATGTTCATCCTTAATAGAAATCCTCGGCCGCATATTTGCAGGATAGTCTATTATAACCTTGTGTGAAAGGCCTGTTGTTTCATCAACTTCTTCCTTTACTGATACTCCCTCAACAATGTCTCCAAGAGCTATCTTCCCACCAAGCTCTGTAAGTATTGGTGTCGAATAAGGATCCCATTCAACGAGCTTTTGCCCTATTTCAACCTTCTGTCCATTCTTAACCATCAGTTTTGCACCATAGACAACAGAGTACTTCCCCTTTTCTCTGCCCTCTGAATCCACAACAGCAATGCCTCCATTCCTGTTCATAACAACAAGAAGGCCTTCCCTGTTTCTTACAGTACTGATATTTATGAACTTTATAGCGCCAGAGTTTTTTGCTTCAAGTACTGTCTGTTCTACCACTTTTGAAGCTGCGCCACCAATATGGAATGTCCTCATTGTAAGCTGTGTACCAGGCTCTCCAATTGACTGGGCTGCGATTATTCCTACTGCCTCACCTATTTCAACAGGTTCACCCCCTGCAAGGTCCATACCATAACACTTTGTACATACACCAAACTTCGCCTGGCATGTTAGTACAGACCTTATCTTAACCCTGTCTATGCCTGCATCAACAATCTTTTGCGTCAGTTCCTCATCTATATCCTGATTCCTCTTCATTATAAGTTCCTTGGTTATCGGGTCTTTTATATCCTCAACAGCGATTCTGCCGAGAATTCTCTCCTCAAGGGGCTGTATTATCTCTCCCCCTTCTACAAGGGATGTGACGATTATGCCATCGGTTGTCCCGCAGTCATCCTCAGCGATAATAACATCCTGAGCAACATCAACAAGCCTTCTTGTAAGATATCCTGAGTTTGCAGTCTTGAGGGCTGTATCAGCAAGGCCTTTCCTTGCGCCATGTGTGGAGATAAAGTACTGCAAAGGTGTTAACCCTTCTCTAAAGTTCGCGGTTATCGGTGTTTCTATAATCTCACCAGAAGGTTTTGCCATTAATCCTCTCATGCCTGCAAGTTGTCTTATCTGGGCAGTGCTCCCTCTCGCACCTGAATCAGCCATCATAAAAATGCTGTTGAATGATCTCCTCTCTTTGAGTTCTTCTTCAGAAAATGTCTTACCCTCTTCTGCCCCGAGCTCCTTCATCATCTCGTCAGCGACCTTTTCAGTCACGTTTGCCCATATATCAATCACTTTATTGTAGCGTTCACCATGTGTTATAAGGCCGTCTGCATATTGTTTCTGAACCTCGATGACTTCCAGTTCCGCATTATGTATAAGCTCAGGTTTAGTTGTCGGTATGTGCATATCATCCATGCATATAGATATACCTGCCTTTGTTGCATATTCAAACCCAAGTCTCTCAAGATTATCGAGGAACACAACCGTATCACGTTTGCCCGACTTCTTGTATATATACTCAATAATCTTTCCGAGTTCTTTTTTTGTCATGTCCTTGTTGATCATAGAAAAAGAGATTCCCTTAGGCAGTATCTCGCTGAAGATAATCCTGCCAGTTGTTGTCTCAACAAACTTCCCGTCCATTCTCACCTTAATCTTTGCATGTTTATCCAGAATCCCGGCATCATAAGCAATCCTGACATCCTCAGGGTCAGCGAATATCTTCCCCTCACCTTTTGAACCTTTTCCTTCCTTCAATAGATAATAAATACCTAAAACCATATCTTGTGTTGGAACTACTATCGGCTTCCCATTCGCAGAAGACAAAATATTATTGACAGACAGCATAAGTACCCTTGCCTCTATCTGAGCCTCTATCGAGAGAGGGACATGAACAGCCATCTGGTCACCGTCAAAGTCTGCATTAAAAGCAGTACAGACAAGCGGATGCAACTTTATAGCCTTACCCTCTACCAAGACAGGGTCAAATGCCTGAATACCGAGCCTGTGTAAGGTTGGTGCACGGTTAAGCAGAACTGGATGCTCCCTTATCACTTCTTCGAGCGCATCCCATACCTCAGGGCGCTCTTTTTCTACAAGCTTTTTTGCTGCCTTTATTGTAGTTGCATATCCTTTTTCTTCGAGCTTATTAAAAATAAACGGCTTGAAAAGTTCCAATGCCATCCTTTTTGGAAGACCGCACTGGTGAAGCTTGAGATCAGGACCCACAACAATAACAGATCTCCCGGAATAATCAACCCGCTTCCCTAAAAGGTTCTGCCTGAATCTACCCTGTTTACCCTTTATCATATCGCTCAGAGATTTAAGAGGTCTCTTTGTCGTGGTCTTCAGAACCCTGCTTCTTCTGCCATTGTCAAAAAGTGCATCAACAGCCTCCTGGAGCATCCTTTTTTCGTTCTTGATGATTACACTCGGTGCCTTAAGCTCTGTCAGCCTCTTAAGCCTGTTATTCCTATTTATAACCCTTCTGTAAAGGTCATTAAGGTCAGAGGTAGCAAAACGCCCACCTTCTAACGGCACAAGCGGCCTAAGGTCAGGAGGTAAAACTGGAATGACATCCATAATCATCCAGTCGGGTTTATTCCCAGATTTTCTGAATGCTTCCACAACCTTCAGTCTCTTTGTGAGCTTCTTTTTGATACCCATCGATACAGCTTCGTTTATCTTTGTCTTGAGCTCTGCATAAAGGGCGTCAAGATCAACCCCCCTTAAAATTTCTCTTATTGCCTCAGCGCCCATCCCAGCTTTAAATTTTGACCCATATTCTAATGACTTCTTTTTATAATCTTCCTCGCTTAGTAATTCCTTGTCTTTAAGTGGAGTATCGCCCGGATCAATAACTATATAGTTTTCGAAGTAAAGAACCCTTTCAAGATGCCGCATGGTAATATCAAGGAGAGTGCCAATCCTGCTTGGCACACCCTTTAGAAACCATATGTGCGCAACTGGGCTTGCAAGTTCAATATGTCCTAAACGTTCGCGCCTCACTTTGGACTGTATGACCTCG
>JAZDLE010000033.1:0-2242 GCA_043802315.1 Nitrospirota bacterium
GAGACTCTTCAATTCCTTTCCCTCGTTGCCAGAAACCCTGTTTATAATGAGAACTCGCCTGTTAATCTCAAGACCGAGTTCATCAATCAATCCATTGATCCTCTTAGCTGTCTGAATGCCTCGTACCGTTGGGTCACTCAACACTAAAAGTAAATCAATCTTCTGTGCTGTCCTTCTGCTCAAGTGCTCCATGCCAGCTTCGTTATCTATAACAATGTACGGGTATGTTTCAGAGAGCTTGTCTGTATATTTCCTCAGGATATTATTTGCAGCGCAATAACATCCTGGTCCTTCGGGTCTTCCCATAACGATTAAATCAAATCCCTTTGATTCAATGACTGACTGCTGGACATGATACTCTAAAAGCTGCTCTATTGACATGCCTCCAAGCCTCTCAAGCCCACTTCTCACCGTCTGGAGCGATTCTTCCCTTAATCTTCCTATCGTTGTAGGGACATCAATTCCAAGGGTCTCATTAAGGCAACTATTAGAATCTGCATCTACTGCAAGGATAGGTCCTTTTTTCCTCTCAATAAGATAACGCACCGTAAGTCCAGCGATACTCGTTTTCCCTGTACCACCTTTACCAGCCAATGCGATGACAAATGCCATATATTTATTATAAACATTATTGAATTTTTTCATGTAATGAAGGAAAATAGAAGAGATTTCAAGAAACTATGAATTGGAGGTTTTCCCAATAGAAAATTTATTTAGATTTTTCATGAAGCATTTGTTATACACTCTCACCATCCTTCTTATGCCCCCTCTCATAAGTCCATCTCTGAGTTTAGCTGAAGCGAAAAATAAAACACCCAGATATGTCGGCTCATTGGCCTGTAAGCCCTGCCATGAGGATGAGTATAAGAGTTTTATGACCTATGCAAGAAAGAGCAACTCCTTCAGGAGCATCGAGAGGGTGAAAAAAGGGTTAACAGAAGAGGAGATAAAAGGTTGCTATCACTGCCATACTACTGGCTACGGCAAACCAGGAGGTTTCGTCAGTCCTGAGAAGACACCTCATCTGAAGAATGCTGGCTGTGAAGTGTGTCATGGCCCTGGTGAGTTTCATGTAAAGACAGGGAGTCCCTCGGACACAAAGAGGCGATTGACCAAAGAAGACTGTGAGGTGTGCCATACATCAGAAAGGGTCAAAGCCTTCAGGTACAAACCATTGATTCATGGAGGAGCTCATTAAAAAGTTACAAGTTACAAGTGAAAAGTTAAAAGTTAAAAGTTAAAAGCAATAGGAGATAAGGTGTTTGGTTTTATAAGAAAGCGGTTGGGCTATAAGATAATGGTTGCCATGCTAACCATCATATTGCTGGTTCTGGTGGCTGAAATCTACATGAGGATATACTTCGGGACCAAAGATAGGTTAGAGATAGCGGCCACGATTAGCAGGGAGTTGGCTGACTCGGTTTATGCAGGTATAAAATATCCCATGGGGATAGGAGACAGTGAGGCTATTAAAAGAGAATTATCAGACATCAGAAAAAAGGCGAAAGATGTTGAGGTATTCATCTGTGATTTTGACCAGGAGATAACTTATTCCACTCATGAGGATAAGGTAAAGACCAGGGTAGCAGATTCCATTCAAAGTAGAGCCGCCTTACGGACATTAACCGAGACTTTGAAGACAGGGGTTGAACCACGGTTTGAGCCACGGAAGCCTCTTGAGGATGTGATAGCCGGGAGAAGATATCTTATCGTCATTGAACCTATCCTGAACCAAAAGGACTGCTATCACTGTCATGGCCCTTCCAGAAAGGTTCTCGGAGGTCTGGTAGTAAGGTATGATGCTGAGCGAACGTATGCTCAAGTTATTGCCCAAAGAAACCGAACTTTAGTGATAGCAATATCCCTTTTACCCATCGCAGTCGCCCTCATCTATCTCATGGTGACTAGGTTGGTAAAGCGACCGGTAGAGAGTTTAGCTGAGAAGGCAAAGAGGTTTGCAGAGGGAGATATGTCTGTAGCCGTGGATGTAAAGACAGAAGATGAAATCGGTGTTCTCGGTAACACCTTCAACTATATGGTCGAACGTGTTTCCTCCTCCAGTAAAAGGTTGGAAGAGGAGATTGAGAGAAAAACAGCCCTCCTGAATGAAAGGACCCGTCTCTTAGGTCTATTAGAGAGGGCTAATAGGGATCTCAGGGAGTTGGATAGATTGAAGTCCACTTTCTTAGCCAACATGTCTCACGAACTCCGCACACCTATGAATGCAATAATCGGTTACACG
>JAZDLE010000034.1:0-3879 GCA_043802315.1 Nitrospirota bacterium
TTCATGGTATTCCTGTTGTGAGTGACAACAATAAATTGTGAGTCTTTTGAAAGCTCCTTCACCGTTTTGGCAAACTTTTCGGTATTCATTTCATCCAGGGAAGAATCCGCCTCATCTAAAATACAGAGGGGTGTCGGCTTAATCAAAAAGCTTGCGAAAAGCAGAGATAAAGCTGTAAGGGCTTTCTCACCCCCTGAAAGAAGGTTTATATTCTGCAGCCTTTTCCCTGGAGGCTGTGCTACGATGTCGAGGCCTGTATCGAGGATATTATTTTCGTCTGTCATGACCAATTCGGCCTTACCCCCACCGAACAACGTCATAAAAACCTCTGAGAATTTCGTCCTCAATGTCTCAAACGCCTCCCTGAGCTTTTTCCGTGTCGTAATATTTATTTTCGCTATAGCCTCCTCGAGTTCTGCAATAGACCGGTTCAGGTCGTCCTGCTGGTTTTTGAGGAATTCATACCGTATGCGCAATTCTTCGTATTCTTCTATGGTGCCGAGGTTTACCGGTCCGAGCTCCTGAAGCTTTTCTCTAAGTTCGATAAACCTTTTTTCATCCTCTTCGGTAAATGGTTCTGTTTCCAGGATATCTATCGCCAACCCGTAATTTTGTCTGATGTTTCCAGCCAAGGTGTCCATCTTCAATTTGTGCTCTGCCTTTTGGACGTCGAGTTCGGAAATCCTTTGGGAAAAAGCATCTATCTTATTCCTGAGAACTTTCAGTGCCTGTTCTGTTTCAAGCAATTCCTGGTTTTCGGAATCGATAACTTCCCTTCGTTCGGATATTTCTTTCTTATATTCATCAGCAACAGAAACGAGTGATTTCAGTTTTTCTTCATTCACCTCAATATCTGCCTGTCGCTGGAGAATGCGGGAATTTACTGAAGATATTTCTTCTGACAGGAATTCTTTTTTCCTGACACTCTCGCTGATCTCCCTCACAACATTCTCTTTTTCTTTACTAACCGATTCGCCCCTCTCTGTAAGGGAGGTTATCGCTAGTCTGATATCTGTCACCTCAGATCGATATTCCTCAAGTCTGGATCTTTTCTGAGAGATTTCTTCTTGCAGAGACGCACTGTGCTGTTCAGATGCAGATTTTCTTGAATCCGTCGATTGGATCTCGGTGTCTTTTTCCATAAGAAGCTTTTCTATTGACTCCTTCTCCCTGGTTATCTGTTCCAGCTCCAGAGAAAGATATGCGAGTTTTCTGCTTCTCCGCTCTTTTTCTTCCCGGTAGTTTTCTGCTGTCAGTTTTAAAAGGGAAACCTCCTTTTCTCTCTCTACAACAGCGGTTTCAATGCTCTTCAATTCATTCTCTTTTGCTTCGGTCCGTTGCTGAGTTGAATGCAATTCAGACTGAAGGGTTTCTATCCTGCTTCTGTTATTTTCAATAGCGTTCTCGAGTTCTCGTATCTCTCTTTTCCTTCTGAATACACCCTTTATTTCTCCTGCTATGACAGAGCCCGACGGTTCAACGACATCTCCATCCAGTGTTACAAATAAATGCCTGTGGTTTGAAGAAATCAGGTTGAGGGCTGTCTTCAGATCCCTGACCACGAAAACATTCTCAAACAGACTCTTTGCAACATCTGAAAACCCCTCTTTCGTTTGCAGAAAGCTGAGGGCTCTCCCTAAAACGCCCTCGGGCATATCGATTTGTTCATTAGTCAGAGCCGGCTTGGCAAGGATAAAGGCTGTTCGGCCTAATCCCTTTTCCTTTAATGTTTTTACGGCATTTTCGATGTCACTGTATGAAGGCAGGATGAATGAATTCACCTTCTCTGAAAGTACGCTCTCAATGGCTTTTTCATATTCATCATCGATTTCTATAACATCTGAAATCGTTGCAAGCAGATTAAAGCTTACATCTCCTGACAGTAACTCTTTTGCTGATTCATCAAATATTATCTCCTTCAGGGAATCGATCCGTGACATATTTGACGCAAGCTCTTCCATTACCCGGGATAATGTCTCCCTGAGATTCTCTATCCTGCCTTTGATTGCAGTGACCTCATTGACTATCATCCCCTTTTTCTCTCTGAGGAGCATGATATCGTTGTTTTTTTCAAGGAGGTTTGATTCAAGATCTCTCATTGAAGTATCCAATTCCGACAGGACCCTCTTCATATTTTCGGAATCCTTTATAGACGCTTCCTCCCGGTGGTTCAAGTTTTCAAGAGTTGATTGTAGCTTGCTCTGATTATTCCTCAGGTTGCTGAGTTCTTCTGATATCCTGAAGATTTCCCGCCTTTTTCCATCGAGAAGCTCCTCATTTTCCATGAGTTCTTCTTCCATTGAATGGATAAAATCAGCCTTGTCTCCAAAAAGTTCTTTTTGCCGCTGTATTTCTACTATTAAATCAGCTTCTGTCTTTTCTAATTCTTCCTGCCTGTTCAGTAATTCTGAGTTCTTTTTACTGAATTCTTCATCCTGCTGATAAAGCTTCGTAAGATATTCCTTAAAGTTCTCTCTCTCTGTCCTCGCTACTGCTATGCTCTTTTCGATTTCAGCAATATCCCTCTCAAGGTTCTGGAATTTTGCATGGACCTGTTCCAGCTGTTTTTCCTTTTCCAGGAGCTGAAGCCGTCTTGTTTCAGTCCCGGTTTCTATTTTCGAGAGTTCTGCCCTTTTGAGGGATTCTTCTTCTTTAAGTATGTTGTATTCCGACATTAACTTCTGAAAAGACTCTTTCAGGACTTGATAGTCTCTCTTTGCGAGTTTCAGTTCTATTGCGTGAATCTCTGCAGTTAGTTTCTTGTATCGTTCGGCCTTTTTAACCAGCCTGTCGAGGAAATTAATCTGCTTTTTTACTTCGATGATAATATCGTTGATCCTCTGGAGGTTTGTTCTCGATGATTCGAGCTTTGAGAGGGCCTCTTTCTTTCTGACATTATACTTCATTACCCCGGCTATTTCTTCAATCAGGAACCGTCTTTCCAGAGGCTTTGCATTCAGGATTTCTGCAATCCTGTCCTGTTCAAGGATGGAATAGCTTTTTATCTCAAGCCCTGTGTCAAGGAAGAGGTCTTTGATATCTTTGAGTCTGCACTGACTCTTATTCATCATATATTCACTGTCTCCGGACCTGTAAAGCCTCCTGGTGACTGCCACAGAATCTGTTGAGCCTTCCCCGTTTTCTTCCTGTGGCGATTGCTGCGCACCATTCAGCCCGGAAATCACCAGTGTTACTTCAGCCATACCTCTTGGCTTCTTTGATACCGACCCATTAAAAATAACTTCCTCCATTTTTTCGCCCCTGAGGCTCTTTGCACTCTGCTCCC
This sequence comes from Nitrospirota bacterium, assembly GCA_043802315.1. GTDB lineage: Bacteria > Nitrospirota > Thermodesulfovibrionia > Thermodesulfovibrionales > SM23-35 > DASPRG01. The sequence goes on from JAZDLE010000034.1 coordinate 3,287, forward strand.
CTAATACCCAGCGGAATGCGTCGACAATATTACTCTTTCCGCAACCGTTCGGACCGACAATAGAGGTAATACCGGGATGAAAGTTGAACGATGTTCTCTCGCTGAAGGATTTAAAGCCTATCAATTCAAGCTTATCGATGCGCATCGTTAAATAATATACCTTATATGAATAATACTGACAAGAGCTATTTGTGCATTGATTGGATGCAGATCGTAAGTGCCCTTCAACGCGTCATTCTCTGAATACGCTCTCATGATTTCCCACTATTGTTCCACGTGGAACATTGGTGAGATCTTTTTTGCCAGGGATCAGTATTTTATGGTTTTGTTCCACGTGGAACAATGCTTGGAGAAGATATTGATGCAAAAAGGGTTATGCTTTACAATACAGCGTAAAGCTTACATTAGAGCCTCTTGCAAAAGTCTGAAAAAAGGCCCTTCTGTCATTCTGAGCTTGTCGAAGAATTACGGCAAATCAAACAGTTAGAGCACCCTTCGACAGGCTCAGGGTGACAAATTAGGACTTTTGCAAGAGGCTCATTATAATATAAGATATAAATAAAAAAGGCGCCTTAAGATTTTTTATATAGAAC
>JAZDLE010000035.1:0-18011 GCA_043802315.1 Nitrospirota bacterium
CCTGCATCAGCAGCCATCATAACAATCTCGCAACATACTTTTGTACCTTCGCCAAACCTCCTGAGTGATTGAGCGATAAGTATTGTTGGGTAAGTGCCACCGAACTTTGATACCAGGGATGTTTCGAGGGAGTGAGTTAACATCGGACCTGTAAATATCTTTGCCCCATTTGCTTCTATCTTCTTTCTCATTTCTAACGGCATCTCATGCGTATTCGGTTCTTTAAAGCCTGCTGAATGAGTTACGATAACAAGATTCAGATTTATACCCTTTACTTCCTCAGAGAAAAGCAGACCTGTGTCTCCTGTTGTAGAGGCTACTACTAAATGCTTGTATTTGTTTTCCCGAAGTGTTTTTTTGACAACCTCAAGACACGCAGTTGTATTCTCATTTCCTGGCTTTTCGAAATATATAACTGCTTTTTCTATAGCCATGTTGTATCCTAACACAACGGGGAAACTGAAGATGGTGAAACACATCTTGGATCTGGTGCATTGATACTACCAAAGATCAATAAACTGACAGCAGGACATCCGCCATGACAGAGAGAAAATAATTTACAGCCCGTATTGGTACAGGAATTTTTCTCAAAATTCCTGAAAAAGTCCAGGACAGGGTTTTTCCATATCTTGTCGAAGTCATCAAATAACATGTTACCAAGCCTGAAATCATCATGCCAGGAAAAAAGATAACAGGGATAGACAGATCCATTTGGCATTACTGTGAGCTTTGTCGTTCCAGCAGGACACCTGACATATTGGAGAACTGGATAATGTTCAACGTCAGGGATAAAGCCCGAACAGAATACTCCATCCACATTTTCATAAACACCTTTAAGACTCTTTATTCTTTTCAAGAACTCATAAAAGGGCAGGCTGTTTTTTAGGTCATCGTTATACACGGTATCCATAAATAACAAATAATACTGTATACCTGACAGCCTCAGATACTGTTCAGCTGTTTCTGGGATGGCCTGTTGTTTTAAGGAGACGCTTTTTAAGAGAGGTTTATATCTGATTATATATTTATGAAGTTCTCTGGTGATTGGCTCAGAATGAATGGAAATCCCTGTTATTATTCGCTCTCTGTTGTATGTCCTTGACAGTTCTTCCAACAGGTGAATATTGAAACCGTTTGAACTAATCGTAGCATTAAGGTTATTTTTACAGATGAGATCCACTATCTGAGCGAATTCGGAATGGAGTGTTGGCTCTCCTCCGAGGATGTCTATCTCCTTAACCCCTGTGTCTGCGATAATCGATATGATTTTTTCAAAATCATTAATTGAGATATCCTTCTCTGATTGTATCCCTCTATTGAAACAAAATGTACAAGAAAGGTTGCATTTCAGAGTGGGATAAAACTGTATATACTGGGGGAAATCGGTATACAAGGGAACTCCCTTTCAATTATCTTTTAGTAATGTCTGCTTAAAGTTCAAGTATGTCATACTGAACCCTGAAGAGATTCTGAACTTGGTTCAGAATGACCGTTCAGGGCAGGCTCGTTTCAGCATCTAAAATCAACACATTATGTGACCCTGAAACAAGTTCAGGGCCACATAATATGATCAGCCTGTTTTTATTAAAATAAAACAGCATTTTGTTTTATTGGATAATAATATTCAGTATAAGGCAACAGATCACAAAAGAACAGGTAGAACAAAAGCAGAGAATCAAAGAAGATATTCTGCGAGATTTATCTTGTATTTATTAGTGTCCAGAGTTTTTACAATTGTTCTCAGATATCTACTTGTCTCATCCTTCTCTGAAAGGTTAACGACAGGGCCTCGAACGCTTTCCCCCTTGCTATCAATAATAATTAAAACCCTCGGTCTATCAGCAAAGGCTGCATTACATTCATAAACAAGGCCAACCTCTTTTGTATTGAGCATGACAAGTGTTCCGATGGGAAAGATACCTACCATATTGGTAAAAAATTTGAAGAGCAAAGGATCAAGTTGAGTTCCAGCACCTTCCATGAGAATACTCAGTGATTTATCAGGAGATATAGGTATTCTCTTATAGACCCTTGCAGAAGTCATTGCGTCATACTGGTCTGCAAGAGTCACTATCTTCGAATACAGGTCAAGCTCCGGATATTTTCTCACCGTTGGATACCCTGAAAAGTCGCAATTCAGATGATGCTCAAATGCAACAATCAAAGCCCTTATGGCGTTACTATTAAAGCGCCCTAAACCCAAAATTGCTTTAACACCCCAGACAGGGTGTTTTTTTATAATTTTCCACTCTTCATCAGTAAAGCTGGAAGGTTTATTCAGCACTTCGTTGGGTATCTCGACCTTACCAATGTCATGGAAGAGAGCTGCAAGGCCAAGTTCTGTAAGTGCCTGCCTGCTCAGCCCTAATCTCTGACCAAGGGACATGGAGAGGATGCTGACATTAACCATATGGTGATAGGTATATTCATCATAGTCTTTGATTGCAGTCAAACTGAGAAGAAGATGTTCATCTTCGAGTAACTGGTCCACCATCGTCTCGACGATTCTTTTAGCCTTCTTTATATCGACCTTTTGTCCTGTCTTGATCTTCGACATTACCCCTTTTGTATATGAGACGGCATTAAAGTAAGTTTTCTTTATTATTTTTCTTGCATCAACCTCTTCGCCTTCACTGATTTTCTTTAATCTATCTTCTACGATCTTTTTTAATCGGTCGATTTTAATAATCTGAGATGTATCCATTATTTCTGACATCTTCTCAAATGGTGAATCTGAGAAGCCAGCTTTAATAAAGGCCATCAAGAAGACATTGACATCCTCAGGTTTTATGGAAGAATTAAACATAATCTTCCCGAGTTCTTTTTTTCTGAATTCCTTGATAAGAAAGTCAAAGTTCAGGAGGTATTCGAGGGAATACCGTATCCTTGTATCATTCATATAAAAGAACTCGCCAAAGAGTATAAGGGTGATGCCCTTTTCAGACTCTATCAGTGGATTAAGTAAGGATATGAGCTTTTCGATGGCAGTCCTCACAGCGATATTATGTGGGTCATGAATAAGAGCCGTCTTAAAGACAATAGATAGTTGATTGACTATTTCGCTTGCACGTTTCTGAATTTTGGTATCCTCTTTACTGGCCATGTTCAAGCTTCTTAATAGCAGATTGAGAAAATTCTCGCAGGAATTTATTTTTGGAGTCACTATGTTTATGGAGAAAAGGTAATGCATCTTTATTGCCTATAAGACCCAGGCAGAACGCTGCACATGCTTTTTCCTCGTAGTTCTTGTCCCACCAGAGAAATGACCCTTTCTTCAGTGTCTTTATCAGAAAGTCAAACACTTCTGTATCATTCCACCCGGAGAGTACCTCATAGAATATTTTTTTCTCCTCAAGATCCCTTTCCTTGAACATCTTGTCGGAGATCTTTTCAAGGAGTATTCTTTTTGCTGTAATTGAACTAATGCTTCCAATCGCTCTGGCAGATTCAACCCTGACTCCAACATCTGAATCGTCAAGGTGTTCTTTGAGTGGCTTTAATATTTCTAGTCCCCCAAGTTCAGCAAGGGCCCTGATCACCTCTTTTCTGACTCGTGTATCTTCGCTCTTCATAGCATTCAGAAGGTATTCAATTGCTCCTTTATCCTTGATCTTTCTCAGAATATAAATGATGTTCCTCACAACATACCACCTCGTGTCGCTCAGGGCCGTAGCGAGAGACTTGATGTCTTGCCTGCCAAGGAAAACAAGGGATTCAATGACCTTATTCCTTCCGCGGAGTGTTTTTATATCCCCGAGTATTTTCACAAAAGGTAGTATTACCTTTTTATCAAGTAATGCTATGAATTCTTTAAAGACCTCATCCCCTATCTCGATATTACTGTCAAGAACTTCACCGAGGATGCTCATTACCTCATCACTTCCTGGATACATGAGGAGCATTCTGATAGATTTCTTCATCTCCTCCGTCGATACAGGGTCCTCGAGGATCTCCTTTGCCTTCCTCATCACCTGTACTATCATATTGATATCTCCCTGCCTCAAGGAAAACTTAATGGTTTCCTTGAAAAACTTCAGGGTATCTTCGAGGAGCCCACTCATTTCCTCAGACTGGTAAAACATTTCAAAAAGGATTGCAGTTAGTTTGTCTATCTTATTACTTGAGTCATTTTCCAGTTCTTTCATAAGGATCTGCAAATCCTTATCTGAAAAAGAGATAACAGATACGTCCTTTACATCCTCTTCTTTGAATTCCTCAACATATGCCTTCATAAGACCTTCAATATCTGAGACTCTCTGCTTCGCTGCCTGTACTGCCTTAATCTCATAATCGTCTCCATCAGCATCCAGGAGAACAGTATCATCTACAATATACTGGATGTTCTGAAAGTCCTCTTCCCACAAGAGTGTGACGACATCGTCATCGGCTGCTTCCCTGTCAAAATCCATGGCAATAATCTTCATGAAGTTCTCGAGTTCTTCCTGGAGCAACCCCCGCTTAAATGTTAACTCCCTTAATCCATCCTTGAAGAAGAAAAGCGCTAAGTTATCTTCTTTTTCAGGGCTATGATAGATTTCTTCTGAATTATAAGAGATGCTATTCTGTTTTATCCTAAAGGAGAGATCACCTTTATCATTCAAGAAGTCTCCAAACCTGGAGTACAAATCCTCCAATGTCTTTACATACATCGGGTTGTTCTTGGGATACATCCTAAGGGTCTTTTTAGCCTTAATGATAGTCTGAAGGATATCTTTTGCAACTTTTATATCTTCTAATTGCTCCATATTAAAAAACTACCACAGTATCTGACATGTGTCAAACTAGAATTATTTTTCTCTCTCTGGCAAAATTCTTGATTATTATTAAGGTTTGATGGAGTCTCTGGAGTCGCATATTTCTCCACCGTATCAACTGAAGATCACTGTGAGGAAATTTCTCAGCTCTGATCTCTGACTGGGTTTTCATGATCTCATGATAGAGTCCCTTGAGGGATTCATCATCAAGGGGCTTTAAAAATATGGGGTTCACAGTGAGATATCCCTCTGATATATCATAGGCAATTGCCTTGAGGCTCTTTCCCCTTATCGTAGGCATTACGCAGCCTTACTTCTGACAAAAATTCTCGATACGAGTACCCCTACTTCATAGAGCACTATCATAGGCACCGCCATCAAGGTCTGGTTAAATATATCAGGTGTTGGAGTAAGGATAGCGGCAACAATAAAAGCTAATAAAATAGCATATTTTCTGTTTTTTGCCAGGGTCTTTGGCGTTACGAAACCCATACGGGTAAAAAAGATAATAGCAATGGGGAGTTCAAAGATTGCCCCAAAAGCAAGGATAAACTTAAGACAAAAGTCAACATAGCTACCTACTGAAAGCATCGGGGTCATGGAGGCTGTTTTATAGGTGAGAAGAAAGCCCATCGCAAAAGGGAGCACGAGAAAAAAACAGTATGCTGCACCGACTAAAAAGAAGACTGTTGCAACAAAAACAAAGGGAACAACATATTTCTTCTCTTTATGTAACAGACCTGGTGATATAAATTTCCAGAGTTGTAAAAAAATCACAGGAAGGGATGCGATAAAAGCTGCTATAAGAGAGATTTTCATGTGCATCCAGAAAGCCTCAGCAGGAGCAAGAAATATGAGGGGGGGAGTATTTTTTACACTTTTCTCAACGAGCTGGACAAAAGGCGTGGAGATACTGAGGAGCACATTATACCTCAGGGGGAAGGTTAAAAATCTAAACAAGTCCTCGGAATATGCAAAGGCTGCAATGAATCCTATCAGGACAGCGATGAGAGAGACAACAATCCTTTTTCTCAAATCTGTAAGATGCGCTGTAAAAGGCATCTTATTTTCTTTCATCTAATCCTTCTTTCTTTTTATCTTCCTTTTTTTGATCCTCTTCCTCTTCCTCTACTTCTTCCTCTTCCTCTACTTCTTCCTCTTCCTCTACTTCTTCTTCCTCCTCTACTTCTTCTTCCTCCTCTACTTCTTCTTCAACCTTCTCATTTGTGCCCGTTCCAGGTCGTCGGTCAATAGAAGTATCTAAGGCTCCCTTATACCCATCCTCTACTTGTTTCTTTATATCCTGTAATGACTTTTTCAAGTCAAAAAGCCCTTCGCCAACTACAGCCTGCTTGACGTCTTTTACCGTGTCTTGAATATCAGAGGTGGACTCTTTAAATTCAGTCTCTACCTGCCTCTTTACATCGTGTAATGACTTTTTTAATTCGGCAAGCCCTTTGCCAGCTGTCCTTGCTAATTCAGGAAGCCTTTTTGGCCCGAAGACAAGGAGAGCAACAATAAATATTACGATCAACTCTGGCATGCCAATATCAAACATTTCCTATCTACTCCTCTTCATATATCTTTTTAATAACTTTCTTTTCATAAGGTAAAAAGAAGCTCACAGAAAGCAATATCCTATACGTGGGATCTTGACTGTTAACATCAAACCCGATACCTAATGTCGTATATATCAGGTCACTAGCCTTTATCCTGTAACCAACCCTTACCTCCGAGGAATCAAATTTATTAGAATCATAATTTTTCTTTGAGTATAATTCACCAAGAATCTTAACATTATGGGTAGCGGCAAAGTCCAGACCTGCTGCTAAAATCATTTCTTCATGAAGACTCCCTTTACCGGGCTTTTCGTAAAAAAAATTCACATGCCCCTTGACCGGCCCCACCCTCTTACTGACAATGAGACCACCTCCAAAGCAACCATCTGTACTGAACTCATCGTGTCCTGATGGTATGGAAGCATTCAGAATATATGCTACGGATACCCCGTGCTTACTTTCATCTAAGAACCTATGCTTCAACCCGATGGCGATATCCTCAAATCCGTCTATGGAGTCAGCCCATTTATGAATATAAGGAATAGTCATATTAAGCTCTATGGTATCGGTAATGCCATATGCTGTCTTGAATAAAAACCGGTAAAAATCTGGATCAAACATGATTTCAGCATCCGTAGAGAGGGCGATCTTGCCTTTTGGAAGACTATCAGCACTGAAAGTAGAAAATACTCCATAGGGAGGGGTAGGCTGTAAACCGGTAATATCAAAGCCGTAGGAATCTTTATGGAAGGGAAGAACCAATAAGATAAAAAAAAGTAGAAGATACTTTTTCATTTTTAAAACATAACAGAAAAGCTCAAGACTGTCAATGAACCAACTCACAAAGATCAGGATATCACATGTAAAAAGCTTCCATAGGAAGCGTTCTAAAGGAGATTATCATTACAAGACCTGTGTGGGTAACACATAATGTAACTCCTGAAGGGTACATCCAGATTTATCAGGCAGAAAATCCTTTAGGCAGAGACATCAAAATCAAACGGGCTATGGTTTTTCAGACTCCATCGTTGAAAACGCTGAGAAGGTTCTCTGTCTATCCACTCCTTAGACTCATCATCCACTCTGCTGTTTTACAAGATGTTGTGTCTTCGCCAGATCAAGTTTGGCGCCGATTTTATCAAAAATAGTCTCGGCACGTTTCAGAAAGAGGTGGTCTCCTGTCCGTTTGCCCATTTCCAGATATGTCTTGCCAAGTTCATGACGGGCACCTAACTTTTCTGCGATGGATAAGCTTCGTTGCCACCACTTTCGAGCAACAGCAAACCTGCTATTGCTCCACTCATAGGAACCTTGTATGCGATAGGCATGTGGCAAACAACCACGATATATTTTGGCTTCTTTCAGTGCTTTCCGGCAAGCATGCTTCGCTTTTTTGAGCATCACGATTTTTTCAACTCCTTCAGACTTTTCTGATACCGTAAGATAAGTCTCTGCCAAGACATTATGAAGCCTGGTGATAGGGGGACCTTTCAACCCTTGCTCTGCAACAACTTGTTTACCCCTCTCCAACACTTCAAGGGCTTGCTTTAGCTTGCCCTGGCACAGATAGCACTTTGCGAGATCACGTTTTGCATCTATCATTCCCTGATAATCAGGTATGGTCATGTGCAGCTCGATGGACTTCTGCAGGCGTTCTTCAGCTTCACTAAAGGTACCTGAACACAGTTGATTGAGCCCCTGTCCCCACAATCCCCATCCCCAAATCTGATGATCTGCTCCTTCCTGGCCAACTTGGGCGATGTTCTGAAATATTTCGAAGCTCTGGGTAAGGCTTCCTTTGAAATGAAACAGTTCAGCACAGAGTGAGTTTGCAGCTCCCCATCCACGCAGATTACCTGCCATCCAGAACGCTTCTGCTGCCTTTTGACAATCCTCAATAGCTGCTTCCCACTTACCGAGGATGTCTTCATGTATTGCTCGACCGAGGTAGGAGATACCCGCGGCTATAGGGTTTTTAATCTGCTCTGCAAGTGCAACAGCTCGCTGATGGTATCTCTCAGCAAGCCAGAACATTTGGACGTGGTCTAAAATTAAACCTACTCCCATGCATCCCTGGACAATTCCGAGGGCAAAGCCATCCCTTTCTGAGAAGTTCAGCAACGTGATTGCATCAAGTAAAAGGCGCTCCCTGTCAATAAAATAGTTGATCCAGCCTGTCACCTCGTAAATGCGTGACCGCTCCTCTACTGCGGAGTTGTCTCGGCCAGCTCTATGAAGACCAATCAAGCCTGGCAGCCACAGATGGCCGAGCTGTTCCATAAGCTCCTTAGCAATAGCTATTCGGATACCCCAGCGTGAGATCGGATACGGACTCCCAATGTAAGTCAATGCACGCTTCATATATTCAGCAGCTTTATAGTGTTCTCCCCGTCTGAAAAATGCCTCACCCATTTTTCGCTCCAGTACTGCCCGCTGAAATGGATCCCAACGGTCACCAAAAGCGCGCTCATAAGCAGCCATTGCTTGCTGGTAATGAGACAGGGCTTCAGCGTCAGCAGCCACCTTCACTGCACGGTCACCAACTTTAAACAGGTAATCCTGGGCATTCTCCCAATCTTCTGCCTGTGCAAAGTGATAGGCAAGAAGGCCATAGAACTCTTCAAGACGGCTTGTGAACAACTCTTCGAAGCATTTTCCTACCAGATGGTGCAATTCACGTCGACGTTTCAAGAGAATGCTTTCATACGTAACTTCCTGGGTGAGGGTATGTTTAAAGGTATACTCGAGTTCTGGAAAGGGACTCTTCTCGCGGATGAGTTCTAATTGTTGTAACTTCTCCAGGTGCTTGTCTAATCCCTCTTTTTTTTCACAAACGGCTTGTAGCACTCGATAGAAAAAGCTACGCCCGATTACAGAGGCAATCTTCAGTACTTCTTTGGTGTCTTCGGCAAGACTGTCAATACGAGCCACAATTACTCCTCGCAACGTGTGAGGAATAGTGATATGTTTAATTGTTTTGGTAATCTGCCATCGACCTGTTGAAATATTCTTCTGAACCGCTCCTATATCGATGAGAGACCGAACTACTTCTTCCAGAAAGAAAGGATTCCCTTCGGCTTTCTGCAGGATTAAATCGACTAATTTTGAAGCTGGATATTTAATCTCTAAGAGGTTGTTAAGAAGTTCAGCACTGTTGACAGTTGAAAGAGGAGCAACAGAGATCTTGGTATAGCGGTCGGCATAGTCTCTTGCAGATACCTCCTGAAGGTGCGCGGCTGGGGAGTGACGGTATTGACGACTGACGCAACAGATCATGAGGGGAACTTCTCTGACTAGGGGGAAAAGATGCTCTAAGAGGTCTACTGAAGACTGGTCAGCCCAATGGAGGTCCTCAAAGACAAGGAGCAATGGATGCCTCAGGGAGAGTTGCTCAAAAAATCTTCGTGTCGCTCGAAAGATTTGCCTGCCCATAGCCTCTCCGTCTAAGTATTTGACACGTTCTTCAAATTCATCCCTCACTTCTAAAGCTAATAAACTTGCAAGATAGGGGAGAATCTCTGCTACCTGACCTGGAAAGAGAGACGTAACTTTACTTTCAAGCTTTTCCCAGGCATCTCTTTCACCATCTTCCTCAGTGATTCCTGCACAGTTTTTCATGATCTGAAGGAACGGCCAGTAGCTGATTGCCTTGCTAAAGGAAAGGGCTCTGCCTTCAAGCCAGAGCAAGTTCCATCCGGTGACTTGTTTATTTACCTCTGCCAGGAGGCGTGATTTGCCAAGACCTGCGTCACCAACCACGGACATAATGCTTCCCTGACTTGCCAAGAGACGTCCAATGTTCCCGATGAAAGAGGAAAATTCAATATTCCGTCCCACCATCGGTGAGCCGATCCTCCGGACTGAACGTTTCTTCATTTGGTATGAACGTTTCGGTACGCTCAGCAACCTGTATGCTGAAACAGGCGTTGTCTTGCCTTTTAAGCGGATTGGCCCGAGTTCTTGAAAATCGAAGGCGCTCCTCGTTAAACGATAGGTGGTAGGTCCTACAAATATCTGCCCGGGTTTTGCAAGATCTTTCAACCTGGAAGCAACATTAACAGTATCGCCCATTACCTCTTGCTCACTCATGCCAATGTTACCCACAATGACCATGCCTGTATTGATTCCTATGTGAAGGTTTAAATCCGTTTCAGGAGCTGCATTAAAGTCTGCCATTGATTCCATCATCTCCAAGCCTGTCCGAAGGGCCCTTTCTGGATCATTCTCATGAGAAAAGGGCACACCAAAGACTGCCATAATTGCATCCCCGACGTATTTTTCCACCTTACCCCCGTACTTTGTCACAATTGGTACCAGATGTTCGAAACAGGCATTTATTAAATCCCTTACCTGTTCAGGGTCCATCTGTTCGGATATGGAAACAAAACGGGAAATATCAGCAAACATTACGGTTACAAATTTTCGTTCTTCTAAAAAGGTCTTGGGAATCTCTTGATCAGGAATCACCTGGCTTTCTTGGGCATAGGTTACATGCTCCTTGGTGCTGAGAAATGGTGGTGGTTTACCTGGTATGGATGAAGACATCAATGGGAAACCGCACTCTATGCAAAACTTTGCAGAAGACGTATTCTCCTGCTGGCAATGAGGACATTTCATCATTTTTTCCCCTAAGCCTTCATTATAGACATGGAGAACACCTTATTATAGAGGAATGAATCAAATTATCAAGAACGTAAATTCACTTCGTTCCGTCTCATATAGCATCCCTCAGAGAGGTACACATGTCAAGAAAATATTCCCTTTCTGCATAAAATGTATCTCGCCACGATATGGATAAATTTTGTATTGGAGTTTCCTGAGTTTTAAAGTAATAACCATGTACAAAAAGCTAAAAGCAGTATTGTTGTCATTCTGAGTCCGCCAGAGGCGGACGAAGAATCTCATAATATCAATGATTTGATACCCTTCACGAAGCCTGTCCTGAGTGAGATTCTTCAGTCCCCTTCGCTTTACTCAGGGTTCCTTCAGAATGACAGGAGGGAAGGGTTCAGGGTAATAGCTAGGCAAAAAATAAAAGTTGCGAGTTGCTTTTTCCTTAAACCCTTAGTTATCAAGGGTTTAAGGATCTCAGACACTAAAAACTCAGGAAACTACAGAATTTTGTAATGTTGACAAAGATTTATTACAAAAAATATAATTTTATAACTACATAATGTACCTTGCCCAATAAGCGAGGTCTAGAGGAGGTTCTTATGGCAGAAGGTATACTTGATGTTACATCATCCACATGGGATAGCGAGGTGATTAAGGCTCAAGGGCTTATCATGATTGATTTCTGGGCTGCATGGTGCGCCCCTTGTAGAATGGTATCACCTACCGTTGAGGAGTTGGCAAAGGAGTACACGGGAAAAATGAAGTTTATGAAACTTAACACTGATGAAAATCCTGATATTGCCAGCAAATATAACATTATGGGTATACCCACCCTGATGTTTTTTAAAGATGGTCGCTCTCTTGATTCCATAGTAGGTGCTGTCCCAAAACAACAGTTAAAGTCAAAAATAGACTCTCTTCTTAGCACGTATGGAGTCTGATATCATCACCACTGGATGTCCTTCAAAACTCTATAGGCTTTCTCCTTATCTGAAAGATTGAGGCACTTTCATGCATGTTTGAAACACTCAGCAATAAATTAGAATCCATCTTCAAGAGATTAAAAGGGAAAGGGCTTTTAAAAGAGGAGGATGTTGAACTCGCACTGAAAGAGATAAGACTTGCCCTCTTAGAGGCTGACGTTAACTTCAAAGTCGTAAAGGATTTTGTCCAGAAGATTAAAGAGAAAGCCACTGGAAAGGAAGTTCTCGAGAGCCTTACACCCGGACAACAAGTCATAAAGATCGTAAATGAAGAACTCTGCGAATTGCTCGGAAAGACGAACAGCAGAATTCAACTGTCTCCAAATCCCCCGACAGTCATAATGCTCGTCGGTTTGCATGGTTCCGGGAAAACGACAACAGCTGCAAAACTGGCAAAGAACTTCAAGAAAGAAGGCAGGAGACCCCTGCTTGTGGCAGCAGACCTTCAGAGACCTGCTGCAATAGACCAGCTTGTTACCTTGGGCTCACAGATCAATGTGCCTGTCTATTCTTCGAAAGAGGGCAAAGATCCTGTCAGTCTGTGCGAGGAATCAATAAAGAAGGCAAAAATTGATGCACAAGATGTTGTTATCTTTGACACTGCTGGAAGACTGCACATTGATAAGTCCCTGATGAGTGAGTTAAGAAAGATAAAAGAAAAGGTTTTACCAAAAGAAGTCATCCTTGTCGCCGATGCAATGACTGGCCAGGATGCGGTGAATATTGCACGGAACTTTGATGATCACGTGGGCATTGATGGGATAATACTCACTAAAATGGACGGTGATGCACGGGGTGGGGCAGCGCTCTCGATACGGGCGATAACAGGAAAGCCGATAAAATTTATCGGTGTTGGAGAGAAGATCGACATGCTTGAGCCTTTTTATCCCGAAAGGATTGCTTCAAGGATACTCGGCATGGGCGATGTTTTAAGCCTGATTGAGAAAGCACAGAAATCTTTTGATCAGAAAGAGGCAGAAAAACTCCAAAAGGCGATTATAGACGAGTCTTTCACCTTTGATGACCTGAGAGAGCATCTCAAAAAGCTGCGAAGTATGGGACCCTTGGAAAATATTCTCAGTATGATCCCTGGTTTTCAAAAGATGAAAAATCTGGATGTTGATGAAAAGGAACTTGTAAAGGTTGAGGCAATAATAAACTCCATGACAAACAAGGAAAGGAAAAAGCACAATATCATTGATGGAAGCAGACGCAGAAGAATTGCTACGGGAAGCGGCACAACAGCCGCAGATGTCAACAGGGTTATCAAGCAATATATAGAAATAAAGAAAATGCTCAAGATGTTTAAAGGGAAAAAAGGTATTAAATTACCAAAATTCCTTCCTTTCTGAATCTTTCGCACCCTTGACACATCAGTTCGTTACTTGCTAAAGTATTAGCACTAAACCATTGAGAGTGCTAAAACGTTAGATATCACGACATGCTTGATGAAAGAAGCAAAAGAGTCCTCTGTGCCGTTGTCCAGAACTATATAAATTCTCCTGACCCTGTAGGGTCGCGGACGGTGGCAAAAAAATATTCCCTTGGTTTTTCTCCTGCTACCATCAGAAACATTATGGGTGATCTTGAAGATTTGGGTTTTTTGAGTCAACCCCATACATCAGCAGGCAGAGTACCAACAGACAGGGGTTACAGATTCTATGTAGACTCACTCATAACTGAAGGGGATTGTGCAAATAAACGTCTCCTGAGAGGGCTCCATAAAGGACTTGAGGCCTTACGTGATAATATTGAAATGCTCTTCGGTGAGACAACAAGAACCATTTCTCTGTTATCTCATTACCTTGGGGTGGCAATGTCTCCTAAGCCGAATACGGCTGTCCTGAAAAAGATTGACCTCCTGAGATACAGAGCTGACAAGATAGCAGCAATCATATTTACTGATGAAGGAATGATAAAAAACAAGGCTTTATCCCTTGATTTAAACATCACGCAAAAAGACCTGAACAGGATTGCTGGATACCTTAATTCAGAATTCTCTGGGTATTCCTTTGATGAGATTCGCCTGAAGGTCCTCAAAGAAATGTCTAAAGAGAAGACCATGTGCGATAGTCTTATCTCAAAGGCAATTAATATCTGCAAGGAAGCATTTTTCTTACCCTATGGTGACCTCTTTGTAGCTGGACTCCCAGAGGTGCTTGAACTACCCGATTTTGCAGATTTTCAGAAAATCAAGGAACTGTCAAGGGCTATAGAAGATAAACATACGATCATAAAGTTACTGGACAAGCTTTCAGAATCCGACGGCGTTCAGATCATAATAGGATCTGAAAATTCACTGGACGAGATGAAAAAACTGAGCATAGTGGTTTCAACATGTAAGGAAGCCAACCGGCCAATCGGTGTCATTGGTATCATCGGCCCTACACGGATGAATTATTCACGGGCAATCTCCATAGTAGATACGACAGCAAAATTTATCTCAATGATGCTTGCAGCAAGATAGTGGTGAAGGATGAAAGAGCCTGAAATGAACAAAGACACCTTATCTTTTAAGGAAGAAGTGACTGAACCAGAAGGAACAGAGGCTATCGAAGAGATACCTGTTGATGAGAAAGAACGGCTTACCGCTGAACTCCAGGAGATGAATGATAAGTATCTGAGATTGTATGCTGAATTCGAAAATTATAAGAAAAGGGTTAATAAAGATAAAGAAGAATTAGTAAAATATAGCACCGAGAAGCTCATATATGAGCTTCTTCCTGTAATTGATAATCTCGAGATGGCCCTAAAACATTCAACAACTGAGACCTCTGAAGGACTTGTACAGGGTGTTGAGATCACATTAAAGGAGCTTCTGAGAACCCTCGAAAAATTCGGTCTTACTCCTATCGAGGCAACGGGCAAGCCCTTTGACCCATCAGTACACCATGCTATGACGCTTGTTGAGAGGGAAGATATTGAGGAAAAGATTATCGTTGAAGAATTCAGGAAAGGATATATGTTCAGAGACAAGGTCTTACGACCATCTCTTATTGCAGTATCAAAGAGACCGGTCACATGTAAAGGGAAAGGAAAGGCAGAATAAGGGATGAATAATATAGAGGAGGGATTGTAAGATGGGAAAAGCAGTGGGAATTGACCTCGGAACCACTTTCTCTGTTGTCGCCGTTGTTCAGGCTGGCGAGCCTGTAGTAATTCCTAACCAAGAGGGAAGCAGAATAACACCATCCGTAGTAGCTTTCACGGAGAAGGGCGAAAGGCTTGTTGGCCAGATTGCAAAAAGACAGGCAATAACGAACCCTGAAAACACGGTATTCTCTATAAAGAGGCTCATGGGGAGGAAATACAATACTCCCGAGGTAGAACATGCGAGAAAAAGGCTACCCTATAAGATTGCTGAGGCACCCAACGGTGATGCCCATGTAGAGATTAGAGGAAAACGGTATTCTCCTCCCGAGATCTCAGCAATGATTCTTCAAAAGCTCAAACAGGCTGCTGAGGATTATCTTGGGGAATCCGTAACAGATGCAGTTATTACCGCACCTGCCTACTTCGATGACAGCCAGAGACAGGCTACAAAAGATGCGGGAAGGATTGCAGGTCTCAATGTGCTGAGAATTATCAATGAACCAACAGCTGCATCCCTTGCATATGGAATGGATAAAAAGAAGGAAGAAAGGATAGCCGTATATGACCTCGGTGGTGGAACCTTTGATATATCAATCCTTGAGATCGGTGAAGGAGTTGTAGAAGTTAAGTCCACAAATGGTAATACCTACCTCGGTGGTGATGACTTTGACCTCAGAATTATAGACTGGATGGTTGAAGAGTTCAAGAAAGACCAGGGTATAGACCTCAAAAACGACAAGATGGCATTGCAGAGACTAAAGGAGGCTGCCGAGAGGGCAAAGATAGAACTTTCGACAGCGATGGAGACAGAGATAAACCTTCCCTTTGTCACTGCTGATGCAACGGGGCCCAAACATCTGCTTATGAAACTCTCAAGGTCAAAGTTCGAACAGCTTGTCGGAGACCTCATCGAAGGGACAATAGGTCCCTGCAAAAATGCTTTATCAGATGCTAACCTTTCTCCTTCTAACATAGATGAGGTGCTCCTTGTAGGCGGTCAGACAAGAACCCCAAAGGTCCAGCAAACAGTCCAGAGCTTTTTCGGCAAGGAGCCGAACAAGACAGTTAATCCAGATGAGGTCGTTGGTGTAGGTGCTGCAATACAGGCTGCAGTGCTGAAAGGAGAGGTTAAAGAGGTGCTTCTCCTTGATGTTACCCCCTTATCCCTTGGCATAGAGACTCTTGGTGGTATCTTCACAAAGATAATTGAGAGAAATACTACCATCCCAACAAGGAAGAGCCAGACATTCTCTACTGCGACGGACAACCAACCAGCTGTTTCAATAAAAGTATGCCAGGGCGAGAGAGAGATGGCTGCAGACAACAAGCTCCTCGGGAACTTTGAGCTCATCGGTATTCCACCTGCACCGAGGGGAATACCGCAAATAGAGGTAACCTTTGATATTGACGCAAATGGCATACTTCATGTATCAGCGAAAGACCTTGGCACAGGTAAAGAACAGTCAATAAGGATAACTGCCTCAAGTGGTCTCAATGAAGAGGATATAAAAAAGATGATGCGCGACGCAGAGTCACACGCAGATGAAGACAGAAAGAGGAAACAACTTGCAGAAGCAAGAAATGAGGCTGATACACTTATCTACACAGTTGAAAAATCCATCAAGGATTATGGAGATAAGCTCACTGAATCAGAGAAAAGGGATATTCAGGATGCCCTTGAAAGATGTAGAAAGACAAAAGATACAAGCAATGAGATATCTGAAATAAGATCTGCAATGGAAGATCTCTCAACGAAGTCCCACAAACTCGCAGAACATATCTATAGGGATGCCGGCGCGCATGCAGGTGCCGAAGCCGGTGCACAGGGAGGTGCTGGAGCTGCTGGTGCAAAAGGTCCCGAAGAAGAAGTTGTCGAAGCTGAATTTGAGGATGTTGATAAGAAGGAGAAATGAAGGATTATTATGAGATACTGGGCGTCCCGAGAGAGGCATCTGAAGTTGACATAAAGAAGGTATTCAGACAGCTTGCACTGAAATACCATCCTGACAGAAACCCCGGCGACAAAGAGTCAGAAGAGAAATTCAAAGAGATCAACGAGGCATATTCCTGCCTGAGCGACTCTGAAAAGAGAGCAAATTATGACAGGTTCGGAACGGCAGAGGCTGTTGGGGCAGGTTTTGGAGCCTTCACAACAGGTTTTGGGGACATATTCGAAGACATCTTCGGTGACTTCTTTGGAACCTTCACAGGCCAACGGAGAGTGCGTCCGGCAAAGGGCAATGACCTCAGATACGATCTCGATATCACACTCATGGAGGCAGCCTTTGGCACAGAAAGGACTATTGAGGTGCCAAGATGGGAAATCTGCACTGACTGCCGTGGAACTGGTTCAGCCCCTGGAAAGGGTCCTGTTACGTGCTCAAATTGCAAAGGGACTGGTCATGTAATATTTCAACATGGTTTCTTCAGCATTTCCAAAACATGTGGAAAGTGCAATGGTACAGGAAAAATTATCACAGACCCCTGCATTGCTTGCAAGGGACAGGGCAGGGTCAAAAGATTCAGGACTATAAATGTCAAGATACCTGCAGGTGTTGATACAGGATCGAGACTGAGAATAACAGGTGAGGGGGATCCAGGTTTTTATGGAGGGCCTCCAGGTGACCTCTTTGTGGTACTGAATATTGAAGAACATCCCTTCTTTAAAAGAGATGATAACGAAATATTCTGCGATGTGCCCATTTCTTTTCCTCAGGCTGCACTCGGTGCAGAGATAGAAGTTCCAACCCTCGATGGGACAGCAAAGATTAAGATACCACCGGGAACACCTTCAGACAGGATTTTTCATATCAAAGGAAAAGGGCTGACAAAAGTAGGTGGTCATGTCAGGGGAGACCAGATTGTGAGAGTTTATGTGGATGTACCGAAAAAGCTGACACCGAGACAGAAAGAACTCATCGAGGAATTTGTCCGGGCTGATGGGGATGAGGTCGCAAAATCCTTTAAAGAAAAAATCAAAGACATCTTCTCAAGAGCTGAAAAGTAAA
>JAZDLE010000036.1:0-44285 GCA_043802315.1 Nitrospirota bacterium
TAAGGCTGTCTCTTCCTATTGCCCGATAGAGGTAGAAAGCCTTAACAGCATCACCTCCGATTAGACCTGGAAGTATGGTATTAAAGAAAGAGCCTATCATATACAGTGGGAAAAGCTTTTTTATTCCGAGTGTACCAGGAAGAAGGAGCTTCCACCTCACTGTTGATATAAATTGAGCAAATAGGGAGAGAAGTATGGCTGAAATGAAGGCAGAGAAATTCATGCCTTTCAATGTAGAGAAAACCTGCTCAGGCTCTGCCCTTGATAAGACGATAGAAATGAGCACAGAACTTACTGTGAGCTTAAGGGTGAGAAAAAATATTCTCTTTGCTTTAGGGGCCAATGATCTTCTTAATCACATAGATGGGTTTTCTCTGGCTTTCATGATAGACCCTCACGAGCATCTCACCAAGAAGGCCCATTCCGATAAGCTGAATCCCAACGATAATCAAGAGAGCACCGAGCAGGAGAAGAGGTCTCCCCCCGATATTATGTCCGGAAAAGATTTTATCTACAGCCAGGTAAAGGGATATGAGGAAACCGAGGAATCCGCTTATGACACCTACGGGACCAAAGAATTGAATTGGTTTCGTGGAAAAGCTCTGGAGAAATTTTACGGTAATTAAATCCAAGACGACCTTTATCGTTCGTGAAATACCATATTTTGATCTTCCCTTGAGCCTCGGATGGTGCACAACCTCTACCTCTGCAACCCTCACACCATACCAGCTCGCAACAGCAGGGATAAACCTGTGCATCTCTCCATAGAGTTTCAGGTTTTTTATCACATCCCTTCTGTATGCCTTCAGAGAGCAACCATAATCGTGGAGCTTTACGCCTGTAACTTTACTGATAAGCCAGTTTGCTAACAGGGAGGGAAGCGTTCTCCTGAAAAACGGGTCCTTCCTTTTTTTTCTCCATCCACTCACGAGGTCATTGTCTTTTGTCAGTTCAAGAAGTTTCGGGATATCAGCAGGGTCATTCTGGAGGTCACCATCCATTGTTACGACAATGTCTCCGCGTGCAAAATCGAATCCTGCTGCAAATGCTGCAGTCTGGCCGAAGTTGCGTCTCAGGCTCAGTACAACAACCCTGGTATCCTTAGCCTGAATTTCTTCAAGGAGAGAGAGAGTCCTGTCAGTGCTTCCATCATCTACAAAAAGTATCTCGTATTCCTTTTTTAGAGAATCAAGGGTTTCCTTCAGTTTCTCATAGAGGATAGGTATACTTTCCTCTTCATTGTAAAGAGGTATGATTACGGAAAGGGTCATTAATACGTTCCTGGTTTTTCTTCTCTCATGCCCTTAAAATCATAGCACAGCAAGAGAGAATAATCTCTGATTTTCTCATTGTTAATGTAAACCGTAAAGAGCCTTTTCTCGATCTTTTCAAAAGCACTGGCTACCGGTTCGGGTACCTTGGTATCCCCTATTCTAACAAGGATTGCATTATGATGGAGGAGTTCATGAAATCCAGGCCAGAGGTCGTACTGGTTCATCCTGCGGTCAAGGTTAATGCAATAAGTGATAGGATGTCCTTTTACATAAAAGGCGAGTTCACTTGAAACCTGGTACCTATCAGAAAATATAAATATGGCCCTCCCTTCATACATCTCTTCGTATATCTTCGTCACCTCTGACCCAAGTTCTTTCCAACCTCTTAGCCTGCTGGTAGGGTCTTTTTTGGCAGGAAGGTTAAGGATTGAAGGATAATGCGCCAAGGCCGTAACGACCACAGATAGGAGAACTGCTGTTGCAATGAAAATCATTTTGCCTTTTCTTTCAGGAAAAACCTTTTTGGAGAATGCAGAAAAAGAAAGAATGCCTGTTATATAACCTGGTAGTGCCCAGTTTGCCTGCACCTTACCCTGAAGACTTTTTAAAAGGAAAAAGGCAATGATAGGAATAGAAAACCAGAAAAGAAGATCACCCCCTTTCTGTTTCCGTTGGTTCCAGAGAGAGAAGGTCATGAGTATAAAGAGAAGAGGGGTAATTACTCCAAACTGTGAGCCAACAAATTCAAAGAAACTTCTTAAGGCTATTCTTGCGCCCTCTGCTACATGTGCCTGTCCTGCTGTATGTCTCAGGGTGACCCACTCATGGTCTGCATTCCACAGTAATACAGGACTGAAGACCAGAAGGCTTATGATAAAAGCGATATAAGGACCTGTCGTTAGTAAAAGTCTCCTCTCCCTCAAGAATAAGAAAAGAAAAGCGCAGAGATAAAAGAGTGCCATGGTGTATTTTGTGAGAAGACCAAAGCCCACTGAAAAGCCAAGGAGGATCCAGTATATGAGTGATGTGTGATTAGTTCGTGATGCGTAATCCGTGATGCGTGATGAGTCAAATCCCTCCTTGCCCCCTTTAGAAAAAGGGGGGGTGGGGGGATTACTGGAGTGTAAGGGATGATATGAGTTTTCTATTGAAAGATAAAACAAAAATAATGACAGTATCCAAAAGAATATAAAGGGTGAATCTATGGTGAATATTATCCCGAATGTTGAAAAAAGTGGGATAATCTGTATCAATATTGCTGAGAAAAGTCCGACCTGTTTATCATACAGTTTCTTCCCGAGGATATACATGTAGATACTACTGAGATAAGAGAAGATGACCGCCATCATTCTGATACCAAAGACATTGTCTCCGAGTATCATAGTGCCAAAATATATGAGATATGCGATCATCGGCCCTTTTGAGTAATAACTCAAATCAAGCCTCCGCGACCACTCCCAGTAATGAGCTTCGTCAGGACTCAAATCGAGAAATCCCTTCTGGATGTAATATATGCGGAAAAGACTAAGTGCAAGGAGGAAAACAAAGAGTATAGTAGAGTAAGGTTTTATCTTAAACCTCTCATATGCCATGTTATAGAAACCAATTAAACATAGTGCTAACCCAATGCCGACGAGTCCGCCCACAAGAGAATCTGAAGGATAATGTACACCAACGTAGATCCTTGAAAAACTCACAAGAAAGGCAATGATTAAAAAGGCATATCGCAACCTGTTTTTAAAGAGGATAAGAAATGGTACTGCAAAAGCAAAACTGTTCGCAGCATGGCTTGAAGGCATCGAGTAAGAACTGCTACAACCAACAAGGAGGTGGACACCTTCGAGTTCGTTGCAGGGCCGCGGCCTTTCAAAAATATGTTTAAGGATATATAAACCCCAATCGGATAAAGCTAAGGAGGCAAAACCGAGCACTAAGACAAGGCATGCCTTTTTCCAGTCCTTGTAAAAGAACCATCCTACGAAAGGGAATATCAGGAGATATGCCTTGCTTGTAAAAAAAGGCATGGCAACATCGAAAAGTCTGTTCTGGAGGTCTCTGTTTATGAAGAAAAAGATGAGGGTATCTACCTCAGGAAGGCTCATCGAAGATATCTCACACCTTCTTCATCAATTCTTCAGCCCTGCCTTATCCGTTACCCATTTAATGATCTCTTCTACCATTGCCTCAATGGTTGCCTCTTTGGGCATAACGTCAACATGAAGCCCGGCTTTTTCAACAGCCTTAGCTGTTACAGGCCCTATAACAGCAATGGTTACACCCTTGAGGAGCTCATCAGCATCTTCTCCCATTATCTCTCTGAAGTTATTAAAAGTTGCTGCGCTTGTGAAGGTGGCTATTGAAATCCTTCCCTCTTTTAAAAATCTTCTCAATCTCTTTCCACGAGATTCTGGCTTTATCGTTCTGTATGCAACAGGTATATCTATCTCTCCACCGAGTTCTCTAACTTTTTCTGGAAAAATCTCTCTCGCTACTTCTGCTCTTGGCAGTAAAAATCTTATTCCCTTTAATCCTTTAGCTTTTGAGCCTTCAAACTCTTGAATCAATTTAATCAGTCCTTCGGCACGAAATTCATCAGGGAGTACATCTGTCTTTATACCGTACTTTTTTATCTCTTCTGCTGTTTTCGTTCCTATAACGCATATCTTTATCCCCTTTAAATCTCTGATGTCTCTATCTTTGTCAAAAAATCTTTTGAAAAAATATTTCACCCCGTTTCTGCTTGTGAAAATCAACCAGTCATACGTATCAATGTTATCGATTGACTTATCAAGCTCTTCGTAGTTATCCGGTGGTACAACCTCTATTGTGGGAAATTCGATAATCTCAGCCCCAAGCTCTTCTAATGGTTCAAACCCTTCCATGTGCTCTCTTGTAACGAGTATTCTATGCCCGAACAGTTGTTTTTTCTCATACCATTTCGGAGATTCCCTGAGCCTTACAACATCTCCGACAACCATCGTGGCAGGTGGTTTTATATCCTTTTCTTTGATAATCCCACTGATATCTTTTAATGTTCCGACAACTGTTTTCTGATCAGGCCTTGTACCCCATCTGATAACGGCAACGGGTGTATCAGGGCTCCTACCGTTTTCTATAAGTTTTTGGATGACCATGTCTATATTCTTTACAGCCATGAGAAAAACGAGCGTGTCAACACTCGTTGAAAGCTTTGACCAGTCGATGGAGCTCTCTTTTTTTGTTGTATCCTCATAACCCGGAATGACAGCAAAGGAAGATGAATATAGCCTATGAGTGAGGGGGATCCCTGCATAGGCAGGGGCTGCAACTGATGAGCTTACACCAGGGACTACTTCAAACTCGATTTTGTTTTGAGCAAGGGCTTCTGCCTCCTCTCCACCGCGACCAAATATAAAAGGATCTCCGCCCTTGAGCCTGCATATAATCTTGCCCTCCTTCGCCTTTTGGATAAGGATTTTATTAATCTCTTTCTGTGTCATGGTGTGGTGCCCACTTCGCTTGCCAGCATAAATGAACTCGGCGTCGTGATTGCTATAATTTAATACCTGGGCATTGAGATGGAAATCATAGATAACGACCTCTGCCTTCTGAAGGCACCTCAAACCCTTTACCGTAAGAAGCCCAATATCACCAGGGCCTGCGCCAACTATATAGACCTTGCCTTTCATATCTTTACGTTAATCATTTTATCACAATTGAAAGTCATGGACCTGGTTAAAAAATATCCAGTGGTTTGGAAGGGTAGGATAAAACAGGTTAGAGGTTAGGAAGAATTCATGGCCTCTTTGAGTGCCTTCCCTGCTTTGAAGTGCAGCGCTCTCTTTGATGGCACGTCGATCCTCACGCCTGTCTTGGGATTTCTTGCCATCCTCGGTCTTCTGCTCTTTAGTCTGAAGTTCCCGAAACCTCTTATTTCTATCTTATCGCCTTTGATAATGGCCTCTTTCATAGTTTCGAAGATAGTCCCGATAACAATCTCTGTCTGTTTCCTTGTCAGGCTACCGAACTTTTCTGAAACCTTTTCAATGAGTACTGATTTAGTCATATGACCTCCTTAAAAAGTCAAGGTTTAAGGTTGCATGATTCAAAGGTTAAAAGGTTTTAAAACCATTAAATTGTTTAACCATTAAACTGTTAAACTTTTCCTTTTTACTTATGGTGTAAAGAGATACTTTACTTTTACACTGGGAGAAATGTCTGTCCATTCTTTAGGAATCTCATTTCGAATGAGATCGATGAGAGAGAAACGCTCCTTTTTGCTGACTATCACCGGCTCTCCCTTTATTCCTGAAAGCTTTGCAGCAGCCTGAACTGTATCCGCGAGATTTCCGAGCTCGTCGATGAGGCCTATCTTGAGGGCCTGTTCACCTGTAAAGACCCTTCCATCGGCAATCTTTTTGACATCTTCAGGGAGCATTTTTCTTCCCTCTGCAACGGCTTTAATAAATTGCTCGTGTACGTTGTCAAGAACCCCCTGAAGGATCTCTCTCTCCTCTTTCCCAATTCCTCTGAATATTGATGCTATGTCTTTGTGTCTACCGCTCTTAACCACCTCTGTTTTTATACCAAGTTTGTTCATGAGTCCTTCTATATTGGGGATTTCCATGATTACTCCAATTGAGCCTGTAAGGGTTCCGGGATTTGCAATAATCCTCGTTGCAGGTGAGGCTATATAGTAACCTCCTGAAGCAGCAACAGAGCCCATGGATACCAGGACTTTCTTCTTTACAGCTGCTTTTCTGACCTCTTCGTAAATCTCCTGTGCAGGAGCAACAGCACCTCCAGGGCTGTCAATACGCAGTACGATAGCCTTAATTGATGGGTTCTTCACATATTCTTTGAGCTCTTCCGTTGTCTCTCTTGAATCTGTAATAAGCCCCTCTATATTGATCAGGGCAATTCGATCACCTATGGGCATACTCTTTTGAAGCAGTACAAGGATAATGCTTGCGATAATGAGGAGCATAAACAGACCGAGAATGATGAAAAAGACCTTTTTCACTCCTCCAACCTCTTAAGGTTTTTCATGCTCAGTCCTATCTTCCTTTCGTCGAGGTCTACCTTTATGATCCTGACCCACATATCATCGCGTTCCTTGAGAGAGTTCTCAGTCTTTTCTGCTGTCTGCTTTGCGATCTCGGAAGAGTATACGAGGCCTTCAACCCCACCCTCAAGTTCCACGAATATGCCGAAATCGGTAATCCTGAGTACCTTTCCTTTTACCTCAGAGCCAAGCTTGAAGTTCTCTGGGATCTCATTTAACCAAGGATCAGGTTTGAGCTGCTTCAGGCCGAGGGCTATCCTTTCAGTCTCTGGTTCTATGCTCAAAATGATTGCCTCAATCCTTTGTCCCTTCCTCAACATTTCTGATGGATGTTTTACATGTTTTGTCCATGAAAAGTCAGAAATGTGAATGAGACCATCCACTCCTTCGGGAAGACTGACGAAGGCACCGAAATCAGCAATGGTCTTTACCTTGCCAGAAATCTTCTGGCCAACGGTATAGCGTTGAGAAACAAGCTCCCATGGGCTTGGTTTGAGCTGCTTTATACTTAAGGAGAGACGTCTTTCTTCTTTATCTACCTTTACGACAAGAGCTTCAACAGTCTCTCCAATGGAGAGGTACTTTGACGGATGTTTTGGCCGCGGCAGCCAGTCTATCTCAGATATGTGCACAAGTCCCTCAAGGCCTTCTTCAAGTTCAATAAAGGCACCATAATCAGTGACGCTTACAACTTTGCCTTTTACCTTTTTACCAACAGGATATCTTTCATCCACAGTGAACCAGGGGTCTGACTTTTTCTGCTTGTAACCGAGCGTTACCCTTTCATGCTCTTCGTCATATTTAAGGACAATGACCTCTACTTCATCTCCAAGAACAAAAAATTCAGAAGGATGGTTTATTCTTCCCCAGGAGATATCTGAGATATGGAGCAATCCGTCTATTCCGCCGAGGTCAATGAAAACTCCGTAGTCTGTAATGTTTTTGACTATCCCTTTCATAAGGGCGCCTTCTTTAAGCTTTTCAAGGGTCTCAGCCTTCTTCCTCTGTCTTTCTTCCTCGAGGATTGCCCTTCTCGATACAATGACATTAGAAAGCCTGTTATTAAGTTTCAAAACCTTGAAAAGCATTTTTTGCCCCATGAGATTGTCAATCTCCTTTGGAGCTTTTATGTCCACCTGGGAGCCTGGAAGAAAGGCATTTATCCCTGATATATTCACAAAAAGGCCACCTTTTGTTTTCCCGTCAACAATTCCCTCTACAGGAGTCCCATCCTGAAGTGCTTTCTGTAGAAGCTCCCATGTGTTTATCTTTGTTGCCTTTTCTTTTGAAAGATTTATAATACCCTCAGAATCCACGATCTCCTCAACGTATACCTCTATATAACCTCCAATTTTTATTGAAGCAAGCTCTTCTTCAGAAAATTCCCTGATAGGGACAAACCCTTCAGATTTATACCCGATATCAACTATGACCCCGTCCTGTTTCAATGCTAATATCCTTCCTCTTAATATTGTTCCCTCTACAATACTATGAAAGGTCTCAGCATAAAGTCTTTCCATTTCATTGTTTTTAAGTTCCACGAAAAGTTTATCCTCCTATATTTCTAATTCTCTCTTCCACTTCTTTTATGATCCAACCAGGAGTTGATGCCCCAGCCGTAATGCCGACTTTCTTTGCCCCCTTGAACCATACATCTTTAATCTCGGAGGGGGTTTCTATATGATAGGTAGCTACGGAAAGAGACCGGCAGAGTTTTGCGAGCTGCGTTGTGTTTGCACTGTTTTTACCGCCTACGACAAGCACCACATCAACCTTATGGGCCATATCTTCTGCCTCCTTTAATCGAAGGGCTGTGGAGCTGCATATTGTATTATATACTTTTATCTCCTTTGCATATTTTATTGCATGAGAGAGGACCCGTTTCAATGCCTCAAGAGGTTGAGTTGTTTGGACGACGATACCCACCTTGCTCTTGAGTCTTGGGAGAGGTCTATTACCATCAACTACGATGGCATCATCACTTGCATAGCTCATAAGCCCCTTTACCTCTGGGTGCTCCCTTTCCCCCAGGATAACTACCTGATAACCTTCTTCCCTAAGGAGTTTAGCATAATACTGGGCCTTTTTTACAAATGGACAGGTTGCATCTATTATCTCACACCCCATGCAAGATATCTCTTCTGAGAGGTTACGGGGTATGCCATGGGTTCTAATTATCAGGGCCTTTATATCCTTTTTCCCTTTTATTTCCTTTATGGGAATGATCCCCTTCTCCTTGAGCTTTTCTACTACCTGGGGATTGTGGATTATCGGTCCAAGGGTGTATACCCCCTTGTGCTTTTTCCTGGATACGCGGAAGGCTATGTCTACAGCCCTCTTAACGCCAAAGCAGAACCCAGCCGTCTTAGCCACAAGTATTTTCATTGAACTAGCGTAAAGCATAGAGCAAAGAGCATAGAGCACAAAGTTTTTAGCCCTTTGCCTTTAGCTCTTTACCTTTAAGATTTCTTATCCTCTCCATTATCTCCCTGGTTATCCTCTCCTGGAAGTGTTTGTCTGTCTCCTTTTTTTCGATCTTTAAGGGCGTGCCAAATACCACTCTTATCTTAGCAGGTCTTATAAACTTGGCACCTACAGGGAGAGCCTTGTCTGTTCCTTCAATAAGTGTTGGAACAACAGGAGTGGCACTCATGGCTGCAATCATGCCCACTCCTCTTTTGGCATCAAGCAAGCTACCATCAGCACTCCGACCCCCTTCTGGGAAAAGAACGAGAACCCCTCCTTGTTTAAGCCGGGAAACAGCCTCCTTTATTGTGGAGGGCTGCGGCCTATCACGGCTCACAGGGAAACAGAAGACTTTAATTGCCCTACCGATTAAGGGGATCCTAAAAAGTCCTTCCTTTGCAATGTATGCAGCCCGCCTTTTTAAAGCCACTCCGATAACAGGGGGGTCTAGATAACTGACATGGTTCGCTGCTACGATAACCCCACCTTTATCCGGGATATTCTCAGAGCCAATCACCTCGAGTCTGTTAATAACTTTGAAAAAAAAATAAAAGATTGTCCTTAGGAGTTGGTAAAAAAGATAACTCAAGGTTCAGCTCTTATAAACTCCAGTATTTTTTCTTTTACCTGTTCTACAGACAGATTAGATGAATCTATTGCCGAAGCAGCATCTGCCCTTTTAAGGGGAGCTATATCTCTGTTTGCATCCCTCTTGTCCCTTCTCATCACATCCTCCTTAGCTTCTTCAATGCTGATATACATGCCCTTCTCCTTAAACTGGAGGTATCGCCTTTTAGCCCTCTCCTCGAGAGAGGCGTCGAGATAGATCTTTTTCCATGCATTCGGGAATAAAACTGTTGTTGTGTCTCTCCCTTCAACAACAATATCACTGGTAGAGGCAGCATTTCTCTGAATATCAAAAAGAAAATCCCTCACAATCTTTTTCGCTGAAAAGACTGATGAATAATGATCAATCTCTTTGGACCGTATATCCTCTGAAACATCTCTTCCATGGAGAAATACACTCCCACTGGTCTAGGTGATGTGAGTTCTGAGGAGGATTTCCCCCAGGCTCTTATCGCTGTCTTCGGGAGTGACGCCGCTGTCTCTCAGTGAAAGGGCCACGGCTCTGTATAATGCGCCAGTGTCGAGATATTCGAAACCGAGTTCTTTTGCAATGAGTTTTGCAATGGTACTCTTGCCAGCTCCTGATGGACCATCTATGGCAATAACTTTTTTCAAGTTAAAGTCAGCCTGATATTTTAATTTTTATTACTTCTTTTTAATACCCCACAGTCTCTGCTGTGGGGTTTCCTCCTACCCCCACTTTGGCAAAGGGGGGCGAGGGGGGATTTTAAATTAATAAAATTTACCTAAAGATACCCCGCCGTCTCTGCGGCGGGGAGGTTCATTAACCTCATTTGCGAAGTTTTTGCTGCTTCAACTCCCCCTTTTCTAAAGGGGGAGTAAGGGGGATTACTAATCATAACCCTTCATGCCTTTTAGACATTAATGCTTTATTCTTATGTTGTTAACCTTTTCAAAATATCAAAGAATCCAGGGAATGATATGCTGACAGATGAGACATCATTGATTGTTGTTGTCCCATCAGCAATGATGGCTGCAATTGCCATCGCCATTGCAATCCTGTGGTCCTTGTGACTTTCTATAACTGCACCTTTTAATCCCCTCCCACCTGTGATATTCAGGCCATCTTCGAACTCCTCGATTTCTGCTCCCATCTTTCTGAGTTCCGTTGATATCGTTTTTATCCTGTCAGACTCCTTTACTCGAAGCTCCTCTGCCCCCCTGATAGTTGTGATTCCCGTACCCTGAGTTGCTACCACGCAAAAAATAGGAAATTCATCAATCAGAGAAGGGATTCTTTCTTTTGTTATGTGAATGCTCTTCAATTCCCTATCACCTTTACAATATATGTCAGCAATAGGTTCACCTGATACTTCCTTGATATTGGAGATTCTGATATCCGCCCCCATCTCTTGAAGTACACTGAGAAGGCCAGTCCTTGTAGGATTAATGCCTACTCCCTTGATCAGAATCTCAGAATCTCTGATTAGCAATGTCCCGGCGATAAAGAATGCAGCAGATGAGAAATCCCCTGGCACATACATCTCTAAACCTATCAGTTCTGTTCCACCTTGTATCTTTATATGAAAGTCTTCAATTTTTATTTCTGCACCAAAGGCAGGCAGCATCCGTTCTGTGTGGTCCCTTGACTTAAGAGGTTCTATAACTTCTGTCTCTCCTTCTGCATAA
Source organism: Nitrospirota bacterium (assembly GCA_043802315.1). GTDB lineage: Bacteria > Nitrospirota > Thermodesulfovibrionia > Thermodesulfovibrionales > SM23-35 > DASPRG01. The sequence goes on from JAZDLE010000036.1 coordinate 11,062, forward strand.
AGGCCTGCGAGGAGAATAGCTGACTTAACCTGAGCGCTCGCTACAGGCATGGTATATTGAATTGCCCTCAGTCTTTTGCCCCGAATAGCAATGGGTGGATATCTATCGTCACACCTTGCTATTATCTCCGCACCCATCTGTCTTAAGGGGATGATGACCCTCGACATTGGCCTTTGCCTTAAGGATTCATCTCCTGTCAGGACAGAAAAGAAAGGATTTCCTGAAAGCACTCCTGAGAGGAGCCTCATTGTCGTGCCTGAGTTTCCGCAATCAATAGTATCAATTGTCTCTTTAAGCCCGTATAACCCCTTACCATGGATTATGAGTTCACCTGAAAATCCCCCCTCGCCCCCCTTTACTAAAGGGGGGATGGGGGGGATTACATTTTCTTCTATTTCAATGCCAAGCATCCTCATGGCATTTACAGTGCTTATTGTATCTTCAGCCCTGAGGAAGTTTTTTATTATGCTTTTTCCTTTTGAGAGGGAAGAGAATATTACAGCCCTGTGGGATATGGACTTATCAGGGGGAGGAGAAAAATCACCTTTAAAACTTTTTGCCTTGCTGAGCTCAATTCTGTCCAATACCTTCCCTCAGTGTCCGGGCCCTTTCGAATTCCCTTTCGAGGGATTCGAAATCAGAAGCCCTGAGATACTGGCTTAACCGTTCGAGATTGTTTTTGAAGATCTCGATAGATTTGAGGAGATTATCCTTATTCAGGATACAGATATCACGCCAGAGTTCTGGAGAACTCGATGCAATCCTTGTGGTACCCATAAAGCCCGGACCTGCAAATTTCAGGTATGCACCATCTATATCTGCTACAGCATTTACTATAGCATATGCGATGAGATGAGGCAGGTGGCTTACCATTGCATAAATCCTGTCATGTTCGTCGGGATTGATCAGTTCTACGATGCAGCCAAGGGTTTTCCATATGTGGATAAGCTTCTCGAGAGCATCACCATGGGTTTTTTCCGTAGGCGTGAGAATACATTTCGCACCCCTGAAGATATCAGCTGTTGCTGTATCAATCCCTGAACGGCTGCTTCCTGCTATAGGGTGACCACCGATAAAGTAGGTACCTTCAGGCATGAGTGTCTCCATGTCGCAGACAAGCCCGCCTTTTACACTCCCAACATCAGTAACTAAGGATCCTTTTTTCAAAGCAGGACGGATTTTTTTTGCAATTTCAATAAAGTTTCCGACAGGAGTTGCAAGTAAGACAAGATCAGAGTCATCACATGCCCTTACAGGATCAAGTTCAAAGGAATCGATGATTCCCATCTCTTTTGCTCTCTGAAGGTTTTCGAGCCTCCTACCGTGTCCAGTGAGATGGTTGCAGAGGTTATACTTCTTCATTGCAAGGGCAAAAGAAGCACCGATTAATCCAACGCCGAGTATTGTTACCCTATTAAAAAAAGGATGAACCGGAGAGTCGGTCATATTTCCCTTCCAACAGCAGCGGCTATTGGTTTTAATTCCTCCATCAGTTTCTTAAATGCTGAAGGCTTTATGGACTGCTCTCCATCCGAAAGCGCCTCCTCAGGATTTATATGCACCTCAATGATAAGTCCATCTGCTCCTGCTGCTATAGCAGCCTTTGACATGGGCGCAACAAGGTCCCACTTGCCTACACCATGGCTAGGATCAACAAAAACGGGAAGATGGGTAAGTTGCTTTAGAACCGGTACTGCGCTGATGTCAAGAGTATTCCTGGTTGCAGTCTCGAAGGTCCTCACGCCCCGTTCGCAGAGGATTACATTCTGGTTACCCCTTGACATTATATACTCGGCAGCCATGAGCCATTCTTTTATTGTTGCCGATAAACCCCTTTTAAGCAGAACTGGTTTGTCGCATGTGCCAACATCGAGGAGGAGTCTGAAGTTCTGCATGTTCCTTGCTCCAATCTGCATTATATCAGCGTACCTTACAATGACCTCGATATCCCTGGGATCCATCAGCTCTGTTACAATGGGGAGCCCTGTTTTTTCTCTTGCCGCTGAGAGATATTTCAATCCCTCTTCCCCGAGTCCCTGGAATGAGTAAGGAGAAGTTCGAGGTTTAAATGCACCTCCCCTGAGAAAGGAAGCGCCAGCATCCTTGACCTTCTCTGCTATACTTATTATCATGGTCATGCTTTCTACAGCGCATGGACCTGCTATCACTTGTATCTTTTTACCTCCAATAACATTTCCTCTAACATCAATAGAGGTATCTTTTGCCTTGAAATCTCTGCTTGCAAGCTTATAGGGTTTGAGTATCCGCATGACATCTTCGACACCAGGCATCACCCTTATAGCATCCTCTTCCTCTTCTGCTATCTTAGAGGTGTCTCCGATAACCCCGATTACAGTCCTCTCAGTACCCTTTGAGATGTTTGCCTTGAGACCGCGGCTTTCGAGTTTCTTCACAATTCGCCTTAAATCATCTTCGGTTACATTTGGTTTTAAAACAATGATGTCCATTTATTCCTCCAATTGCCTTCGCACTTCTTATTTCTCACTTCTTTTTTTCTTTAGGGCTGCAATAAATCTCTCATTCTCCTCGGGCAGGCCTATGGTAACCCTTATCTCTTGAGGTCCTACAGGCCTGACAATCACACCGTGCCTGAGCATTTCATTGTACAATACATGTGAATCCTGACTCAAAAGTATATATATGAAGTTTGCCTCGGTAGAAACATATTTCACATTGAGGGAGCCGAGTTCCCTGTAAAGGTATTTTTTCCCTTCTTCATTTATTTCCCGAGAATACCTGACATGAGACTCATCTTGAAGGGCATATATGGCTGCATTTTGTGCTAGAGAGTTTGTGTTAAAGGGTGGCCTGAGTTTATTTATCTCAAGGATAATATCATTTCTTGCAATCCCATAACCAATCCTGAGACCTGCGAGACCATAGATTTTAGAAAAGGTCCTTAGTATCAGTATATCTCTTCCGCCCCTAAAATGCTTCATGCTATTAGCATAATCAGGATCTTCCACATATTCATAGTATGCCTCATCAACCACGATGAGTATTCCATCAGGAACCCGACATAGCAGGCGATCAAACTCATCTCTTTTATTTATCGTGCCAGTAGGGTTATTCGGATTTGCTATAAATATCATCTTTGTTTTCTGGGTAACGGCATCTGCCATTGCTTCAAGGTCATGCGTGTAGTCCTTCAGGGGTATATGCACTGGTCTTCCACCTATTGCCTGAACAGCCATGGGATAGACAATAAAGGAAGGGTGCGCCATAACAGCTTCATCACCAGGTTGCAGAAAGGTTCTCACGGCAATATCGATCAGCTCATTAGAGCCATTTCCGAGAATCAACTCATCTTCCCTGACAGAAAGCCTTCCTGATAAAGCTTTTTTCAGATGGTATCCGCCTCCATCGGGATATCTATTAATGCTATTTGAAGGATTTGAATCCCCTAAGCTATCTAAGATGGCTTTTAGTGCTTTTGGTGAGGGGCCAACAGGATTCTCATTGGATGCAAGTTTTATAGAGTCTCTGATACCGATTTCCCTTTCGAGCTCCTCAATCGGTTTTCCAGGTATGTAAGGCGTAAGGGTTGAGATGTAATGTGGGGGTTTAATCATCAAGTTCCACCGTGAGGATAGGAGCCAAGGATCTTCACATAAAGGCAACTGTCTTTTATGTTATCAATCGCCTTTTCCACTCTTTTGTCATCAATGTGTCCTTCCATATCCACAAAGAATATATACTCCCATGCCTTTCTCTTAGAAGGCCGCGACTCTATTTTTGTCAGGTTAATCTTTGCCTTTTTAAAAGGTGAAAGAATGTCGTGAAGAGCTCCTGGTTTATCCTTTATTGAGAACATAATGGATGTCTTATCTCTTCCTGTTTTTTGAGGATATTCTTTCGAGATGACGAGAAATCTTGTAAAATTGTGTTTACTGTCACCGATATTCTTTTCAACAAAATGCAGGTCATAGACCTTTGCTGCAAGCTCGCTTGCTATGGCTGCTGCCTCATGGTCCTGGGAGGAAATCTCTGCAGCCTTTGCCGTGCTTGCAGATTCAAATATCGGGATCCCGGGAAGATTTGACTCGAGCCACTGCCTACACTGTGCCGTTGCCTGCGGGTTTGAATAGACCTTTCTGATTTTTGTCTTATTACCACTCTTTGACAGAAGATTATGGGATATCTCGAGCATTACTTCAGCAGAGACCTTGAGATCATAATCCATGAACAGATCAAGGGTATAACTGACAACACCCTCATTTGAGTTTTCGATAGGCACAATGCCGAACTCTGCCGTGCAAGAGTCGACAGCATCGAACACACCCTTGATACTCTCTACTGGCAGAAAAGAAGCGGATGAGCCGAAATGTCTTAAGGCTGCCAGATGTGTATAGGTTGCCAACGGGCCCAGACATGCTACCCTCAGGGGTTCCTCGAGGGAAAGCGATGCTGAGAGGATTTCCCTGTATATAACTTTCAGCGTATCGTTAGGAAAGGAGCCTTTACTTAGCGATGTGAGGCGTTCAAGAATCTCCCTTTCACGTTCAGGAGAATAGAACTTTGCCTTCTCATTGCGCTTTGTGTTGGCAATGTCAATAACAACATCAGCCCTTTTGTTCAGGAGTTCAACAATTTTATTATCGATCTCATCGATCTCTTTCCTCAATCTTTCGAGTTCTCCCATTTCTCAAATACCCCTTTATCTAGGATCTTATGTTTTGCCAGACTATTATACCAACAAAAAGCTGTCCTTTGTTACAGGCAAGATATGTATTTCAGTAAGAAAAGGCTGATTTCGATATCAATCAATCCTTATCTATGTGATTTGTCTAATCATAATCCTGCGACTCCTGATAAGGAATACATAAGCTGTAAGAGAAGGATAGGTAAAATAAACAAAACGGGTTTTCTCCTCTAAGACTTTTGTATGTACCTTGGATGTAGATTCAGAAATTTCCTTGATGGAAAGGAGAGCATGACCTGGGAGAAGGGGAATTATATCTTTATCAATATCGTCTTCGTATATCTATAGCCAAGAAGTTGGAAAAAGTGAATGGCAGTTATATAAAAACTAATCCTACCTTGTAAAAAACATCATCATATTTTTCAATCCATCTTACTATTGCATTTTTAGACGGGGTAGGTAAATTACCCTTAATTATTATCTTTTGCCCTTCTTTGAGGGGTTTCGGTGTGTAAAGGCACAGCCCAGAGTTACTTACGTTAAGGGTAAAACCTATAAAGGTTTCGTGGGTATTTTCATGATTTAAAACATATTCTACTACCGCATAAGAGAAATCCTGACGCCGGTGTTCCCTTTTATCTTTTATCTTACTTCCGTCATCTTTAGCATCTAAAGTAGATCCCATATCCCTCCTTCCTTATTAAGTCTATTAATGCTGTCCGCAACAAGAAGATATTATATACATATTTCTGCCCTTTTTATATAAAACTTATAATTTAAATATCTTATATTTAAATTATATCATATCCTACCTATAGAATAAGCACATTCTATGCCAGCAGTAGTATCCACAACCTATTGATTTTCTGGAGAAAAATGCGTTACTACCAAGCTGATCGAAAGACCCTGACAAATTTTGTCGTTATGATGTATATAAACTGCAATAAGCAAAATTACATAGCTTGATAACTTTCTCAGTTGTTTCCTTTCAACCATATAGTAATACAATATATGCCAATGCTTTTGTTGCTTTCAGGTTTCAGGGTGATATAATGAACAATAAATTTCAGCGAAAGGCAGTACATCTTAAATGGTATAGGGAGGTAAATTATGGCTAAATGGGTTATTGATCCTGATCATACTGTTGCTGGGTTTTCTATTCGGCATCTGATGATTGCGAATGTGCGCGGTCATTTCAGTAAGATTACAGGAACGATTCATTTTGATTACTCTGATGTCACCCATTCATCAGTGCAAGTAACTATAGATGCTGCGAGTATCTGTACAGGGATTAAAAAGCGCGACGAACACCTTCGCAGCCCTGATTTCTTTGATGTTGATAAATATCCGCAAATAACTTTTAAGAGTACAAAAGTAGAAATCACTGGTAGCAACCGCTGCAAGGTTAACGGTGACCTGACCATTCACATGATCACCCGTTCTGTTACCCTTGAGGCTGAATATTTTGGACCAATAAAGAGTCCCTTTGGTGCAACGAGCATGGGCTTTGCTGCAACGACGATGATCAATCGTGAAGATTATGGTATGGCATGGAATGAGCACATGGAAAGTGGCGGCTTTATGGTTGGCAAAGATGTCCAGATTACTCTGGAAGCAGAGGCTGATTTAACTGCTGACTAAATCTCAATTTTGCATAAATGGATGTGCCGTTACACACTGAGCAAGTAGTTCAGAGCGGCATGTAGGCCTTGGGATTTAGATCAAACCCTGCAATATCTCCTGCCTCAAGATGGTAATATCCGGCTGATGCAATCATGGCAGCATTGTCAGTACAAAAAGATATGGAGGGTATAAAGATTTCTGTTTCCTTTTCTACTCCCATATCTTCCATCCTTTTCCTGAGCTCTCTGTTTGCTGCTACACCTCCTGTGAGGACAACCCGCTTTATCCTCTCTTTTTTGATTGCCCATTCTGTTTTTCTCACAAGGACATCGACTACAGATGCCTGAAAAGATGCCGCAATATCATTGACCTTTTGCTCTCTGTTTTCTGCTCTCTGCTCTTTCACAAAATGAAGTACTGCGGTTTTCAGCCCGCTGAAACTGAAATCAAAGGATTCTGGTAGGTATGCCCTTGGGAAGTCTATTGCCTTTGGATTTCCGCCTTGCGCGATTTTCTCAATTACTGGACCTCCAGGATATCCGAGCCCGAGGAGCTTTGAGACCTTATCGTATGCCTCGCCTGCTGCATCATCTCTTGTCCTGCCGAGCTCCCTGTATGCACCAAAACCATCAACCCGGTAGAGGCATGTATGTCCTCCCGACACAATGAGAGCAAGGAAAGGGCAAGATGGTTTTGACTCCTCAATGAATGCAGAGAATATGTGCCCTTCGAGGTGGTTTACTGCGAGGAGGGGAATCCCTTTTGAATAGCAGAGGGCCTTGGCAAAAGAACAACCTATAAGGAGGGAGCCTATAAGCCCGGGACCGTGGCATACAGCAACACCGGAAAGATTATCAAGTTTAATACCGGCAGCTTTTAATGCCTCATCAATAACAGGCCATATCATCTCGATATGCCGGCGAGATGCAAGCTCAGGGACAATACCTCCGTATTTTTTGTGTATCTCCGTCTGGTTAGAGACTATGTTTGATAAAACCCTTGTCCCATTCTCAACAACAGCTGCCGCTGTGTCATCACAGGAGGTATCTATTCCAAGAATAAGCATGAGACATTATATATGGTTAAGGATTTCAGCATCAATCTCTCAGTGTTTCCCAACGACTTTTCTATACTTTATTTGATAAACTCTTCAAGGTATAATTTCTATCTTATCGTTTAAAATTGGTAAGAACCATTGAGCATTATACCCGAATAGATTTACAAGAAATGATATCAACTGATCAGTGATAAAGAACTACTGCATGATGGATGTTTTTGAATAATATCGAGCAAATTTGCCTCCAAAATATTGTCAGGGCTGCAGAGTTCTCAAGAGTCTTTGTTTGAATGAATAAGAAATGAGCAAAAGAACTTCTGGTCATAATGGCAAAAGAACCTGTGCCTGGCCAGGTAAAAACGCGTCTTTATTTATGTTTTCTTCAAGACATGATGACAGAAATGAGTGCTCTTGAAGGTATTGAGTTGGCTATCGCCTATACTCCAGGGCATGCAGGTAAGACCTTTGCCTCCATCGCTTTAAAGGGCTTTCTCCTTTTTGCCCAGCGTGGAAAAGGCCTGGGTGAGAGACTATGCAATATCTTTATGGAAAAACTTGAGGAAGGGTATGAGGCTGTGTCTATCATAAATAGCGATAGCCCAGATTTGCCTATGTCTTTGGTAGCCGAATCATTTCAACTTTTGTCTCATCAGGCTGATGTTGTCTTCGGGCCGTGTAATGATGGAGGTTATTATCTCATAGGGATGAAAAAAATTTGTCCTGAATTATTCGTAGACATTCCTTGGAGCACGGGAAGCGTTCTTTCTAAAAGCCTTGAAATAGCAAGAAATCAGGTATCAAAACAGCACTGCTCCCTCCATGGAATGATATAGATACGTTTCAGGGTCTCCTAACATTCTTCAAGAAATATAGAAAACCGCCACAAGGCAGGCATTGGGCTGGGGGAAAAACCTTCTCGTTTTTATCAAACCTGAAAAAATTCAAAATAATGTATGGTTCATGACCTGAAAAGGAATATTATTTTCTTTGGTATTGTGTGAAAATGAGGTCGCCTGTGAGATAAAAGGCGATTCTGTAAACAGCTTAGCACAATTAAAAGCCTTTAAGGATTATATTCGTATATCTTTACATCCTCTGGTAAGGAAGGCACGAATAGACCCTCTTTCAAATCCGTATTAACTTTTATATCTTTCAGTATTATCTCTATCCTGTTAGAGTGTGAATCTATTATTGTAAAGGAACGTATCGGAAATTCACCCTCAGAAGTTTCAATTTCTATAGAGAGAATTCCTCCCATAGAGCTTTTTGGTTTCAGGAGAAGATGTTTGTTCTTTTGGGATACTATAAACTCCTCATGAAGTTTTCCAAATCCACTCAACAGGGCTATTGGTGCCTGGCCATAGGTATTCCAGTCAAATCTTCCCCTGAATGCCTGTCTTTCCTTCTTCTGGTATATAATGATTTCATCATTATTGATAAAAACTTCCTGGGGTGCTTCTCCTTTATACTCCCATTTCACCTTCTTCGGAATCTTCATAGAGAATTGACCTTGATATGTCTCAATGCGTTTAAGGTCTTTTATGTAGCTTTTCTGTATAAAATTTCCCCTCATGTCTCTGATATTCCCATAAGCCTTCTGAATCCTCTGTATTTCTTCATCGATTAAAGCTTCAGAGATAGAAATAAACGCCAAAATGATGATTAAAGCAATGAAAAATGACTTTTTCATATTTTTTGCAGCACCCCTTTAAAAATAGCATATTAAAGGATAAGCTTCAAGTGTCCCAATTTGCATAAACAGCACAAGCAACATAGAACAATACTGGTAGCCAATCAAGCGTATTTGCGAACCAAGTTAAACAAGAGGTGGTATCTCCAATTGAGTGATCGAAGCAAAAAGAGGAATTCACTATAATTCTTCCCCTCACTTGACGGGAGGGGACAAAGGGGAGGGTGAGCTAAAAGATATGGTTACCCCCTCCCTTACGCTCCCCCATCAAGGGGGAGGGGGGGCAGTGTAGAATGTGAAGTTGTGTCAGTCTGAATAGTTATTCAAATATGCCTGATCCTTATAGCGGGAAAAGAGATGTTCACAAAGAGAGACATATTGTTGATAAAATGAGTCGTAAGGTTTATAGTTTTTCATGACAGATACTTGGCGCTTCATTGATACAGGACCTTGCAGGGCTTCTTACAATATGGCCATGGATGAGGCGATTGCTACGGTAGTCAAAAAAGGGAATTCACCTCCAACATTAAGGCTTTACGAATGGGATATCCCATCTGTCAGTATTGGATACTTTCAGAGGATGAGGGATATTAACATTGATCATTGTAGAGAGAGGGGTATTCCAATTGTCAGAAGACCCACGGGAGGCCGTGCAATCTTGCATGACCATGAGATCACATACAGTTTCTCTGTCAAGACAGAATATGGACTATTCTCGAAGGGCTTACTCGACAGCTATAAAAAGATCAGCAAGGCTTTTAGCTGTGCCTTCTCAAAGATCGGCCTCGCATCAGAATTAAAACTGCAGAGAGAACCTCATCGCAACAGAAGTCCATTATGTTTTCAGTCAACATCATACGGAGAGATAACTATTAACAGTAAGAAAGTTATTGGCTCAGCTCAAAAACGCTGGCCTGACGGTCTTCTTCAGCAGGGTTCTATCCCCTTTACTATTGATGAGGATGAAATCGCTAAGGTATTCAGGCTCAAATCGTCTGAAATAGGAAAGAAGTTTACCGGACTAAAAAAAATACTTTCTGATTTAAACATTGCTAGTTTCAAAAATGCTCTAAGAATCTCATTCGAGGAGACCTTCGATACTATGCTTATTCCTTCTTCTCCTTCACATGAGGAGGTCTCTCTTGCCGGGGAACTTGAAGTCAGAAAGTATCGCTCACCTTCGTGGAATTTCCAGAGATAGAGATTCCTGTGCTATAATTCCACCTTCATGGAGAAGAATAAAATTCATGTTGTTCCAAAATCTGTCATCTATGGCTTTTTTATTCTCGGTCTTCTTTCTGCTATCGCCTTCAGGGCGATAATACTGGTTCAGCGTTTAGAGCCCTCGTGGGTGAGACCTGTCTGGTATATCGGAACAATCGGATATTTCTTTTTTTTCCTCTACCGCTATGCGATTACCAAGAAGAGGAAAAGGGCTATTGAGCAATTTCAACTCATAGAGAAGGTGAAGACCAATGCCCGTCTCACCAATCAAGACAGGGAGGTCGTTCTTTACCTCCTCTCATCGATCAGGCTTTCCCTGGAAGATATCAACTATGCCATTATTTTCATACTGTCTCTCATTGCCGTTGCAACCGACCTTTTGCTCAGTGCACTAATGTAAGCAACGAGGTTCAGACGTGCTTTACAGGGATCCTGCCCTTTTGGGCTTAAAAGGTTTTGGTATTTCCTGCTTTACCAAACTTGTTAGAAATATGATAAAATGTAAGAAAGTTTTAAAAAGGAGGAAGAAATGCCAATTGCAATACTAACGTCAAAGGGTCAGATGACCATACCAAAGGAAGTGAGAAATGCCTTGAAGCTTAAACCCTCTGAAAGAGTTATCATCGTTGTTGAGGGTGACCACGCTGTTATTAAGCCTCTCAGGGGAGATATACTCGATATCGGAGGTTCTATAAAGATACCCGAGCACGAAAAACCCATACCTTTCCGAAAAGTGAGGGAAGGGGTGAAAAAGAAGATAGGCAAACGAGCTGTGGGAAGGCAGTAGAAGGTTATGTCAAAGAAATTTATTGATACCAATATATTCCTCAGATATCTCACAAGAGACGTCCCCGCAAAGTACAGCAGGTGTAGAGAGATTTTCAAGCAGGCGATGGAAGGAAAGGTTGAACTTGCAACATCCGCTATAGTAATAGCTGAAATCATATGGACACTCCTATCTTATTATAAGGTAGCAAAAGCTGATGTCATTGAAAAAATCTCTATTATCGTAAGCACCAGGAACTTATACATTTCCGACAGGGACATCATCGCTGATGCCCTTCTTCTCTACAGTAGAAAAAATATTGATTTTATCGATGCCTATAATGCTGTTTACATGAAGTATCACGATATAGAAGAGATTTATTCATACGATGAGGATTTTGATCTCATTGGTGACATATTACGTACAGAGCCATAATTTTTCTCAACAACGAAACATCTTCTTTCAAATGTTCCCCTGGTATGCCCCCTCTCCGCTTTACTTTCGTTGCTCTTTGCAAAAAGGATACAATTTGAGCTATATTTACACAACGACTCCCAGAGAGGGGTGATTGGGATTTTTTATAGGGATTTATGGGGGAAGAATCAGAGCCTGTTCTCACATCGAGGATGGGTTTTTTTGTTTGGGGTATAAAACGATTCAGGGGGTAGAGAAAATATGTCAATAAACAAGTCTGACCCTGATCCGAATATTAGCATCAGGTTCGTAAGGGAGTCGGAGTTGCCCATAGTACCGATGGTATTTCAAGGACAACGAAACCTTGGAAGAGGGAAGGGGCAATGCCTTCATCGAGTTTCTGAAGAAAGGAAGGAAAGGAGATTGCGGTAATGCTGGAAACTCCTGAAAAGATTCGGGAACTTCAGAGGAAACTATATCAGAAGGCCAAGCAGGACTGCGAAAGCCTGTCCCAATGTTGAAATTAAAAAATAGTATAACACATTGAAAATATAGGACAAGTAAATATGAGGGACACATCCTAATGGCACTGACTTAAGTGGCGGTTAAATAAAAGACCTCCGATGCCGATTGAATATTGAGAGGAATTCAACACCGGCAAAAGGAGGTCAAATGAAGACTGAAGGAAGTAAGGAGAAGATTGGAGTCGTTGCAGCTTAATGCAGTGCGTGAGCTATTACCGGACAGTACGATAGAAGGAATATGCGAAGAATGTGGATATTATTTTAGGACTCGGTTATTGACGCCGCTTGTGACGATATTTCATATGCTGGCAGCGGCAATAAGCCGTGAGGGCTGTTTTCAGAGCGCATGGCATAACATAGAATGAAATAAAAAGGGGCGGTTGTATTAGCTCACTAATTCGGTAACTTTTAGAAGTTTATCAAAAGGTGTCATATAATTTAATCAACGCTTAATCTCTCTAAAATTCACTTTCTGTGCCTTTACAACCATTACTGCTTGCTCTAATGCCTGTGGGTCATTCCAGTGATAAAAAGCAGCCAGCCTGTCTTTTGCACTATCTGTAGGACTGAGAAGGATAATTTTACCGAACTTTGTTTTTATCTCCCTTTTAGATTTTACTGGCTCGTTTCCTATTGCAGCAGGTGGGGTAACAAATTCTATAAAAAATGGACAGTCTTTTCTGACAAAATGGCGTGAACTTTCCCTCTTAAAACCAATCTCTGAAAGTGCTGAGGAAAGTTTCTTCAAAGAGGCGTGTGCGATAAAATCGAGATCACTTGATAGATATTTATTCTTTGTATAAATTGAAACGCAGGCACCCCCTATTAGGAGTACATCTATTTCTTTCTCTTGTAACTTCTCATATATAACCGCAGCTAAATCCCTGATACCAATCTATTTCCAATCAATCTTCACAGTGGTTTCCCAGCTCTTCTCGGTCTTGTGCGCTTCCTATAATATGTATCTTTCTCTGTTTCTGGAAGATATTCATATGCCTTAGACAGTAATGATTTTAACTCCCTTAAGAAAGGGTATCTGGGGTTAAATGTATATATCCTTACTTGCCGATGAGACGACTCACAAGGATTCCGCTGTTTTCCAGCCTTTTAAGCTGCTGCTGAATCCTGTTTACGGGTTCTCCAAATACCTTTGCCATACCGAGAGGGTATCCTTCACCGTACACAATAAGGAAAAATAATATTTTCTTAACAATAACATTTCCAAAAAGCCCTTCTAACATTATTCCTCCTTTACCATAATAATTGGTAATATTACCATATATTATGTAATTATTATCATGTATTTTGCTGTGTCGGTGAAAAAATTTATTCAGGTGATTGATAACATAAAGGAGAGCTTCCTCATCGAGCTCTCATGGCTCCTGGTAAAGAAAAGAATAATTCGGAAATAGGCTTTCACAGCAGGTTTCTCATTTCATTATCTTCCACACATCAACATCCCTACCATGCGCTACTTTTATAGTGCCTGATGCTGCCTTGAAAATAACTTCTGCCACCTCTGAAGGAGGTCGACCTTCGTATCCCGTGAGCCTTGTGGCTGTCATGTCGGGATTGACACAGCAGATTCTGAGACGGGGATGTTCCTCGGCGAGAGCCTGTGTGAAGCCTCGAACCCCGAACTTCGTCCCGCAATAAACAGACATCTCTGCATATGCGGTCTTGCCTGCGGCACTCGCTATGTTGATTATCCCTTTCTTAATATGAGGGAGAAAGGCACGGGTCAACTTAATAAGGCCTTCCAGGTTTGTCCTGATCTGTCTCTCGATGTCCTTCATGGTATGTTCCCTGAAAGGAATAAAAACTCCCGTCCCTGCATTATTAATAAGGAAATCCACTCTGCCATACTTCTTCAGCACCCTTTTGACAGCATCCTCAATGCTACTGTCATTCGTTACGTCAAGATGGAGGAGCAAGGTGTCTTCTGCGCCAAGCTTTTGGCAATGCCTTTCGGCCCGTTCACCCCTTGTTTTCCCTCTATTATAGGTGAGAACGAGATTTGCGCCGGCTTGTGCAAACTTATATGCTGTTTCCCTTCCGATCCCTGAACTGGAACCTGTTATAATCACGACTTGTCTTTTCATGTTCTCCTCCTTTTAGCCCAGATTATTCATTATTCATAAAGAATTGTTATAAATCCAGCAAAGGATTGGGGATATAGAAAACAAGGTCGGTTGTTATAACCTTTTGAATTTGGAAAGTTTTTCAGGGTTTAAGGAAACTGTTTATTTCTTAAACCTCAAGCTGAAGCCTGCGCCCTATATTTCAGATGAAAGTCAAGGTTCTTATAGAGAAAAATGGGAATAGTTTGATATGATCATGATATGAAAAAGGCGATAAGGTATCCGGGAAACGCAAAGAAGATCAAAATGGAGTCGAGACACGTGATTGATCAATGGATAGCAGAGGTAAAACAGAGTTCAGACCCTCAAGAACTTGGGATGATCCTTATGCATAATGGAATTGTGAGGGCTACTTCGAAAGACGGAAAGGGTGTGAAAGGGATGCATCTTTCTTATGATAAAGCAAAACTAAACTCCCTCATAAAAGAATTTGGAGGGAAAAATGGTATCGTAGCGATTAAGATCTGGATCAATGAAGGGACCCTCAAAGTTGGCGATGATATCATGTATGTTTTAGTTGCCGGAAGGTTGAGAACGGATGTCTTACCAACATTTCAGGAGCTTATATCGAGGATAAAGAGAGAGGTTGTTTCCGAAGATGAGTTCTCTTAGTTTATCTTACAAAGAAAGTGGTTGTGATAGAATTTCTGTAAGGAGCAGAAATTCTATCAATGTAAAGGAGACATTATGCTGAAGGCAAGAGATATCATGACAAAGGATGTAATAACAGTTAAACCGGATACTACCATAGAAGATCTGGCACGGATACTCATTAAGCACCAAATCAGTGGTACCCCTGTAGTTGATGGAAATGGGGACATTATAGGGATCGTCACGGAGAATGACCTCATAAGCAAAAACAAGAAACTCCATATCCCTACCGTATTGAGGCTGTTTGATGCCTTTATTCCCCTGGGAACAAGCAGACTCGAGGAGGAGATTAAAAGGATGGCAGCGAGTACTGTAGGTGAGATATGTGCAAGAAATGTGGTCACCGTTAATGAAGATACATCCGCAGAGGATGTTGCCACCATAATGACAGAGAAAAAGATACACCTCTTGCCTGTTTTAAAGGAAGGGCGATTAGTTGGAATCATTGGCAAAAAAGACCTCATAAAGGGCATCACGGGTTAATCTGATTAGAAGACTCAAAATTTCTTCTCAAAAATATTCTCACGTGGAAATATAAACTTCTCTCCAAAGTCAGAGAGATTGTTGGTATAATTAAGACCATGCAAGTTTATGTAAATGGGAAGCTCGTACCTGCGAAAGAAGCGGTAATTTCCGTCTTCGACCATGGTTTCCTCTATGGTGACGGGATATATGAGACGATGAGGGTTTACGATGGGGTTACGTTCATGCTTGCCGAACACCTCAGGAGGCTCTATCGCTCTGCATCATTGATAGGACTTACGATACCCCTTGATATGGACTCTCTAAGAACCTCTATTTATGATACCCTCATAGCAAACTCTCTTAGAAACGCCTTTGTTAGGTTAACGGTATCGAGAGGATATGGACCTATCGGCCTTGATCCTGACCTCTGCCCCGAGCCTACAATCGTCATCATTACACAGGAGATGAAGGACTATCCAAAGTCATTCTATGAAAAAGGCATAAATCTTATAATCCCGGAAACGAGAAGAAACTTCAGAGAGGCAATAAATCCGCAGATAAAGTCCCTGAACTTTCTCAACAATATTCTTGCCAAGATCGAGGCTAAAAAAAGAGGCGCCTACGACGCAGTTATGCTGAATGTATATGGAAAGCTTACGGAAGGCACGATCAGCAATGTATTCTTCTCTAAAGATGGTATTCTCTGTACACCTTCTCTTGAGTGTGGAATACTTGATGGTATAACAAGGGGGATAGTCATAGATCTTGCCTTGAGAGATGGATTAAAGGTGAAAGAGGATGAATTTACTAAGGAGGATTTCTATTCAGCAGAGGAGGTCTTTGTTACGAACTCAACCATGGAGGTCATGCCAGTCTCGAAGGTTGACGACCAGAGGTATGCAGTAGGTAACATTACAAAACTCCTTCATAAGGCATATAGAGAGGAAGTAAATGCTTATGTGGCAAATGTTAAGGCAGAAGGACCATCTCTTTGGGGATACGAATAAGATGGCGCTGATGCTAAATCCGAAAGATATAGCAAGGGTTATCGATCATTCATTGCTCAGGCCTGATGCCACATATGCTGACATAAAAAGGCTCTGCGAGGAAGCACGGCAATTCGGGTTTTACTCTATCTGTATACATCCCGGCTTCATAAAGAAAGCAAAGGAGTTCCTCAAGGGTAGTAGCGTCAGAGTGACAACAGTGATAGGGTTTCCCCTCGGGATGACCCTTACAGAGGTAAAAGTCTATGAAGCTATGCATGCTACCCTCATCGGTGTTGATGAGCTCGACATTGTGATTAATATAGGTGCCCTGAAATCAGGAGATTGGTTGACTGTCAAAAAAGATATCTCCGATGTGATAATGGCTACAAGAGGGCACATCCATAAAACGATAATCGAGACCTGCTACCTTGATGACAATGAAAAGAAGAAAGTTGTGAAAATAGCTCTGGATGCAGGTTCAGAGTTCATAAAGACCTCTACTGGCTTTGGACCTCATGGAGCACGATTGAGGGACATAAGACTTATAAAGAGTATCGTTGGAGATGCTGCAGGCATCAAGGCTGCAGGTGGTATAAGGACGGCCGTGCGATTCCTCGATATGCTCAAGGCTGGAGCTACAAGGATAGGAACATCAGCAGGAGTACAGATAATAAGAGGGCTTAAAGAGAATTCGAGAAAAGCTACGTCTTTACAAAACGTAAGATTGAAAAAGGAGAAAAAACATGAAGGAAGAAAGAATATCAAAGGAAAAGATTAATCTCATCGAGAAGGAACTCGTAACGCTGACAGAGAAGTTAGAAGAGATGGGCGCTTCCCTGGAAGAAATAGAGGATATAAAGCTCGAGCTCAAGGGTCTAAAACTTTTTCTTGGAAGGGCATACCCGGATTTCAAAAGCAAGTTCCCTGAGATAATGAAGAAGATTTACAAAAAGTAAAGCTCTGGCAGCGAAGGAATAGTTTTCTTACAGTTCGATATGGAAAAATTCCTCAGTCCCTTTGACCGTAATAAAGGCCTTTACTCCTTTTATACCCTCCGCGGCTCGATAATATAAAACTCCTCCGAGCTGTAAATGTGGTGGTATTTTATAGCTCTTCAGTAGAAGGTCTTCCTTTCTTTCAATGTCAGCCTCAGCGGTCTGTCTCTTTGCAAGTTCAGCAGTGCCTGCTGCGCCTGCAAGGGCGAGGGCAGCCCTGGCAAAGGTTGTTCTATCCTTTGAGGAAGGCGCTATTATTGCCGCAATGCCAGTAGCAATTGCACCAACCGTCAAAGGTGTTATCCACTTACCGGTTTTTCTATGAACCCGTTCGTTAATCTCATATGACTTGAGAGGAATAAGATCATATCCCTTTTCATTCGTAAGGAAAACCTGGGTTGCATCAAAATATATTTCCTCATCCGTCTCATTTGCTATTGCTACTTCAAGCCCAGACCAATTCTTTGTGTAGCCAAAAGATATGAGTCGAAGGGTCACGCCATTTGTCTTTATTGCGAGGGGTTTCTCTTTAGGCAGTTCTTGGTATGTAGGCTTCGTAGGTCCTGCACACCCGGAAATAAAGAAGGCAATAAGAAATATGCAAACAATCTTACTCACTGAACCGTGTCTTATCTTGCAATTGGGTTTTTCTTAAGAACAGTAGAGCGATCTCCATTACGGAGGACATCGATAATACTGTGAAGTGATTCTTCATGGAGCTTCTTAATGTCCTCTTTTTTGACAGGGATTAAAAGGTTTCTATCGATGAAATCACCAAATTTCTCCTTATTGAGACCTGAGAGGAAGAGCATTCCTTTGAAGATCCTTTTATTGGTTTTGAAAGAGAAAAATACACGATCGAGAGATCTTTCAAGGAATCTATCATTTCTGTATTGAATAACTCTGTCAATACCTCTTGCTTGAACCCAGTATTTCCTGTCAATGAGGCTGTCTGCCCGCAATTCAATAAAGGTATGCTCGATATTTTTTCTGCGGGTATATATGCCATGAGCGACGGTATCAGCGGCCAGATGACTTATATAGCCAAGGGAGAAAGCCTTTTCTGAAGATTTTTTTGAAGATTCTAAAAGACTGAATGCGACCTCCCAGGTATGGGAATTTTTCTCTAAGGGCAGAAGGTTCTTTGCCAGGATGATATCAGCCATAAGATTTCCATAAAGGTAGTCACCTCTGTACTTCTTTAAAAGGTTGAATACCCACACAGGCAAGAGAGAACCAAAATAATAAATCTCGCTACCAAGATAGGTGTGAGTTAAAGGCCCCCATGCAAAGGCAAAAGAAGGAATAAGTATAAAAAATATGACCAGGAATAGTCGTAAAAACATTTAGGTAATTATAACAGATAGTTCATATCCAATCAAGGCATTCCTGCTAACAGGTTCTCTTCACGCTTTACTTTTAAGTTCCTTTTATTGATAATTTATATGGAGAAGAGACTTTAAGATGCTGGATGCCTTCAATGGCTGCAAAAAAAAGTAAGAAGGAACTGAATACTGAAGAAGTCCCTTCAAGTAAATTTGAAGGGACTTTCTATCCACAGAGGGTCGTATTAGATACCAGCCTTTTTGTAAATCCAGATGTAAGAAAAGGTTTTGGTGATACACCTACAGAGGCTCTTGAGGCATTCCTTTTCTTGGCTGCTCAGATCCATATACTCGAGTTTTATATGCCCCCATCAATTCTTGAGGAGCTCCTGCATTTTGTTGAAAAGGATAAAATACCTGAGGACTTACTCCTGATACTCCATCAAAAGCCTCCCAAAAAACATGAATTAAAATGCCCGGCTTTTCTTCTATATGAATTGATAGAGGATATCAGGGAGAGGGTGAATAAAGGGCTAAGAATTGCTGAAAAGGCTGTAAGAGGTGTTGAAACAAAAGGTTCAGATGAAATTATTCAAGACCTGAGGCGGAAGTATCGAGAGGCATTGAGAGAAGGCATAATAGATAGCAAGGAAGATGTTGACCTTCTCTTGCTCGCAATGGAGTTGGACGCCATGCTGGTTACCGCTGATCAAGGCTTAATAAAATGGGCAGAGAAGTTAGGGATAAAATGGTTATTCCCGGAGAAATTTAAGAGTTACCTTTTGGGGGCAATTAAAAGATCCGGTCTCCTTACAGGAAAGGTTAAATAGGAAATGCTCACTTCTTTTAGCCATTTAATTCAAAGATTTCATACCAGAAGGAAGGATATAGTATTTTGAGCGACTTCCCGGTCGTATCGACCTCCGAGGCTTTTGCCTCTTGATTTTCATATAAATACACTCTGACTATCGGCAAAAGAATCCGCTCAAAAACTATATCCTCCCTGATTTTATGAACAATAAAAGTCAGTCAAAAAATCCGTGCCCCATCAGTCTATGGCGGATTTCCCTTGTTCCCTCGGTATAAATCCTGTGAAATTTCGTTTTGTAGAAATGGTCTACCTTTTCTATGGAAAGGAGTTTTGTACTCACCCCAGATCGTTTAAGATGCTCCATTAATTCATATATCGTGTTTTTACTTATCACGTTAATCTCGAAAGATTCTCTTACATTCCCACCGTCAGCTACCTCTTTTAAGACCTTCTGTGGTGATAGGCACAATGCCTTCGCAGATTCCAGGAGGAAGTGATCATCTAAAGCAACACCGAATTCATGGCAGAAGAAGATGGCCCTGAGGATCCTCTGTATGTAAAACCCTGCGGGAAGCTCTGTTATAAGATTGGATGAGGCCTGTAAATCTCTGAGGCACGATGAAAGGGTGACAAATTTGATCTGCTTTCCACTGGAGACTGGTTTTATTACGATACCTTCTCTTCCATCTTTATCAAGTCCAAGAACAACCTCTCTTGCCTTATCCACATCAGATACACTGAAAGGTCCCCATCTTCTTACCTGTGGGATTTTGAATTGCTCGAGGATTGAGTAACGCTCCTCTATAGAAATTTTTCTGCTCCTCGTATCGAAGATATCGAAGGAGAAAAAGAGTACATCTTCATTGATATAAGGAATAATCTCTGTGTTGTAAGGACTGCCAGGACCTACAACCTCGCCGTTGATTATGTATCCTGGGTACTTATGGAAAAAGGTGAGATCAATCAGATCCGGGATTCTGTTTGTTGTGAAAGGACAGACAAAACCTCCCCTGGTAAAGGCAATGGAGTGCCCATTTATTGTTACTATCCTGACATTGTACCCGTCAACTTTCTCCTCAATGTAGAATTTTTCTTTGAAGTAGCGTTTTATTCCATTTTCAAGATGTAAAACCCTCATTATTCTTTGGTAGCCTGGTATGAGACCACCCTCATAAAAAATAGTGCCCCTTGGGTAATTTTTGTAGTCCTGTGTGAGTCTTATGAGAATGAGTTCCTTAAATTGGTCTGTATGAAGAGCATCCTTCTTTTGAAGTTTTGTTATTTCTTCTTTCGTTAAATATTTCCCTAAAAAGGATGAAGCGGTTTCCATATGTACAAGATAAGTAAAAATATGTTGTTTTTTTAATCTGTCATATGTGTTTACTTTTGAGTTGTTTCCCTGTTTTTGTCTTCACTCACAAGTCCTATTATAAAGTTCACATATTCTTCCTCATTATTGAGACGGAATCTTTTAACAGTTTTGGGAGTTTCTTTTGGGGGGTTCTTATCGAAGATAACGGCGTCAGCCATGCTGAGGATTTTTTCTGCACCTCTCTTGAGTCCTTCATTTCCAGATACAAATACTACAATATCAGGTTTTAAAACCTCAACCGCACTGTTTCCTTCAAGGATGATTCCCTTTAGATGTGAAAGCCTATCAATGGCTATCTGAAGGATCTCTTGAAGGTCTTCAGACGGTGACCGAACCCAGAGAACATCCTGTGCGCCGGCATCAAGGAGCCTGTTGGTGTCCTTCTTTTTCTGTCTCAATATTTCAGGACTGTCAACTATAGAGCTATAGAATGAAGTCTTCGTGTATTTTATAGCACCCCATCCGCTCAGTCTTTTAAGGATTTGGCAGGCAATGGTGGTCTTTCCAACCTTGCTATGGGCACCACCAATCCCTATGATAAATGGCCTCATCCGATTAAGAGTTAAGACTGATGTCTGTCTCTTTTATCTCCTCTTTGTACCCGCATTTCTTGTCATGGCAGAAATGTATTACCTTTCCTGTTCTGTCTCTTTTCTCGAGGAGAAACTCAGCACCGCAATGAGGGCACTTTACAGGTATAGGTTTATACCATAAAGCGAATCGGCATGCTGGATAGTTCCTGCAGCTCCAGAAAGGTTTCCCTCTTCTTGAGCGTCTTTCTACGATATCACCTCCATCCTGTGGGCATTTCATGCCCGTTGACAGAGGTTTCGTATTTTTGCATTCAGGATATTTTGAACAGGCAAGGAATTTACCATATCGCCCTGTCTTTATGACCATAGGTGAACCACACTTTTCACATACTTCTTTCGTTTCCTGAGCAATATTTTCTGTGCCCTGTTCCTTGTGCTCTGCGTTCTCGGTGTGAAGAGGTTTTGCATTTTTACATTTAGGGAATCCAGAACATGCTAGGAATCTTCCGTGTCTTCCCCACCGTATGACCATGGGAAGGCCACACTTCTCACATGTTTCATCAGTAGGTATATCTTCTGGTTTTATCCTCCCCTTCGTTTTTTCAACTTCTGCAAGGTCATGGCTGAAGGAGCCATAAAAGTCTTTTACCACCTTCACCCACTTCATCTTTCCTTCTTCAATGCGGTCAAGCTTGTCTTCCATCTTTGCAGTAAAATCAACATCTATGAGCTCAGGGAATCTTTCAACAAGAAAATCATTGACGACAATACCAAGATCCGTAGGGGAAAACTTGCCATTTGTCTTTTGGACATATTTCCTCTCCTGGACTGTTGAAAGGATTGTTGCGTATGTGCTTGGCCTGCCAATACCCTTTTCCTCAAGGGCCTTGATGAGTGTTGCCTCCGTATAATGTGGTGGTGGCTGTGTGAAATGCTGTCTCGGTAGCAAATTGAGAAGTTGTAATCGTTCCCCTTCTTTTAAGGCTGGCAATGTCAGGCCCTCTTCATCTTCCACTTCATCTTTCCCTTCCGTATACAAGGCCATGAAGCCATCGAAACGGATTACTGTTCCTGATGCCCTGAACTCACTGATGTCCAACCCCTGGTCTCTATCCCCTATTATAAAGGTCGTCTGATCAAGCTGTGCTGGTGCCATCTGGCTTGATATGAACCGATTCCATATCAGCACATAGAGGGAATACTGGTCTTTTGAAAGAAATTGTTTTACCTCCTCTGGCCTTTTCTCAGGATAGGTTGGTCTTATAGCCTCATGTGCTTCCTGTGCGGTTGCCTTGCTTTTATAAACAGGAGGTTTCTCAGGTATATAATCTTTCCCATAAATTCTCCCGATACAATCCCTGGCCCATTCCAGCGCCTCAGAGGCTACCCTGAAGGAATCTGTTCTCATATAGGTGATGAGTCCTACTGCGCCTTCTTCAGCAAGTTCGATACCCTCGTAAAGTTGTTGCGCTATTGTCATGGTCTTTTTTGCAGAAAATCTTAGTTTCCTTACTGCTTCTTGCTGAAGTGTGCTTGTAATGAAAGGCGGGTAAGGCATCCTCGTCCTTCGTTTATGCTCTATCTTGCTTAATACAAAATCTTTATTTTTCAGGTTTTCTACTAATGTATTTGCAGCATCCTCGTTCGGGATGAGAAATTTGCTCCCTGTTTCTGGCTGCCCATAAGCCGTAGACGGGTGTATTTTGTGAAGCCTTGCCCAGAACCGAGGAGGTTGAGACCCCTCAAATTCTGCGTTTATGCTCCAGTATTCTTCAGATTTGAATGCCTTAATCTCTCGCTCTCTGTCCACAGTCAGCCTTACTGCAACAGACTGTACCCTTCCCGCACTGAGCCCCCCCCTTACCTTTTTCCATAAAAGAGGGCTGAGTTTATAGCCGACAAGCCGGTCAAGTATCCTTCGAGCCTGCTGGGCATCTACCTTTTTCATGTCTATTCTGCCAGGGTTTTTTATTGCTTCTCGTACAGCCCGTTCTGTTATTTCATTAAAAATGATCCTGTATATCTTTCCGTTTAAGGATTTAAGGTCTGAGATTTCCGATGCAATGTGCCATGCAATTGCTTCTCCCTCTCTGTCAGGGTCAGAAGCAAGAAAAATCTCATCGGCATCCTTTGATGCCTTCCTGAGTTCTTTAATGATTTTTTCTTTACCCGGGATTACCACGTATTTAGGTTTAAAGTTATTCTTTTCATCAACCCCGATCTCTTTCTTAGGAAGATCTTTTACATGACCGATAGATGCCTTTACGGCGAATCCCTTTCCAAGTATCTTATAAAGGGTCTTTGCCTTTGCAGGTGACTCAACAATGACAAGGCTGTTGTGACTAGATTCTGTTGATTTCATACAAGATAAAACCTATTTCCCATTGTTTGTCGTATGGCACCTTTTAGTTCTAAACCAAGAAGTATTTCGAGTACCTTTGATGTTGGTAATCCACTCTCCCGAGAAATACTATCTATATGTTTTGGTTCTCCAGAGAGCAAGTTGCAGAGGTTCTTTTCTTCATCTGTTACTTCTATCTTCGACTTCTCTTTTGATCGTATAAATCCTTTTAAAATAGGCGCGAGTTCCTCAACAATATCTTCTGTCCTCCGCGTGAGAACCGCTCCCCGTTTAATAAGTTCATTTGTACCTTCTGAAGTAGACGAAGTTATATTACCAGGAACCGCGAAGACCTCTCTACCCTGTTCAAGGGCATATCCTGTTGTGATCAGGGATCCACTATCAGAGGTAGCCTCTATTACGAGCACACCAAGAGAAAGTCCACTAATTATTCTGTTTCTCCGTGGAAAGTTTTCTCTATCAGGAGAAGTCCCTGGGGGAAATTCGCTTATTACACAACCAGATCCTGCAATTTTATCCATCAAACCTTTGTTCTCTGAAGGATAGGGAACATCAAGCCCAGATCCAAGTACTGCTATGGTTCTCCCACCTGCTCTTAACGCCCCCTTATGGGATATTGAATCAATACCCCTTGCCATTCCGCTCACAATGGTAAAACCCATAGATGCAAGTTCCCCTGAAATATTTTCTGTAACCGATGTCCCGTAAGGTGTAGGCTTGCGGGAACCAACAATGGCGATCGCATATCTGTCTTGTGGTTGCATATCTCCCTTTATGTAAAGGACAACAGGTGCGTCTTGTATTTCCCTAAGCATTTCTGGATAAGAAGAGTCACGAAGGCTTACAACATTTATACCCTTTTTCTCCAAAACCGTAATTTGTTTATCAACGACTTCCCAGAGAGAAAATCCTTTTATATTTTTAGCCCTGTTTATCCCTATTCCTTCTAATGAAAGGAGATCATCCATTTTTGCATCAAAGATTCTTTCAGGTGTCTTAAACAGGGAAAGCAGTTTCCTTGCGAAAACAGGGCCTATATCCGGCACCACGGATAATGCAATCCAGTACCTGAGATCTGATATCATAATCTTCAATTTGGAGACCTGGTGAGACGGAGACACAGAGATATTTCTTCCTCCCTGTTTCCCCGTCTCTCCATGCATTGCGTCGTTTATTTCAACAGGTGTTTTACCCTCAGCCGCAGGGCATTGAGTTTTATAAAACCTTCTGCATCTTTCTGATTATATACATTTTCTGCTTCAAATGTTGCAAGCCCGGGGTGATAAAGAGAATTTGGAGATTTTCTTCCGACGACGTAACAATTTCCCTTATATATCTTGATCCTGACTGTACCATTAACATCTTTCTGTACATCATCCATGAGGGTCTGCAATGCTTTCCTCTCCGGAGAAAACCAGTATCCATAATATATAAGCTCAGAATAGCGCGTTATCAGTGAGTCTCTGAGGTGCAGTATCTCCCTGTCAAGGGTTATTGACTCTATTGCCCTGTGGGCAACATGGAGAACTGTGCCTCCAGGAGTTTCATAAACGCCCCTTGATTTAATTCCGACATATCTGTTTTCTACCATATCAACCCTTCCAACTCCATGTTCACCAGCAAAGTGGTTCAATCTCGCAAGCAGGGTTGCTGGAGACAAAAGTTCATTATTGATTGCAACAGGGTCACCTTTCTCATAAGAGATTTCAACAGAGAGAGGCTTATCAGGTGCCTTCTCAGGCGGTACGATCATGGTATACATGTCGGGTGGGGGTTCCTGCCAGGGGTCTTCCAGAATTCCTCCTTCGTAGCTGATGTGAAAGAGGTTCCTATCGGTACTATAAGGTTTTTCCTTTGTTGCTGTAACAGGGATACCATGCTTTTCGGCATATTCAATCAGGGATTGCCTTGAATTGAATGGCCATTCCCTCCATGGTGCTATAACCTTTATGGTAGGTTTAAATGCATAATAGGTTAGTTCAAATCTCACCTGGTCATTACCCTTTCCAGTCGCACCATGGGCAACAGCCTCAGCGCCTTCCTTCTCTGCTATCTCAATCTGTCTCTTAGCAATAAGAGGTCTCGCTATTGACGTCCCGAGCAGATATGAACCCTCGTAAACTGCATTTGCCCTGAGCATGGGGAATATATAGTCTTTTACGAACTCCTCTTTTAAGTCCTCTACATAAACTTTTGCTGCACCCGTCTTCAATGCCTTTTCTCTTATGGGATCTGTCTCTTCTCCCTGGCCAAGATCCGCATAGAAGGCAATTATTTCTGTGCTGTACTGCTCTTTTAGCCATTTTATTGCCACGGAGGTATCAAGACCTCCCGAGTATGCAAGGATTATTTTATTCATTCAAACCCCCTCTATGAGCAGAGAGCTAAGAGCACCTGTACACTCATAGCTCTTAGCTCTCTGCTATGAGCTTCTTCAAGTCATAAAACCATAGCATAAATCTAAAAAAAATGTAAAATGCATCAATGGAAAATTAAGTAATCCCCCCCGCCCCCCCTTGAGAACAGGGGGGGCGGGGGGGATTTGAATGATTATTTTTGGAGAAAAATATAAAACACTCTTGAACAAGGTCTAAATTTCAGCTCAAGAATAAAGGGGAATGATGAGAGGGTGGAGCTATCGAGAGAGCGGAATTCATTTCCTCGTCTTCCTGCATTTACTACAGTATCCCTTTATCTCGAGAGTATGGGTTACGCCTTCGAACCCTTTCTTTTTGCATATCTTATTCTGAAGACCTTCTAACGCCTCAGAATAAAACTCTATGACACTGCCGCATGAAATACAGAGCATATGATCATGATGGTTTCTGCCGAAAGTCTGTTCATAGTGGGCATGTTTTTCAGTTCTTTCCACCTGCTCAATGAGACCGCTTTCAAGAAGGAGAGGAAGAGTTCTGTAAATGGATGCCTTTGAAACTTTTAGTCCTTTTTTCTTCATTCCGATATAAAGTTCCTCAGGGTCAAAATGGCCGTATCGAGAAGAAATATCCTTGAGTATCAACTCTCTCTCTCTTGTAAATTTAAGACCTTTACTCTTAAGATGTTCTCTGAATACCCTTTCTCGCATTTCCTATCTCTTTACATAGATTCCTTTCGCTATCTCTTCATCGATAGCAATTGTTGTCTCATCTATGCCTATGACATAAGAAGGTTTTTTCTGCTGGAGTTTAACAGTCCCCCCAGGCATAAGTCCTATAGCTGTGAGCTTCTCCATGGCAGGGGTGGTTATGAATACAACCCTTGCAGTTACACCGACTTCCAAATCCGTGAGACGTTGTACGAGAGGTTTAACTTCTCGTGTATAGAGTCTGCAGCAGTTACCTCTCGGTATTGCTCTTCCATGAGGGCATGTAGGTGGATGTCCTAAGAAAGTGCATATAGCCTCTTCTACCTCAGGACTTATCACATGCTCAAAACGGCATGCATCCTCTTCATAATCATTTAAAGCAAGGACATCGACAAAAAGTCTCTCAGCGAGGAGGTGTCGTCTTGTTATGTCCCTTGCCCTATATCGTCCTTTTTCCGTAAAGTGAACTTTATTTTCCTTGATTACTATTAAACCATCCTTTTGCATCTCGAGAATTTCCTTTTCATTACCAAGTTCATTTATGAGATCAGTGAAATTTACTTCTCCATCTTCAGCCAGCTCCCATATTGCCTCAAGTGCCTCGTCTTCAAACATGCTTTTTTCAGTCCCAGAAGCTGTCAGAGACCTACAAAGCTTTTTCTTTTCAGGCATCATGTGCCCTCCTGTTCGCGTCTAAACATAATAAACAATTTGTTTTATAACCTGGTGTCCTCCCCTTACACCCTCCATAAGGAGATAAAACGAATCGAATAATTATCATATAAAATTTCTGCATATGCAAGTCTATATACTTATATGAAAGTGCATGAGAACCCAATTCAGCAACCCTCCAAAAAAAATTGCCATCGGAGATATTATCACTACCATGGTAAGAGCCATCTTAAGGCCCTGCTCCTTTATCAGCATGAAGAAATGTGCTAAACAGGGAATAAAAAGAGTTATTGTTACGAGACTTACCACAGACTGGATAGGTGTGAGCAATCCCTTTTGCGCCATAGCAAAAAGACCTGCTGCACCATAGTCTCTTCTTAAAAATCCGATCAAGAATGCCTCTGTTGTTTTTTCTGGAAGCCCAAGTATGTTTACGACAACAGGTGCAGCAAAACTCTGGATAAGGCCGAGGAGGGCCAGCTTGGAAAGGACGAAGAGGATAAACGTACCGAGCATAAAAAGTGGCACAGCCTCTTTGAGATACCAGATGACCCTGCTTGATGTCTTGACTGCTATATTGGTAAGAGTCGGCTTCCTTAAAGGTGGGATCTCAAGAAAAAATCCCGGTTTTTCACCGGGCACAATCTTTGAGGCAAGATATCCAGAAAAAAGAAGAACCCCAAGAATACTCAGCACCCATATTGACATGGCCTTTGCAGAAAGTGCTCCGAGCATCCCCATGATCACCCCAAGCTGTGCAGCACAAGGTACTGCCAGGGCAAGGAGAAAGGTTGCTATTATTCTCTCCCGCCTTGACTCAAGTATCCTTGTTGTCATAACTGCCATTGTGCCACATCCCAGACCAAGAACCATGGGAAGGACGGCCTTTCCGCTTAATCCCAACATATTAAATACCTTGTTAGACATGATGGCAAGCCTTGGCAGATAACCACTATCTTCAAGTATTGCGAAAGCTATAAAAAAAGTTGTGGTTAGAGGGAGGATTATCCCTATGGCATATTTCAGTGCCATTGTGATGAGTCCATATTCACCAATGAACATCTCTTGGGCTAACGGAAAAGGAATAACTGATTTTACGACTTTTATGGATAATGGGATAAGGTATGCGTCGAATATTTTATCCTCAAGCAGACCCACAAGGATCCCAGCGCCAAAGACACCAACAAACTCATAAAGACCGAAGAGTACAATAAGGAGAATAGGTATCCCCCATAACGGATGCATGCTGAACCTTCCGAGGTTAGATGCAAGAGAACTACCTAACTGGGGAATCTTCTCCATGACCCTATCTGCTATCTCGGCTGCCGTTTTCAAGCGGGTCTCGTTGATAATCACACTGATAGGTCTTTTGAACCTTTCTTGACACTCATTCCTGAGGCTTTCCAGTTCATGGATGACCTCTACTTCAAGATTTGTATTGAGCCATTCTCTCAGGCTTTCATCACCTGAGAGTATCATGAGCGCAATAGACCTTTTTGAAACATTTGCTTCTGGCAGATAAAAAGAGACCTTCTCTATATATTCTTCAATCAGAGAGTCATAGCAAACAGTGATTTCTGGCACCTTACTCTTTTTGCTGATAGCTGCCTTCAGGCTTCTCATGCCTTTTCGTTCAGGTGCAATGGTGCTTACTACCTCAACCCCTATTAATGACTTGAGCTTCTCGATGTCAATGTTTATCCCTATTTCTCTGGCTTCATCCTCCATGTTGAGATCAAGGATTACAGGCATCCCCATCTCGCCAAGCTGGGCAGTCAATAGAAGAGTTCTTTTGAGGTTTTTTGAATCACCAACTTGCAAAACCACAGAAGGTTTGTCATTCAGGAGGATGTCCCTTGTGACTTTCTCATCTTCACTCATGGGGATAAGGTTATTAACACCAGGAGTGTCAACGACGAGGTATTTTTTCCCGTCAAGGCTTATATTGGCAAAGGAAACTTCTACGGTTGTGCCAGGATAATTGGATACAATTGCATATTTCCCTGTCAGGAGGCCAAATATGACGCTTTTCCCAACATTGGGGTTTCCGATAAGGGCAACCCTTTCATATCCTTTCCCCCCTTTATGTCCTCTATATCTATGCCTTAATCGGTGCTCATGCATACCATTTCTACCGCTTTCTAATTGAGAATTAGTTTCAGTTGCAATTATAAAAGATATGGGATGCTTTGTCAAGCTACTAGAAAAGTCAAATGAGATATGACTTATGGTTTGCTTTTTAAAAGGGACTGTGGTGAGTTGAAAATATAAGTAAATGAAGTTACAGGGGGAGCACAACGAGAAGTATTTACTGAGAGCCAATCGTTATATCGAAGTTATATAAAGCTTCCCCACCATGACCATCAGTTACCTGTACCGTTACAGGATGTCTGCCCTTATCCTTTACACTCGCCACCCAGGTGATTAACCCTGTTTTATCTATAACCATGCCTTTAGGTGCCTGTTTGAGGGTATATGTAAGGGTATCGCCATCAGGGTCGGCAGCCTTTATTTGATACGTATAAACCTTTCCATCGAAATGCAGTTTCTTATCTTCAATAATCATTGGGGGCATATTCTGTATTTCCCTGTGCAGAATAACTGGAGGGCCATAAATCTCTCCGTCAAAAGGAGTTATGTTGACAGAAATCTTGTCTCCTCTCTTGAGGGGAACATCGAGTCGTTTGCCATTCCCTGCAGGCTCTCCGTTTTTTGTCCATTCGTATGCAATGGTTACATCGTCTCCATCTATGTCACTTCCAGAAACCTCAACATTCAAGGTGTCACCTAATTTAAATATCTCAGGGAGGATTTTAACTCTGGTAATCTCCGGTGGAGCGTTTTCAATTTCTATAATGCCAGACATTATCTCTTTGCCATCTATAACTGCCTTTACTTGGACCTTATCACCCTTTTTTGTCTCTCTGGCGTTGAATTGAGAGGATAGGGGACTCTGGGTTAACTGCCCATTTACCAACCATTCTATCTTCGCATCAGAAAGATTAAAGCCTTGAGCAATTACCTTTAATGTTGATTTGCGTGAAGCATTGACAGGAGTAATTTCCAATGCATAGGGCTCACTCCTTGGAGAGACAGATGGCTGAGATTGTTCGGAGGCAGTCCTGCTTTTTACTCCTGTAGACTTTTGTGTGCTATCAGTAAATTTTTCTGAAGAGCAGGATAAAAATAAAAAGAGAGCTATACAACAGAAAAACTTATTCATTGATAACCATACCTCTTATGTCATTCTGAGGCGAAGCCGAAGAATCTCTAAGCCATTCCATTGATAAATCTTTCTAATTAGGGTTTTTGCTTTCAATATAGATAAAGAACAGAGAACTTAGCCCTTTCAGATGGATTCGCTGCATTTTCTGCATCTACTTCTATCGTATAAAGATACGGATAACTCATTACCCGTATTTCACCAGAATTAGAATCCACCACTCGATTGTTTATCAGACCTTCGTCTCCTGCGCTATTACCCTCAACTGTGTCCACTATTTTTGAATATACATTATATGTAGGAACTGTCCCGAGAGTAAAGACCATGTCATAGGAAGTACCTGTATTAGGGTTGATGACCATGGTGTTATCACAACCAGCCCAAGAAGTAGTTGGTGTATTAAGTTTTGCTGCTAATCCTGTAAAAGATGTTCCAGATAGATTTGTACCGGTACAAGTAGCGGGTGTTGTAATAGCAGGAGCAAGAGCCGATAAATCACTTAAAAAAGAGGCAGTTCTTGATGTATCTCCTCTAAGCCCAGCAAGCTGATAGGTGATGTCAGTGCCGCCCATAGCAGCCTCAGATGCGGTTTTGTATCTTTTTTGCATACCTGAAATCTGGGTTCCCGTTGTTATCATATAGATCAATCCTGCCATGATGACGAGCGTAATAGCCGAGAGCAAGAGAACCATTACAAGGGCAATGCCTTTTTCGTTCATGAGTTGAGAACTCGACTGCTGACTTTTGACCTCTGGCTGCTGACTTCTCATGATCACCTCAGATTATTCGGTCTTACAACCAATGTGTATAATTTCCACCGATAATTTACGTTTGCCCCAATATCAAAATTACGTCCTCCTCCGATGGCAGGGTCGCCGACATATATTGTCGTAGGCGTATGAGTGTAATTTACATCTCTTTGTCCCTCGTGGGCTAAAACATATACTCTTACCTCTTTTACCTGATCTCTTATCTGTTGGGCTGTAAGTGCGGATATGTCATCAGTAGTGTTATCAATAGTCCCATCACCGTCAGTATCCCGGCGATAGACTACCTGCATATCAGCAGCACAGTCAAGAAGTGGGAGGAAGTTATAGTTTCCACCAGCATCATGGTTCATTGTAGCTTTGAAAAGGATGCCTGTATTTGGAGCACACCTCTGGGGCGTATTAGTAGCTGGTCTTTGGATAAAATAATCTGACCTGTTGAACGGTCTTACAGGAAAGCTTGCGCTGCTATCGTTAACGCCGTATATAATATGAGTGTCCGTTGAAACCGTTGGTGCAAAGCCAGCGGTAATACTGAATGTTGTAGTAAATGCTCCACCACTCACAATCAGTGACCTGCTGTTTAAATCAGTGCTTCCCGGAAAAACAACGATTACCCTGTCTGTTCCGTTGAGGTCTTCGCTTGCAATGCCCCATGTCCTTTTGGTATCGCCTGAGGTTTGCGTAGTCCATTTTTGGCATGCATCATTCCTGGCGACATTTACAGCTTTTATCACCAAATAATCTGAACCATCAAAGATGTCATTTGGACTGCTGAAAGTTGCATTATTTGCGCTAACAAGAGCCTTAGGTGCATCATTTGGTGCATCATTGAGATTGAACGGATTTGTTCCTCCTTCACTATAACCGGGTAGATGTTCCCAGAAATTTCCATCACCATCAGTATCAGCAATTCCTGTTACATTCCATGGCAATCCGTACCCTGCATGCCCTATATCCTGCTTTAAGATCTCGAGACCTACAATTCCCTCTATATTGGTCTCAGCTATCTTGCTTTGTTGCTTGAATTGGGTTAATAGTCCCGTAAATATCTGGGAACCTGCCGCCATAACAAGCACAAAGACAACCATTGTTATCAACAACTCTATTAAAGTAAACCCTGCTTTAGAGTTAATCCCCCCTTGCCCCCCTTTAGTAAAGGGGGGATGGGGGGATTTTTTGCGCTTAATCATGGTCTCCTCACTATTGTTGTAATGCTATGAATATAGTTCTCGCCCTTCCATGTCCATCCCACTGTGATATCCACTCTGTTGACAGTGTTGAGATTGGTAACCGTCATTCTTGTAGTATATGGAAAATTTGTTATGCTTCTGATGTTTCTTGTAATAGGTATATCTGCGCCATCTGAAACCAAAGAATCAAAAGGTGTGTTCCTTGCCTCATTCATTCTCATCTCAGCAATGCCGACAGCCTCATCTCTCAGTACATTCCTCATATTTGCATCAATCGATACCAATGCTGTCTGCATCAGGGCAAGGGAGACTAAAAGAAGTACTACAAGGGCAATCATTACCTCGACAAGGGTCAAGCCTTTTTTATTTAGCATCACAATTTGTAGTCGTTGCATTCCATTTCCCCATATTTATTCTTGTGGCAAATAATACTATGCAGTCATAATCTGGATCTACAGTCGAAGTAACACTAATAGTCCCATTAGGAGATACGAGCCCCCTATTGTCAAATGTAATATTACCACCACCCCAGGTTAAAGCATATTGAATTGTTTTAGTTGGCAGTACTAGAGCATCGTTTGCAATTTCAAGAGTTCCGTTGCCGTCAGGCACAGGATCAGTGTCTTCAAATATTCTATAAGAGGTTGTATTAGGAAAATTAACAAAATGCACCCTGTTT
>JAZDLE010000037.1:0-3195 GCA_043802315.1 Nitrospirota bacterium
TTTAGAAGATTCTCTATCTATAATCTATGAGCTCGGTTATTGTTGGATGGTCGCTACAGATAGGGCAGTCAGGGTTTTTGGGTATTTTTACCTTTCTGAAGGACGGCTTGAGTGCATGATATATAAGAAGCTCTCCTTTAAGGATCTCTCCTGTGCCAATAATAAGTTTTAATACCTCTGCTGCTTGCAAAGTACCTATTACGCCGGGAAGAAAGCCAAGGAGTCCAACACCTTGAGGAGATGGAAGAACACCATGAGGAGGGGGTTCTTCAAACAGACATCTATAGCATGGCCCCTCGCCAGGTATAACAACTGTTAACTGGCCTTCAAATTTGGAAATCGCACCAGTTACAAGTGGTTTCTTTGACATAACACAGGCATCATTGACCAGAAACCTTGTAGCAAAGTTATCACTGCAATCAACAACGATATCATAATCTCTTATCAAATCGAGGATATTATCTTTTGTTAACCTTTGCTTGATAGCAATGACATTCACATCGGGATTCAAAGATTCAAATGTATTCTTTGCAGATTCTACCTTTGGTTCTCCGAGAGTCTTTGTACTGTGCGCTATCTGACGTTGAAGATTACTTAGCTCTACATTATCATTATCAACTATTGCAATTGTCCCGACACCTGCTGCTGTGAGATAATAACCAACAGGCGAACCAAGTCCTCCTGCACCGACAATAAATACCTTTGCCTTTGCAATCTTTATCTGTCCTTTTTCTCCAACCTCGGGCAGGATGATATGTCTGCTATACCGCTGGAGTTGGTCTTCTGTGAATTCCATTAATCCTTCCATCTACTTACTTATCTAATCCGTTAACCTTCTTCTTTTCCCTCAACCCTTATAAACACAGTTTTATCCATTACAACAGGTAAATGGTCTATCTCTTCAACTGCCTGCCTAACATCCTTCTCTTTTGCCTCATGGGTGAGGACAACAAGTGGAACAGCCTCGCCGATCCTTCTGCCTTTTTGTATCACTGAGGCAATGCTGATATTGTAATTTCCGAGTATCCCTGAAATCTTTGAAAGTACACCTGGTCTGTCAAGGGCAGAAAACCTGAAATAGTACATAGAAATCACATCTTCAATCTTTTTTATCCTCACATCCCTGATAGTTCTTACCATTACAGGTATCCTTCCTGTTGCATTCTTTTTAATATTCCTTGCTATATCTACAATATCGCTGACCACAGCACTGCCGGTAGGCATAGCTCCAGCGCCTCTGCCATAATATAAGGTAGAACCTGTAGCATCTCCTTCGACATATACTGCATTGAAAGGACCATCCACTTTGGATATGAGATAGTCCTTTGGAATCATTGTTGGATGAACCCTGAGCTCCACCTCGCTGTCTTTCTCCTTTGCAATAGCAAGGAGTTTTACCTTATAGCCCAGCTCGGATGCAAAATCTATATCTTGTGAAGATATTTTAGAAATACCTTCTGTATAGATATCTTTATAAGGGATTGGTATGCCATACGAAAGATAAGCAAGTATTGCGAGTTTGTGAGCAGAATCTATTCCTTCAATATCCAGAGTTGGATCAGCTTCAGCATAGCCAAGTTTCTGTGCCTCTTTTAATGCAACTGAAAACTCAACATTCTCATCCGTCATCTTTGTGAGTATATAGTTTGACGTGCCGTTTATTATCCCGTATACAGCCTTTATCCTGTTTGCAACAAGGCCTTCCCTTATCACCTTTATAATGGGAATGCCGCCTGCAACAGAGGCCTCAAAACCTATCTCGACTCCAGCGTCCTGGGCAGCAGTGAATATTTCGTCACCTTCGATTGCAAGGAGGGCCTTATTCGCTGTAACCACGTGTTTACCATTACTGATCGCCTTTAATATGAAGTCTTTTGCAGGTCTGATTCCTCCAATGACTTCTACTACAATATCAATATGAGGATCATTCAGAACTGTATCTACATCCGTGGTCACAACACCTTCAGGAACTTTTACATCCCTAACCCGCATAATATCACGGACCGCAATTTTCCTGAGGTTTACTTCAAACCCCAGCCTTTCTTTCAGAACATCCTTATTTCCAAGAAGGATCCTTACAGTCCCACTGCCTACGGTGCCAAAACCTATTATGCCGACGTTTATCATCTATTCAGCACCTTTTTTATGCCTTTCGTTGCCTGTCTGATTCTTTGTTCATTTTCTACGAGGGCAAACCTAACATAGTTATCTCCGCCCTCGCCAAATCCGATACCAGGGGATACTGCAACGCCTCCCTCTTTTATAAGCAGTTTGGTAAATTCAAGAGAACCCATTTTCCTGAACGGCTCTGGTATCTCTGCCCACGCAAACATTGTTGCCTTCGGTGGTTCTATATGCCACCCAGCCTTGTAAAGTCCCTTTATAAGTGCATTGCGCCTCGACTCATATATCTTCCTTATTTCTTCAACACAGTTCTGAGGGCCTCGTAAAGCTACAATGCTTGCGATCTGTATCGGCTGAAACATGCCATAGTCAAGATAGCTCTTTATCTTTGTCAGCGCTGCGACAATCTCCTGATTTCCCACGCAGAAACCGACCCTCCACCCTGCCATTGAATAACTCTTTGTCATAGAGAAAAACTCAACACCTACATCCATTGCACCTGGGACCTGAAGAAAACTCGGCGCCTTATATCCATCAAAGACAAGGTCTGCATAGGCCAGGTCGTGCAGAACAATAATATTATTTTCTTTTGCAAAATCTACAACCTTTCTAAAAAAATCGAGTCCCTCCACAACCTGTGTTGTAGGGTTGTGAGGGAAGTTTATAATTAACATCTTTGGTCTTGGCCATGACGATTTATATGCCTTTTCCATCTCCCCGAAAAAGTCAATACCCGGACCTATCGGAATATTCCTTACCTCTCCACCTGCTATTATTACACTGTATGGATGTATGGGGTATGCAGGGGCAGGTGTCATTACTACATCCCCAGGGCCAACAGTTGCAAGCACAAGATGAGAAAGACCTTCTTTGGAACCTATTGTTACAACAGCCTCCAACTCGGGATCAAGGATAACATCATAGCGCCTCTCATACCATTCACATATCGCATTCCTCAACTGGGTTATTCCCTTTGATGCAGAATACCTGTGGTTTTTTTGGTTTTTCGCAGCCTCACAGAGCTTGTCTACAATGTGCCTTGGTGTTGCGCCATCAGGGTTTCCCATACCA
>JAZDLE010000038.1:0-31303 GCA_043802315.1 Nitrospirota bacterium
TACTCCCCGCCGCAGAGACGGCGGGGTATCTTTAGGTAAATTTTATTAATTTAAAATCCCCCCTCGCCCCCCTTTTCCAAAGTGGGGGTAGGAGGAAACCCCACAGCAGAGACTGTGGGGTATTAAAAAGAAGTAATAAAGAAATAAAACAACCCTTAGCACCTTCTCGTGAAGGGTTAGACTTTAACAGAATAAACTATCGCAAAATGCTTAAAAAATTAAGCTAAAAATGTGCCTCCTGCTGTTTCTGTCCAAGCTCAGTCAATGGCTTTATTGCTTCCATAAGTTTGTTTGCAGATGATGGGTCCTGCATCAGTATTTGCATAAACATCATACCAAAATGCTTTCCTGTACTCACAATTCTCTCTGCCTCAAGCCAGTTATCGAGTTCACGTCCTTCTGCTTGACCACTCCTCTCATACAGTTCAGCCGCTACTTTGATGGTTTCTTCGCATGAGTTATCATTATTTGTGCTCTTTTCTGTCTTCACAATTCTCTCTGCCTCAAGCCAGTTATCGAGGTCACGGCCTTCCACTTGACCACTCCTCTCATACAGTTCAGCCGCTACTTTGACGGTTTCTTCGCATAAATTAATACTATTCATACTCACCTCCTTTCACTCAAAAAAAAACCGAGCTTACCAAAAGGTTCTTCCTTTGGCAGCTCGGCCATTTTATACTTAAAATGCCTTCCGATTTCCGTCCTCTTTTACAAACTTACAACAAAAATTTTCTAATGTCAAGAAAAAAATCAGAAAAAAATCAGAATAGGAGGAAGGAAGCGGTAAGTTTTTCAGACACTGCATGATGGGTAAGTCGTAACTTTAACATCTGAAATGTTTTTGTCACTTTTGTTTGCCGTCTTTTCAGTTTTGGAGTGACTTTCTGTGCCATTTCTTTTGCTTGAGCTTGAGACATTCCCATCTTGTCACTAAAACTAACAAGTTTTTCAATCATCTGCTCCATGGTAAAATCTGGATTCGTAAAATCTCCATTCTGAAAGCAGAAGCAGCAAGAGTCCTCGTTCTTGCTGCCATCAGCATTTGTCCCGAAATCTTCCGGCTTCTCCATGGGCATCCCGCAACTCTGACAAACTGGCCCACTTGGTTCCATATTTCTCACCTCTGTTTTACAAGCCCACCTTTACAAACACCTTCTCCTTGATAAAACCTATGACCCTTTCTACTTCTTCCCTCATCTGATCTTTTCTGACTCCTTTTTCAAGATAAATCCCATCTCTCATTTTTCTGCTCCAGAAGCCTTCCTGAAGATACTCTTTGAGGAAATTATCTGGGATATCATCGGGAATCTCGACTTCATTCATGATTGCCCAGGCGAGGGTCCATGCCTTTGCGACATTGGCAATATCATAGCCGCCACCGCCCAAGGCAACCCATTTCGGAGATATCTCCTTTATCTTCTTTACAACCTCGCAGTATCCATTGTTTGTGTAATTTAAGTGAGTCAAGGGATCAGAAGAAAAACCGTCAACGCCGAGCTGAGTAACGACAATATCAGGTCTGAACTTCTCTATGAGGGGAGGGACAATTTCATTGAAGGCATAGACAAGAAGCTCATCGTCAGAGGAAGGAGGCACGGGGATGTTTACAGAATATCCTTCACCTTCATTCTTACCTGTCTCATTCTCAAAACCCGTGCCCGGGAAAAGCATCCTTCCTGTCTCGTGGATGGATATGGTTAATACCTTGTCTGATGTATAGAAGGCTTCCTGAACCCCGTCACCGTGATGGGCATCAATATCTATGTAAGCAACTCTCTTGCCCTTCTTTAAAAGGGACAATATTGCGATGGCGATGTCATTGACATAGCAAAACCCAGATGCCCTTGATGCCATGGCATGGTGAAGTCCTCCAGATATATTAAAGGCGATATCAACCTCACCATTTTCAACCAGAGAGGCTGCCTGTAAAGAAGCCCCTGTAACGAGCTTAGACCAGTCATAAAGACCCTTAAAGACAGGATTGTCACCAGGCCCGAGTCCGTAATAATAAGCACTGGGGATTTCAATGCCAACATTTGCAGCCTTCAGGACTTCGATGTATTCGCTGTCATGGAACTGCAGTAGTTCTTCATCTTCTGCCCTTTTTGCCTCAATATACTGAGTGTAAGGAGGGGATAGAAGACCATAGGCTTTCATGAGATCGTAGGTGAGTTTCAGTCTGAATATTTTGAAGGGGTGGGTCGGGCCATAATCGAATTTTGCAAACTCATCAGAGTAGAGAAAAGCTGACTTTGGCACTTTAAACTCGTTCTTCTCTGTGGTATTCAACAAGTCATTTCCCAGTTCTTCCTCTATATTGCCCGATCAATCCGCCGTACGTCTGGCGGATCAAGTCGGGCAATGACGATTGGTGGATAGGAATTTATGCATCATTTAGTTATGGTATCACAGAATTTCTTTTAAGGGGGGGGAGGAGCCCCCGGGGGAGGGGGCTCCTCGGTGGAGGGATCTTACAACTCTTTATGAATCTCTTTGAGAGAAGCTTTTCTTAAAAAAGCAGGCACGTCAATAGGGTCCTCGTACGGGATAACATCTGCTGATATTGGATTCACATCATAATCACGTCCGAGAGTTTTTGCCAAAACCCTATCAGACCCTTTAAAACTTATCGGCTCTTTAAGAGGAGTCCACTTTTTAATCTGAGGCAACTCCACCTTTTCCTTCTTCTCCTCTTGAAATCCTGTTGCGATTACGGTGATCTTCACCTCATCATCTAAGTCCGGGTCTATCACTGAACCGAATATGAGGTTTACTTCTTCGTGGGCTGAGTCATAAACATAAGAGGCTGCCTTTTGAACATCGTCTAACGATAAGTAAAGTCCGCCAGTTATATTTAAGAGGATGTTCTTTGCACCTTCGATTGAGGAATCCTCAAGGAGGGGGTTTGATATAGCCTTTTTAGCTGCCTCGAGGGCTCCACCTTCTCCGTTACCAAATCCACAACCCATAACGCCACGACCTTTATCTGCTATAATCGTCCTGACATCAGCAAAGTCGACATTGATCAGCCCTGGAATGAGGATGATGTCAGATATGGCCTGCACTGCCAGTTTCAGGACATCATTGGCTAAAGCGAAGGACTTGAGCAGAGGTGTCCCTTTTTCAACAACAAGGCCAATCTTATCATTCGGTATAACGATAAAGGTATCTACATATTTCTTCATTTCCTTTAAACCTTCTTCAGCATTCATACATCTCACTCTGCCTTCGTAGAAAAATGGCTTGGTAACGACAGCGACGGTAATAATACCAAGTTCTTTTGCAATACTGGCAATCACTGGCCCTGCACCTGTTCCTGTACCTCCACCCATACCGGCTGTTATAAAGACCATGTCAGCCCCTTCAAGAGACTCCATGATTGGAGCCCTGTCTTCGAGTGCTGCCTCTCTTCCGATCTGGGGGTTTGAACCTGCTCCCAGTCCCCTTGTAAGGTCAGTTCCTATCTGCACTTTAACAGGCGCAAGCGAGGAGTCGAGGGCTTGTAAGTCAGTGTTAACGGCGATGAATTCAACTCCCCGAAGGCTGGATGCAATCATGGTATTGATTGCATTTCCTCCTGCGCCTCCAACACCAACAACTTTAATCTGTGCCTTTTGCCCCCTTACTTCTTCAATCTCAAACATATACACCTCCCTTTAGATTTTTTGATCTTGCCTTCTGTATTTATAAATCTGAATCTCCATTACCTTTAAATATTCCTGCAAACCAGTCCTTCATCTTTCCAAATATCCCTGAAAGATTACCCTCATAGAAGGTTCCACCTGATTCTTTATCTGAACCGTAAAGTACAAGGCCCACTCCTGTTGCATACATTGGATTATTGATGTTTCCCCTGCATCCTTTTATGCCATCTGGGGACCCTATCCTTACAGGAAGTCCTAATACAGCCTCTGCCAACCTGTCGAGACCATCAAGGAGAGAACCTCCTCCTGTAAGGACAACGCCTGATGATGCAATGTCGTATCCAGCGCAGGATAAAAGCTCATCCTTTATTAAATCCAGGAGCTCCTCGGCCCGCGGCTGTATGATTTCTGATAAGTATCTGCGCGGTATCTTCCTTTTCTGTCCTGCTTGAGTAATATCAATCACATCATCATCCTTTGCCATGCTCGCTATAGCACAACCGAAATCCTTTTTGAGTTTTTCAGCCTCAGCTAACGGAATCCTCAGACCGATGGCGATATCATTTGTGAAATGGTTTCCTCCGATGGCAAGGGTTGATAAATGTTGTAACCAGCCATCCTTGTAAAGGACAATTTCTGTTATGCCACCAATGTTCACGAGGGCAACACCGATTTCCTTTTCATCATCTGTAAGTGTCGCTGCTGTTGAAGCAAGGGGCTCAAAGACTGCCTCAATGACCTCAAGTCCGGCCATCTCGCAACATTTCAGGAGGTTCCGCAATGCAGAAACAGCACCTGTGATAATATGGACATGAGCCTCGAGCCGGACACCAGCCATGCCAACAGGGTCTTTGATACCGTTCTGTCCATCGAGAATATAACCTATTGGAATAACATGAAGTACTTCCCTGTCAAGAGGCACATAGGCGGCCTTGGCAGACTCTATGACGTGCTCCACATCCAAAGGAGTTACCTCCCTGCCTCTGATTCCGACAGCACCATGGCTGTTCAAGCCCTTGATATGGTTACCCGTAATTCCAACATAAACCGTATCTATCTGTATTCCCGTGGAAGACTCTGCTTCCTTTACAGCCTTTTTTATTGATTCCACCGTTGGTTCTATATGTATGACCACGCCCTTTTTAAGCCCTGCTGAGGGAGACGTGCCGATTCCACGAATTTCCAACTCATTACCCACTTTTTCTCCAACGACGGCACAGACCTTTGTAGTTCCTACATCAAGACCAACGATAATATTTTCTCTCCTCAATTAATTACCTCTTTAATCGGTCTTACAACCACCCTGTTTGCAAATCGTAAGTCTATGTAATCAACGGGTATCTTTCTCTTCTGTATATCTTCCTCCAGTTCAAGAAGACGTTCAAGTTTTTCTCTATACTCTCCTGCCCCTATCTTGATAACAGTTCCATCGATGATTGATGTAATTTCCTGGGGCTTTGACAGGACTATCTCAATTTGGTCTCTTTCTGAAGAAAACCCCATATCATTCATCGTCTTTGCAAGGGTAAGGGCCTCTAAAAACCCCTCCTTCTCTTTAAAGGGATCGCCTGTGATTATGGGAAGGAAAGGAATCGGATTGTCTTTAAGCTCTTCGAGGAGGTTACCCTTATCATCAGTTAAAAAAATATGTCCGTTTACATCGAGAAGCGCAAAGGGGACTACTTCTCCTACCACTATTGATAAGGTCCCGGGGAACTCTTTTCTCACCCTTACGGATTTGATCCAGGGGGATTTGAGTAACCTCTGGCTTATCTTTTTTCCCGAAAGCGTAATCAGACTTTCATTACTGTGAATCCCTGCAAGTGCCCTGAGTTCATCAACGGTTATATGCTTATTGCCAATAAAATTAATTCTTTTAATCGGGAATGCTGCTTTTATTTTGATTACAGAAATATATGCGACTGTTGCAAGGGTAGAGACAAGCAACACAAAAGCAGTAATACCTATCAACAAGCTGCCCTTATTTTTCTTTTTCTTTACTTTCATCAAGAGCACCTCTGAGCATTTCTTCTATTAAGGCAGAAAAATCAAGACCTGCAAGCCTTGCTACTTTCGGGAGGAGGCTTGTTTCGGTCATACCCGGAATAGTATTGACTTCAAGCACGTATGGCTTACCTTTTCCATCAACCCTGAGGTCAACCCTGGTAGCACCACTGCACCAAAGGGAACGATGGGCAGAAAGGGCCGTTTCCTTTGCCTTCTCATACGCCCCCCTGCTTATTTCCGGAGGAAGTACATACTCAGTAAGACCTTTTTCATATTTGGCTTCGTAACTGTAGAATTCAAGAGATGGCCTTACCTCAACCCCTCCGAGCACTCTGTTATTGAGTATTCCTATGTGTACCTCTTTCCCTTCTATGTATTTCTCTATGATTGCCCTGTCGCCTGAGGAGAATGCATTTTTAATAGCAGGGCCAATCTGCTTTTTGTTTTTCACGATACTCACCCCAATGCTTGAACCTTCTGTTGCAGGCTTGACAACCCAGGGCAACGGAAAGTCTACCTTTGATGAGTCTATGCTCTTTGACCTCTGCTCTTTGCTCAAAACTATAAAGGGTGATACGGGAATTTTGTGAAAGAGGAATATTTTTTTGGATGCCTCTTTATCCATTGCAAGGGCAGATGCGAGAACCCCTGATCCTGTGTATGGGATTCCGAGAACTTCCAGCATGCCCTGCATAGCACCGTTTTCTCCGTGTCCTCCATGGAGTGCAATGAAGGCTATCTCTACTTTTTTACGTTTAAGGGCATCGCAAAGGTCAGACCCTGCATCATCTATTGCAACAACAGCGTACCCTAAGTCTCTGAGAGTCTTATAGATTGCCTTTCCACTCCTGAGAGACACTTCCCTTTCAGCTGACCTTCCTCCCATCAAGACACCTATACGTTTATCTGTTACCATCCGCATCTCTCCCTACTATTTTTATCTCTGTTTCAAGGACAACTCCAAATCTCTCCTTGACCTTTTGAGCAACGTTTTCCATAAGCCTGATAAAATCAGAGGCCTTCGCCTTTCCCTTATTGGTAAAGAAATTCGCATGGATGCTACTCACCTCAGCATCGCCGATTCTCATGCCCTTACACCCTGCTTCATCTATCAATTTTCCTGCTGATAACTTAGGAGGATTTTTAAATACGCAGCCTGCAGATGGTTCCGAGAAAGGCTGGCTCTCCCATTTTTTCTTTAAGAAATCCTCTATCTTTGCAGAAACAAGTTCCTTTTTATCCTTCTTGAGAATTATTTCCGCACTGAGAAGCAGGTTCGCTGAGGAAATGCCCGACCTTCTGTATCCAAAGTCAATATCTTCTTTCTTTAAGCTCTTGATTCTGCCTTTGTCATCTGTGATTGACACTGAGATGAGCACATCTTTCATCTCATAGCCGAAGGCTCCAGCATTTCCACAGATTGCTCCACCAACAGAGCCTGGTATGCCCGCAAGACCCTCTATACCTGAGTAACCTTTTTCCCTCGAAAAGTTCACGAGCCTCTGGAGAAGTGTCCCTGCCTCAACATGTACTTTTACATTCATCCTATCCTCACTCAAGATCTCGATCTTTTTGAAAGACCTAAGCGATATAACGACGCCCTCTATGCCGCCATCCCTCACTAAGATGTTTGATCCGCCACCGAGAACAAAAACGGGTATTTTTTTTCTTTTCAAAACAACCAAGATATTTTTGAGGGAGGGGAGGTCTCGAGGAATAACAAAGAGATTTGCAGGCCCTCCTATCCGTAACGATGTATGTTTTATCATAGGTTCCATGAATCTCACATCTCCCTCAAAGGGGATTTCAGTAAATATCTCTTCGAGTTCTTCACCAATACCCTGGCTTCTCACTCCTCACTCCTTAACCTATGGAGTATCTCATCGCCTATCTTCCACACATCTCCTGCACCAAGGGTCAGGAGCATATCACCTTTTTGCATATGGGAGACGATATGGCTTATTGCTTCTTCTTTATCTTTCATATACAAGGTATTGTTAAAACCTCTCTTTTTGATTCTCTCGAAAAGGGTTACTGAGTTTATGCCCTCTATCTGTCTTTCCCCTGCAGGATAAACATCCAGAAGGATGAGAAAATCTGCATCATTGAAGGAGGTGGCAAACTCATCCATCAGGTCTTTTGTCCTTGTATATCTATGGGGCTGGAAAAGGACAAATAACCTTCTTGGCTCTTGACTTTCGACTTTTGATGCTTGGTTATGTATCAGTCCTTCCTTAGCTGCTTTCAGGGTTGCCTTTATCTCAGTAGGG
This sequence comes from Nitrospirota bacterium, assembly GCA_043802315.1. GTDB lineage: Bacteria > Nitrospirota > Thermodesulfovibrionia > Thermodesulfovibrionales > SM23-35 > DASPRG01. Next base: position 7,922 of record JAZDLE010000038.1, read on the forward strand.
TGGTGCCCATAATCGTCAAATACTTTTATCTCCTTTTCTTCACCCTTAAACTCGAACCTCCTCTGTATGCCTCCAAACCTCCTCAGAGCCTCCTTGATGATTGGTATATCTACCTGGAGTTTTAAGGCAACTCCTATAGCAGCCAGGCTGTTCAGGACGTTATGCTCTCCTGACAGGGGAAGATCGAAATCACCGATGTCCGTGCCTTTATAGGTTGCTTCAAAGCTGACAGACATAAAACCTTTTCTGATATTTTTTGCATAGATTTCTGCTTCACTATGGAATCCATAGGTGATATATCTTCTGTGAAGAGTTGGGAGAAGGTCACGCAGATGCTCGTTCTCAATACAGATAATTGATACACCGTAAAAGGGAATTTTATCCAGGAAAGAGCGAAAGGCGTCTTTCAAGGAATCCAGTGACTGGAAAAAATCCATATGTTCCCTGTCTATGTTTGTTGCAACTGCTATTGTTGGAGAGAGTTTCAGGAATGAACCATCGCTCTCATCAGCCTCGGCAACGAGGAATTCTCCCTGACCAAGTCGTGCATTACTGCCTGTTGCTTTTAGTCTTCCCCCTATGATTACCGTAGGGTCAAAACCAGCATGGGCAAGAATAGTTGATATCAAGGATGTTGTTGTTGTTTTTCCATGTGCCCCTGCAACGAGTATCCCGTATTTCAGCCTTGCAAGCTCTGCAAGCATCTCTGCGCGAGGTATTACAGGGATAAACCTTCTCTTTGCCTCAACTATTTCAGGGTTATTGTCTGAAACTGCCGAGGAAACGACAACGACATGGGCATCGTCTATGTTTTCTGCCTCATGTCCGATAGATACCTTTATACCCAAATTCCTCAATCTTCTTGTTGTTCCTGAATCCTTTACATCAGACCCTGTAACCTCGTAGCCGAGATTATGAAGCACCTCTGCAATACCTGACATCCCGATACCGCCTATCCCGACAAAATGTATTACCCTGTAGCGCTCAAACACGATTATCTCCTGAATCTGTGTACTGGACTCTGTATTTTGTATGTTTAGCCATCACTCGTTACTTGTCACTCTTCACTGGTTTTTAAGAAGGTTCATTGCAATATCGACTACCTTGGCACATGCCTCAGGTCTTCCGAGGGCCCTGCTATTTTTTTTCATTTCTGCCCTGATCGTCTTGTTCTCATAAAGCTCCCTTATGGTGTGGGCAAGGGATTCACCACTTAGTTCACTGTCAAGGATCGTCCTCGCTGCACCCATCTCAAAGAGTTTCCTTGCGTTCAATTCTTGATGGTGTCCGGCTGCATGAGGGTAAGGGATTAAAACAGCTGGTTTTCCGAGAGCTGTCAATTCAGCGAGAGTTGTTGCTCCGGCTCTTGAGATTATGATATCAGAGACAGCGTAAGCCTCATCCATCTGATATATGAAGGGGGTGACTGTCCCTTTGAAACCGAGTTCCCTATATGCATTCCTGATATGTTCATAATCCTTCGTACCTGTCTGATGAAGGAACTGAATTTTGTCTTTTAAGTCATGCAAGTAATTAAGAGAAGCTATAATTGCTGTATTAATGCTTCTTGCTCCCAAACTTCCTCCAAAAACAAAGACCGTAAATAGACTTTCTTCGAGAGAGAAGAGCCTATATCCAGATTCTCTGTTGCCTTTGAGTATATGCATCCTGACAGGGTTACCGGTAAGGAAGGTCTTTTCTTTCGGGAAGAAGGGGATACTCTCCTGATAGGTTGTGCAGATGGCTTTTACGAATTTCCCGAGGATCTTATTCGTAAATCCGGGGATACAATTCTGTTCAAGGATCATGGTTGGTATTGACATGAGAGCTGCGATAAGCATAATTGCTCCTGATGCATAACCACCGACACCTATCATGATATCGGGCCGCACCTCCTTAATAATTTTGTAGGAATCCAAAAACGAGAGAAACATCTTGGCCATTGCCTTAATCCTTTTTTGAACAGATACTCCTACCATTCCTTCCGCCCTTATAAACTTTATTGGATATCCTTCCATCGGGACGACCCTTGCCTCTATACCGTATTCTGTTCCGACAAATATCACTTCTGTCATCTCATTTCTTCTCCTGAGTTCTTCAGCTATTGCAAGTCCTGGAAAGAGATGTCCTCCTGTACCTCCACCCGCAATGATCACCCGCATAAAATTTTAAATGTAAAATGAAAAATTCAAAATAAAGGAATTCCATAATTGTTCATCTTGGCTTTTTTATTTCTCAATCCATAGATGGCCATCTTAGCTTTTCTTCTCACAAACATTTTTTGCTTTATATCTTCAATCTCCCTGTTCTCTTTTCCTCTCGATATATTAAGGAGTATTCCGATAGCAGCCAAGTTCACAAGAAGAGATGAACCGCCATAACTGATAAAGGGCAGCGGTAAGCCTTTTGTAGGCACCAGACCTGTGGCAACAGCGAAGTTGATAAGAGCCTGTAGTGATATCATCAGTGAAAGTCCAACTGATAGGTAATAAGCAAATCTATCCCTTGTCTTGTCCGCAATAGATATTCCTCTGATAAATATGAGCAGAAAAAGGGCAATTATTATTGAGACGCCTATCAAACCAAACTCTTCACCGATAATAGAAAAGATAAAATCCGTGTGCGATTCTGGTAGGTAAGATAATTTCTGTTTTGAGCCGCCGATGCCAACACCTGTAATGCCTCCGCTACCAAAGGCTATAAAAGACTGCACAAGCTGAAAACCACTGTTCTGAGGATCCTTCCAGGGGTCAAGAAAGGATGTAACTCTCCTGATGCGGTAAGGTTCCATAATGAGCACGTACAGTACCGGCAGGGCAAGTAAAGAAAGGGAAAAAAGGTATCTCAGTCTTATTCCTGATAGAAAGAGCATTGCAAGCGTAAGAAAGGCCAGGCTCATAGCAGATCCGAAGTCTGGCTGCATAAGCATAATCGCCTGAAATCCTATCATGATAGAAACGGGTTTTATGAAAGATGTAAAACTTTCAGTTTTATAGTCAGGTGATGACAAGTATCGTGCGAGGAATATGACCATGGAAAGCTTTACGAACTCTGATGGCTGGAAGGTTGAAGGCCAGAGTCTTATCCATCTCTTTGCGCCACCTGCATGGACACCAATGACGGGCAAGAAAACGAGTATTAAGAGCACGAAAGAGAAAATCAGGAGGGGCACAGCTATCTTCTTGAGAAAAGAAGGTTTCAGGTTGTAGGCAAGAAACATAAACCCAAGTCCTATGAGGATTGTAAATATATGTCTCTTGAAGTAATAAAATTCGTTAACACCTTTTTTGGCAAGGGTAGGTATGATGACCGAGGTTGAACTGTATATCATGAGAGCGCCAAAGACGACGAGAACAAGCGTGGTAAGGAGAAGCAATTTGTCGTAAGTAGGGTAAAGTGAAGAGTGACGGTTAACGGATGACGAGTTTCGTTCAGAAAACCGAAAGGCTAATTGTGTCTTATTCATTGCGTTATCCATTATGTCAGCTCCATAACAATCTTTTTGAATTGCCTTCCCCTGTCTTCAAAATCCATAAACATATCAAAACTGGCACATGCAGGAGAGAGGAGGACAACATTACCTTTAACAGCGATGCCACGGGATATCTGTACAGCCTCTTTCAGGTCTGTAGCCATTACTGTTTTAGTAAGGTCTCCGAGAGACTTCTTTATCTTCTCACGAGCCTCACCAATAAGAATAATGGCCTTTACCCTCTCTTTTACTAAACTCCCCAAGGGTGAAAAATCTCCTGCCTTATCTCTGCCCCCTGCAATCAGGATGATGGGCTCATTAAAGCTCTCGAGGGACTTCACTACGGCACCTACGTTAGTCCCCTTTGAATCATTAACATACCTGACGCCATCTTTCTCTCTCACAAATTCGAGCCTGTGCTCTAAACCAGGAAATTCTCTCAGGGAATCCTTTATTGCCTCTAAGGAGCTGCCTGCAAGGAAAGCCATGGCCGAGGCGGCCATGGCATTCTCCAGGTTATGGACTCCCTTGATTTTTATCTCATCGGCATGTATGAGTGAGGACTGAGGAGTGAGGAGTGACATGCCAGGAAAATTACAATAGATTCTCCCATCCTTACAATAGATACCCTCAACCTCTTTTTTCCGGCTGAAGTAAAAAATGCTTGGTTTTTCATATTTACCCTTTAACTGTTCTTTGGCAACTTTTACTGTTTCTGGATCATCTGCATTGAGCAGCAGGAAATCTTCTCCCCTCTGGTTTTCGAATATTTTTGCCTTCGCCTCAGAGTACTCTTCGAGTGAATGGTACCTGTCAAGGTGGTCAGGTGTGATATTGAGTATCACAGCACCCTTGGGTCTGAAATCCCTTATCGATTCGAGCTGAAAGCTTGATACCTCAACAATAATATAATCCAATGACGAGTGACGAGTGACGAGTGACGAGTTATTTTTAACTTCCTCTTGCAATTTCTTACCTGTAACTATTTTATAAATTTCCTCTGTCAGGGCATTTCCTATGTTCCCTCCTAAGATTGTCCTGAACCCACCCTTTCTGAGCATTGCATTAAGGAGGGTCGTTGTTGTGGATTTGCCATTCGTTCCTGTAACAGCGAGAAAACTGGCCACTGACCGCCCAGAATCAAATCGTAATGTCTGGTTGCTGGAAATCTGGTAAGCAAGTTCGAGCTCACCAATGATGGGGATCCCTTTTTCCTTTACCTTTGATAAGGGTAAAACACTAAGGGGAACCCCAGGGCTGATGACTATCATTTCAGCTGATACGAATAAGTCTTCGGGATGACTCCCCAGAGAAAGTCTGATTGAAGGGTTGAGCTTTTTTCTAAAATCTGTAAGATCCTCTTCTGGTTTCCTATCTGTTACCGTCACATCTGCACCAAGTTCAGAAAGCAGATTTGCTGCCCCTATACCGCTTCTCCCAAGGCCTACAACCGTAATTTTTTTACCCCGTATTTCCATGTATATTTTTCTCTAAGACCCTATAATCCTTTTTACTCTTAGCAAGTGTTTTCGTTTTACCCTTTTTCTTAGCAAGGGGTTTTGTTTCCCCCTTTTTCTTTGCAAGTACTTTCTTTTTCTTTAACTTTGTAGTTTTATGAACGAACTTTGAACTCTTCTTATAGGTTGCTTTTCTCACGTCGAGTGAATCGTAATCTGCCTTTGTGAAATAGACAACCGATTCTTCTTTGTTGGCAATAACATTAAATCCTTTATTAATAAGGATCTCTGTCTCTTTCCAGAGGTTCACCCTGCTTGGGCTCCCGAGAAGGGCTACGATAACAGTATCCTTCTCACGCTCAGCTGCACATACAAAACAGTGTCTTGCTGCGCGTGTATATCCTGTCTTTCCTCCTATAAGGGCTTCATCGGACCATAAAAGCCTATTCGTATTCTTGAGAAAGAGGTCATTTCCTTTTTCTGTCGAGACCTCTGCCACACGGGTTCCGATTATTTCTTTCAGTTTCGGATATCTCAGGGCATACCGCAGCATTATTGATAAATCAAAGGCAGTTGTATATTGGTCTGGGCCAGGAAGACCATGAGGGTTTATGAACTTAGTATCCCTTAACCCAATAGCTTCTGCCTTTCTGTTCATGAAGTAGACGAAGCTCTCTTCAGAACCAGCTACAGCTTCTGCGAGAGCAACAGCAGCGTCATTTGCAGACTTCAGGAGTGCGGCATACAGAAGTGTCTCAACGGTTACTTCATCCCCTTCTTTGAACCCTGCTTTTAAAGGAGCGACAAGAGAAGCATTTTTGCTTATCTTTACGACATCAGAAAGGTTTTTCTCTTCTATGGCTACAATTGCTGTCATCAACTTTGTTGTACTTGCTGGAGGGAGCCTGAGATTCGGATTCTTCGCATAAAGGATCCTTCCTGTAGATGCTTCCATCACAACAGTTGACCGGGAATTAAACTCATAAGCATACGCAGGGAAGAGTGAAAAGTGAAGAGTAAAAAGTGAAAAGATGAAAAGGTATAAAAGAATTCTTGTATTAACTTTAAACTTTAAACTTTCAACTTGTAACTGTTTTTTCATATCACCTCACCTTTAATGTTGCCAGGCTTAATAAAGCCAGCATCATTCCAATTATCCAGAACCTCACGATGACTTTTGGTTCAGGCCACCCTTTTAATTCAAAGTGGTGATGGATAGGTGCCATCTTAAACACCCTTTTACCTGTGAACTTAAAGGATAGTACCTGCACTATGACAGAGATTGTTTCTATAACAAAGATTCCTCCTACTATTGCGAGGACTATCTCATGCTTTGTAATGACGGCTAAGGTACCGAGAGAACCCCCGAGCCCGAGAGAACCCACATCACCCATAAAAATATCAGCTGGATAAGAGTTATACCAGAGAAACCCAAGGGAAGCACCAAATATGGCACCACAAAAAACGGTTAACTCTCCAGTGCCGGGGAGATAGAGGACCTGAAGGTATTGGGCTAATCCCTTATGTCCTGATATGTAAACGAGTACACCTGTTGCAAGGACGGCAATAGCAACAAGACCTATTGCAAGCCCATCTACACCATCTGTAAGGTTAACTGCATTGGATGAACCTACAATAACAATTGCTGAGAATGGTATATAGAACCAGCTGAGGTCAAAGAGCCATTTCTTAAAGAAGGGAACGCTCAAAATATCTGCATAAGGGTCCTTTGGATTCATGTAGAGAAAGATACCGATTAAAAGGGCAAGGACTATCTGGTTGCCGAACTTGGAAATGACCCGGAGACCTTTGTGATTTTTCCTTGTGACCTTAAGATAATCATCGAGAAAGCCGATGAATCCAAACCCTGCAAGGGAGGTAATCATAATCCAGACATACATATTTTTCAGGTCTCCCCACAGAAAAACCGAAAGAAGTATGCAGAGAATGATGAGTACCCCGCCCATCGTAGGAGTGCCTGCCTTATTGATATGTGTCTTTGGACCATCATCCCGAATTTGCTGGGTCATACTTAATCTCTTCAATCTTCTTATAATCCACGGACCCAATATGAGAGAAAACAACAGTGCTGTAAGCACAGCAAGGGAGGTCCTGAAGGTAATGTACCTGAAGACATTCAGAGGCGAGAACCACTCATGTAAATTGTATAAAAGGCTATATAACATCCTATGCCTCCAGAACCCTTTCCATACTCATACCCCTTGAACCCTTTATCAGAAGGGTATCTCCTTTTTTGCAGATACCCTTAATCTTTTCCCCTGCCTCGATAGAATTCTGAAATGTGAAGACCGTTCCTGAGAATTCCGATGCTGCAGCAGACATCAAAGGTCCTATTGCCACAAAGATGTCAATCGGAAGTTCTGACATCCACCTGACAAGTCTTCTATGGGCCTCATCTCCGTAATGGCCGAGTTCAAGCATGTCACCCAAGACAGCAATAGCCCTTTTCTTCCTGAGCCTGACAAGCTCTTTAAGAGCCTCTTCCATAGAAGCCGGGTTTGCGTTATAGACATCACTGATGATATGAAGACCTTCAAGTTCTCTTATCTCAAATCTCATTGGAATGCTGACAAAAGAATCTATCACATTCTTTATATTCCGTAGTTCAATATGGAAGATATGACCAACGGAAATGGCTGCAAGGAGATTGTAAATATTAAATCTTCCTGGTATTTTCGTATGGACTTCTATAGAGGTGTCCTTACCGATGTGTAAAAGAAAGGTAGAACCCTTTTCATGAAGTCTGATATCCATTGCATAGATTTCGGCATCATTGTTTATCCCGTATCTGACTATCCTCCCTTTAAACCCTGAGGCCTGAATACCTTCCATCAAGAAAGAATCATCAGCGTTTACAACAGCCACACGAATATAATTCAGGATTTCAAGTTTCGTCCTCCTCAGGGTCTCCATATCTTTAAAACCCTCGAGGTGGGATGGACTGATATTCGTTAAAACACCATAATCTGGCACTGCTATTTCGCATAACTCCTTTATGTCACCCGGTGCACTTGCACCCATCTCTAAAACAGCAGCTTCATCTTCTTCAGATATCCTCGTCAAAGTCAGAGGAAGTCCAATATGGTTATTCAGATTACCTGTATTTTTCAGTACCCTGTATGAAGAGCTCAGGATCGATGCTATGAGTTCTTTTGTGGTTGTCTTGCCATTTGATCCTGTGACACCAATAACAGGAATAGCTCTTTTCAAACGCATATAACGAGCTATCCTCTGAAGAGCCTTGAGTGTGTCCTCTACAGAGATTATGGTTTTCCCCTCTATCAGTTCTGCAGGAGGAAATTTTACAATAGCGCCACTCCCTATTCTTAGCGCATCTTGAAGAAAATCATGTCCGTCAAATCTCTCGCCCCTCAGTGCAATGAATAACTCTCCTTGTTGTATCGACCGTGAATCTATCGACACACCTGTAAAGGCATGAGCATTTCTCCCTATAACCTTTCCATCTGTTGCTGCAATGATATCTTCGATTTTCAAAACTCCTTTAATCTCATTCCCGAGCATCCACAATGTTCATTCTCTCCCTGATTCCTTAATTTATCTTTAATTGCCTCCTCAAGAATTTCTCTATCATTGAATCGATACCGTGTACCTTTGATTTCCTGGTAATCCTCATGTCCCTTGCCTGCGATAAGGATGATATCTCTATCACATGCCAAATTTACTGCTTTTCTGATCGCTTCTCTTCTATCGGGCTCTTTTATATAGTTTCTTCTTACTACTCCCTCTTCGATCTCCTGAATAATATCGGATGGTTCTTCAGACCGAGGATTATCAGAAGTCAGGATAACAAGGTCACTAAGCCTCGTTGCCACTGCACCCATCTTGGGCCTCTTACCACGGTCCCTATCTCCCCCACATCCAAAGACAGTGATTATACGTGGTGAAGAGTTCAGAGTTCGGAGTTCAGAGTTCAGAGTTGATACTCCCCCCATGCCCCCCTTTAGTAAAGGGGGGTGAGGGGGGATTTGACTATTGACTAATGACTTTTTAAGAAGTTCCCTTGCTGCGCATATCAGCCTTTCAAGAGCATCCTCTGTGTGGGCATAATCGATAAGGCAGAGGAAGTTCTGACCAAGATCAACCTTTTCGAACCTTCCTGTAACACTACCAGTCTTCCTTATGCCTTCAAGAATTATCTGCCACGGGACTCCCAGAGAGATTGACACGCCAGCTGCGGACATAATGTTGTATACATTGGGCAGACCCATGATGGGGGATGAGACATCATAGCTCCTGCCGCGGAAGGATATCTTAAACTTCAATCCCCCTGCGGATGGATTAATTTCCCTCGCGATGATATCTGCCCCATCCTCTAACCCGTACGTCAGTATCCTTCTGAGTTCTAAGTCTTGTCCGCCTGAGGCGGAGCCAAGTTCTGATGTTATTCGCTTTCCATAGGGATCATCCATATTTATCACACAGGTTCCATCCTTATCGAGAAGCTCCCTGAATAATCTCTCCTTTGCCCTGAAATAATTTTCCATAGTTTTATGAAAGTCCAGATGGTCTCTCGTGAGATTCGTGAAAGCGGCAACCTTGAAAACAGCCCCATCTACCCTGCGCTGTTCAAGGGCATGGGATGAGACCTCTGAAATAACATGAGTGCAACCGGCAGAGATCATATCTTTTAACAGACCATGGAACTCCAAGGACTCAGGCGTTGTGAAAGGTGCAGGGTAGGCCGTGTCCTTTATCATGTAGTGTATCGTGCCGATCAGGCCAACTTCCTTTCCCCAGGACTCGAGTATGGACTTGAGGATATGCGTTGTCGTAGTCTTTCCGTTTGTACCAGTTACACCGATGAGGACAAGATTTTCTGATGGTTTTCCATAAAAATTATGAGCGATGCAGGCAAGGGTTCTTCTGCTGTCTTTAACATGGATGTAAATATCTACATCTCTCAGGTCTCTCTCACCCACTACTGCGATTGCCCCTTTTTTGATCGCCTCTGGGATAAAATCATGTCCATCATACCTCTCACCCTTTATCGCTACAAACAGATGGCCCTCTTTCACCTTCCGTGAATCATAAGCCACACCCGCGATATCTCTATCCGATGGGAAAGAGTTGTTTATGAAATCGCAACCTTCTAAAAGTTCTTTCAAGATCATTTTGCCACCAGTAGAGGGGTTTCGTAGGGGATATCCCTCCTCGGTATATTGAGATACGAAAAAGCTTGGTTGGCGATATCCTTGAAAATTGGTGCAGCCACTACCCCTCCGTAAATCTGGCCTTTAGGTTCATAAACAACAACAATGAGCGCAAACCTCGGTTTGTCAGCAGGGACAAATCCCACAAAAGAACTGACATATTTTTCTCTCGAATATCTTTTTGTTTTCGGGTCTATCATCTGTGCTGTCCCTGTTTTGCCTGCAACCTCATCTCCCTCAATGGACGCTTTTTCGCCAGTGCCTCCTTCTACAACGCTCTTGAGAATCTCTCTGAATATCTCGGCTGTTTTCGGAGAGAGTATGCGCTTCCTTTCATTATCCATGAACGAAAAAAGCACATTGCCCTCAGGGGAGATTATCTCAGATACAACATGAGGTTTGACGAGGGATCCTCCATTTGCGATTGCAGAGTAAGCTCTGAGTATCTGAAGAGGTGTTACTGCAACCTCTTGACCAATTGGTATTGCGCCTAAGGATGTCCCTGACCATCTTTCGGGTGGTTGTATCCATCCGGAGACTTCACCTGGTAAATCTATCCCTGTTTTTTCACCAACTCCTAACAGTTTTGCATATTTATATATCCTCTCTTTTCCAAGCCTCATACCAATCATAATAGAACCTACATTGGAAGACTTCTGGATAACCTCTTTAAATGTCAGAACTCCATATTTGTGAACATCGTGAATAGTTTTTCCTCCAACCTCAATAGCTCCTTTGCTGACATCAAAGAGCGAATGAGGTTTAACTATTTTAGCCTCGAGGGCTCCGATACCAACAACAATTTTGAAAGTAGAGCCAGGTTCGAAGCAATCCGTTATAGACCTGTTCCTCTTCTCAAAATCTTTAGCCCTTCCCGGGTTGTTAGGGTCATAAGAAGGTCTGTTAGCGAGGGCGAAAATCTCGCCAGTAAAAGGATCCATCATAATGGCTGTTGCTGCAGCAGCTCTCCATTGTAGCATTGCCTTTTCAATCTCCTTTTCGACAATTCCCTGAAGCCCCTCATCTATGGTGAGTACAATATTATTGCCCCTTGCTTCTTTATCTACTCCCGATGAAAGTGTTCTTCCACCTGCATCTCGTTCAAAGAATACCTTTCCACCCCTCGTTTTCAGATACCGGTCAAATTGGAGTTCGATCCCTTCGAGTGCCTGGTTATCAACCCCAACAGAGCCGATTATGTGTGAAGCAAGTTTTCCTTTCGGGTAAATCCTTTTTGCCTCATTCATAAAGCCCAAACCCGTAATGTTGAGATCTTTTACCCTCTCTGCGATATCAGGCTCAAGTTTTCTTTCAATCCATGCAAATTTCCCCTCTTCTGGTATTTTTGTGAGAATGACTTCTGGTTTTTTTGCAATGGCAAAAGCGAGTTTCTTTAAGCTCTCATTATCGAGATGAAGGCTTTCGGGTTCACAATAGAGAGATTCCAATTCGAGGTTCAATGCGAACTGTCTTCCCTCTCTATCATATATTATTCCTCTTCTCACCTGTATGTCTTCAACCTTTACATATTGCTGTTTAGCCTTCTCTGAAAGCAACTTATGGTTGAGGATCATCAAATCTGTTAGACGCAAAAATACTGCAAAAAAACTAAAAATGATTATCGTATTTAAGATGATCCACCGTTTTTTATTCAAAACCCTGCACCTCTCTCCAATCAGGGTCTAACCAATTGTCTCTTCTCTAGTGATGCTTTATGAGGTAGAGACCCCTTCTGTCTCTTTACATGGATTACCCTGACCCTGTCAGGGAAGACAAAGCTATCGTTTTCCATCGAGGATGCCTCCAGCCTTTCCAAAGATTGGAGGCCTGCCTTTTCAGCAAGCAGTAACCTCCTCTCTTTAATATGCTCAGCTTTCATCTTTTCAAGGACACCCATTTTGTATTCTAAGGTAAGAACATTTGACTTGAGCCACACAAAACTGAACTGACCAGCAAGTAAAAGCGCAATACACAAGGGCTTAAAAATAAAAGTCATCATACTTTTCCTTCTACCTAATCGTATCATATCTTCTCCGCTGCCCTGAATTTCGCACTTCTTGAAGAAGGATTTGATCTGAGCTCTTCAGATCCAGGGGTCATGGGTTTTTTTGTCATCACCCTGAGCAATCCTCTTTTTGAACTCTGGGCCATAAATTTTTTTACTATCCTGTCATCGAGTGAATGGTAAGAGATAATGCATAACCTTCCACCCTTTTTCAGAAGCCTTACAGAAGAATCGAGCCCTATCCTCAGTTCATCAAGCTCTTTATTTACCTCTATCCGTAATGCCTGAAATGTTTTTGTTGCAGGATGAACTCTTCCTCTTTTCCGATATAATCTTTCTATAATCCCTGATAATTCAGAACAGGTATCAATTGGTTTTATTCTCCTCATTCTGACTATCGCCTCTGATATCTTTCTCGATAGACGTTCTTCGCCGAATTCTTGGAGTATTCTTTCAAGTTCCTTCTCAGAATATCTGTTCACGACATCCCATGCAGACAACTCCTGTTCCCTATCCATTCTCATGTCCAGACGTTTATCAGAGGCGAAACTCAATCCCCTTTCAGGATCTTTCAGTTGTATCATGGAGACACCAAGGTCGAAAAGGATACCATCGACTTCGGAAATTCCATCCATATAAAGCAGGCTCTCCATATCTGAAAATTTCCCTTTTTTTAGGACTACCCTTTTATTTGGCAATCTCTTTTGAGCTACTCTCAAGGCTTCATTGTCCCGATCAATGCCTATGAGCTTTCCCTCTGGGCCTATCAACTTTACTATTTCTTCTGAGTGTCCCCCAGGACCAATTGTTGCATCGACATATATTCCACCCGGTATAGGGTTAAGAACCTCAATTGCCTCTTTTACCATAACCGGGAGATGAACAATCTCCACTATTGCCTCTAAATGCCGTAGGTTGTCAGTTTTTCTTCGAGAGATTTCCGATCTATCTTTGCTGAGTCAAAAAGGGTATTCCATTCATCTCTGTCCCAGAGTTCAATCCTTTCGATCTGACCTGCTATAACCACATCACTACTAATATTTGCATCTTCCCTGAGGGCTGCTGGGACCAGGATCCTCCCCTGTTTATCCATCTCCACCTCAATAGCAGAGGCAATAACCCTTCTCATAAAAAATCTGATAGCTTCATCGGATCTTGGCTTTGTCCGAACCTGCTCCTGGAGCTTATTCCACTCCTCTAATGGGTAGATACAAAGGCATCGTTCAAAGGGAGCATTAGTGACATACAGTTTTGTGCTATAATTACTGGTCATGATTTCTCTAAAAGGAGCAGGAATAATGATTCTCCCTTTTGGGTCAACGGTGTAGTAATATTTCCCAGAGAAAGATGGCAAATTGCCCTCCACTTTCTACCACTTTTTACCACAATATTATTGAGAGAAAAAACGAATGTCAAGGAAAAAAATTACAAATCCTATATCCTGTATGTCTAATGCAGATGGATAACAATATATTGATAACTCTTTGGGCCCTTTCTTTCGAATTGCATGAGAATGTTGTATGGACTCTAAAGGATCAAAGAAAAAACGTAGATAGTTACGCTCTCTTTTTAAAAAATGGAAATTTCATTATCATCAAGTTTTCATTAGATGACAGAATAGGCCATAAACTGGCATAAACTTTTCTATAGGGAGATTAAATTTTTGGCTTGACAAAAGGATTTCTTCTTGATACTGTTAATCTCAACTTCTTAAAAACTCTGTATATGAAAGGGGGGAAGACAAATGACAAAAGCAGAGCTTATTGACAAGGTTGCCTCAGGTGCGGGATTAAGTAAGGTAGATGCCTCGAAGGCGCTGGATACTACGTTAAACTCCATAAAGGGAGCCTTAAAGAAAGGGCAAACGGTTACCCTCGTTGGATTTGGTACTTACTCTGTTGTTAAAAGGAAATCCAGAAAAGGCCGTAATCCCAGGACAGGAGATGTTATCACAATACCTGCCGCAAAGATACCGAAGTTTAAAGCTGGCAAGGCACTTAAAGCCGCAGTACGATAAACTTTGTGTAATTTTATCTTAAGAATAAGGAAAAGGGGCATACCGCCCCTTTTCTTGTCAATACCTACTTACTAACCATAGAGTATAAACGCACTTTGGAAAATCAAGAAAGGAGGGGTTATGCTCATCGAGCTCAGTATTGTTCCCATTGGTGCTGGCAGCAGTATCGGTGACCAGCTTGCTGAAGTCTTAAAGATAATTGATGCAAGCGGACTTCCTTATAAGGTTAATCCCATGGGCACCGTTATCGAGGGTGAATGGGATGAAATAATGAAGGTTATCAAGAAATGCCATAATGCTGTCATGCAAACCGGCGAGAGGGCGCTTACAACGATCATCATTGACGACAGGAAAGGAAAGCCAAACAGAATAGAGGAGAAGGTAAGATCGATAGAAAGAAGGATTGGAAAATCTCTTAAGAAATAAAGGGATGAGAGGTGCATGAACCTGCCTTTCATGAGGCAAGAAGGAAGGCAAATGAGATAGCAAACTATCTTAGATACCATGGGCATTTGAACCCTATCGATTACGACTTGAAGACCTTGAGTATACAACAATGACACAACTTATGAAGAAGCTTGAAAAGAGGTTTGAACCTGAATAAATTTAGAAGGATTGTTTTTCTACAAGCTTTGTTGCTAGTGCCCTTACAAATCTCTCCTCGTCTTCCCGCGACTTGAGATGACCTCTCAGTTTTTCTTCGAGGAGTTCTTTGAGAATTCTCGAATAGATAGGTCCTGGCTTCACCCCCATCTTTTTCAGGTCTTCTCCCTTGAGAATTGTTTTTACTTTCCTCAACTCTGTCAGATACTGAGATATTACCCTCTGTTTCTGTCTCTCCTTGCTTATTGCCATCAATAGCAGAATTGTTTCGAGCTTGAGTTTGCTCAGAAGGTTATAGGTCTCCACAGGATCATTAAGGGGGAGTCTTTTGAGAACTTCCCTCACTTTGGGTATCCCACCGATAATCATATCCTTGATTTTTGGAGGCGGTGATAACCGTTCTATAGCGGCCTTTGCCTCTTCATCCTTCAATCCTGACAACATGGCCATGAGATATAAAATTCCCCTGTCGGTCTTTTCTTCAAGGAAGAGCAGATTAAACCATGAGAGGGTCTCATGCATTGATTTCATGGTTGTCTCAAGTTCCTCATTGAATATGAAGTTTGGGTATATAACCTTTAAGAGGCCGAGATCTGACAGTCTCTTGAGTGTCCTGTTCGGTTCAGTCTCTTGAAACAGGAGCAGGAGTTCTTCATACAGTCTCGGTCCTGAGAGCCTTTCGAAGAGGTTCATCTTTATTGCTGACTTCATGAGATTCTCTGTATGTTTACTGATTCTAAATCCAAACCTTTCAGAAAATCTGATTGCCCTGAACGCCCTTGTCGGATCTTCAATAAAGCTAAGGTTATGGAGGACCCTGACTGTTTTTTCTCGTAAATCACGCTGGCCACCAAAAAAATCTATCAGGAGTCCGAAGTCCTTTGGATTTAATTTTATTGCTAATGTGTTGATGGTAAAGTCTCTCCTGTATAGGTCTTTCTTGATTGATGATGTCTCGACCTTTGGAAGCGCTGCAGGTGACTCATAGTATTCAATTCTGGCTGTTGCTACATCGAGATTTAGTTTATCCGTAATTATCTGAGCAGTGTTGAACCTTTCGTGTGTTTTTACCCGTACACCCAGTCTTTCACCGAGTGCCTTTGCAAAGGGAATTCCATCACCCTCTACGACAATATCAATGTCAAGATTTTTCTCACCCCTCAAAAGATCCCTCACCGTTCCTCCAACGAGATAGGCATTGAAACCTATTTCCTCTGCAACCTCACCAGAAAGTTTGAGAATGTTATAGATCTCTGAAGGAAACCTATCTTTCAGTGAAGAAGATAGGCTTCTTCCCATAGATGGTTTTTCTTTTATCACCGTTTTTTCTATCTTCCTGCGCCTGAGGAATTCCTCATAAAGAGTCCTCAGCAGGTCTGTTCTTGTGATTGCACCGATAATCCTACCATTCTCTATAACAGGCATAAATCTCTGGTTTTGTTCTATCATTAAAGTCTCTATCTCTCTGATCGGTGCATATGGGCCAACAGTTATGGCATCTGTTGTGGCAAAATCGATTGATCTGCTTTTCCCAAAACCATGGAAGAGGGCCTTCTCCACGATCTCTCGTGATATAAGACCAGTATACTTTTCCTCTCTCAAGACTGGCAGGACATTGACCCCATAACGGGTCATCATTGCCTCTGCCTCTTTGATAGAGGTGTCCCACTGGATCGTGATAACGGGGCTCGTCATTACATCAGAGGCAACTTTAAAGGGCGTTACATTATTTCTAAGTAGTTCTGTCAATCTTTCCTCAAGGACTTCGAGTGATGCCTCTTTTATTGTGGCAGAGGCTGCTGTAGGATGACCCCCACCTCCAAATTCTTTCATTACCTTTGATACATTGAGCTCCGGAACCCTGCTCCTTGCGACCATTAATATCTTTCCTTCCATGCTCAGCAGTAATATCACAGCATCAATATCTTCAATATCCATCAGCCTGTGGGCAAGGTAAGCTGCATCTCCATGGTAGCTTTCACGGGAAGCCTTTGCCACCTTTATTCTTATCCCTCCTATCACCATCTCTTTTGATGACTGAACAAGCTCATTCAGGAGGTCAAGTTCTTCCATGCTCAATTCTATTTTTAAAAAGCTCGAGACAATATTAAGGTTTGCACCCCTTCTCAGGAGATACGAAGCAGCAAGTAAGTCCCTTTCTGTCGTAGAAGGAAAAAGCAGACACCCTGTCTCTTCATATATGCCTAAGGCGAGTATGGTGGCCTCCATTGGTGTCAGATGTATTTTTCTTGTTTTCAGTATCCCTGCAAAGATGGTTGCTGTTGCCCCGACATGTTCGATCTTCTCAACATCTCCCCGTATATCGCCTTCATTGAATGGGTGATGGTCATAGATGTGTATCTTTATCCCTTTTTGAGAAAGTAGTTCTGCAAAAGGTCCTATCCTACTTGGTATTTTTGTGTCAACGATGATGAGCCTCGTAACCTTTGAAAGGTCAATGTCTTTTATCCGCTTTATCTCTACTGGGTGAAAGGCCTCCATGAAGTCTCTCAGTTTCTTTTCCTGTGAACCTGGAAAGACCATCTTTGCTCCAGGATATAACTTATTGGCAGCCACCATTGATGCAAGAGAATCAAAGTCAGCATTTATGTGAGAGGTAATGATATCCACAACTTATTTTAACAGATAGAATGAGAGAAACGTAATGCAAAACGGGTATTATTTATGGTTTTCCTCTTGAAGAGTTGCAAAAAAGGATTCAAGGGGTCAAGGATTCAAGTGAATACTTTATTAAAAAACTTGAACCCACAAACCCTCGAATCCTTGACCCCTTTTATATTGTTACTAAGGAGTTCATAAGTAAAACCACACCCCCTCACCCTTGCCCTCTCCTCTCCTCGGCGAGTCGCCTGAGGCGACCACCAGGGGAGAGGGAGTAGATTTCCCCTCCCTTGAGGGGAGGGTGTAAAAATATGTGTTCTTACTTAAGGTCTTATTAGTAAGTGAATCCGAGATGGATTTTTTTTACAAGGAGGGATATATAGCAATCTGATCCCGCCCCTTTTTCTTAGCAGTAAAGAGGGCGTCGTCAGCAAAAGTAATGAGGTTATCAGGGTTTTTGATCCTTGTATCAGAACTGCAGGCTATTCCCACACTCACGGTAATTCTTTCCCCATTCTTGAGGGCATAAAACTGACATTTCCTTATTATTTTACTTAACCGCTCTGCCTCTGCTACAGAGCCTGCCAAAGATGTCTGAGGCAGAAGCATTATGAACTCTTCACCACCATATCGTGCAAAGACATCAGATTTCCTCGTATGCTCTCTCACAAGCTGTGCAAATTCTCTGAGGATGATATCTCCTACTCTGTGACCATACGTATCATTTATATTTTTAAAATTGTCGATATCGAACATCATGCAACATAAAGGGATTCTGTGCCTTTCAGACCTGCTGAATTCCTCGTCAAGTCTGTTATAGAAATACCTCACATTATAGATTCCTGTCAGGTAGTCAGTTATCGCAAGCCTTTCGAGGTCTCTCTTTTCTCTCTCAATTTTATCATAGAGGAAGGCATTATAAAGGGTATTTGCCGATGCACTGGCAATAGCAGCACAGAGCTTTCTCTCTCTTTCTGTAAAGGTTCGTTCTGCCTTTGCTATATTCAACAGTAAAGTACCTATTACCTCATCATGAAATATTACCGGTAGCACCATAATAGAACGAATGCCCATAGGTTCTATGATATTCCTTACCTCATTCATCACGGGGTCTTTCCGTGCATCTTTTACCAGTACTGATCTTTTGAGGGATAAGGCTTTCCTTATCTCAGGATATTTCTGGAGATCAAGCCTGATATTTGTGATGTTAGGATCTTCAAAGGTTGAGACGACATTTGCGTATCTCTTATCCTTGGCATCTATACTGATCATAGAACATCTTGTTACATGTATTATCTCTGATAATTTTTTTACTATAAGATAGAGTGCCTTTCTCGGGTCGAGGGTTGATGTAATAAGGTGTGTAAGTTCGATAAGGGCCTCAAGATCTTTATTTTCCTTATGGAGGGTCTCAATCCAACTCTCTCTCTTTATCGCAACCCTCAGCCTGTCTTCAAGGTCTTCCTTATAGAAGGGAGCGAGTAAATAATACTCCACGCCTGATTTGACTACAGAGCGAATCCCATTAACGGTATTACCGGTTGTTATTAAGGCTATGACAGGAAATTCAAACTCTGAAGGCTTTATATTGTCAAGAGCATGGGGGTTACCAATAATAAGGGCAGCAGGTTTTTTCTTCTTCAATTCCTCCTTTAAGCCCTCCTTATCTTTATTGATAAAGCAAGCTGTATAATCATTCCTTCCTCTAAAGAAGGACTTCAGGAATTTCAGGACTTCTTTATCATCTTCGTAAATGAGTATTTCCCTTTTCATCTTATCTCACTTTAGCTCACTGGAGATTATCACAAATTTTCTTACGTTTGTCCAATAAATTTTTTCATTTAGGCCTCTCTTTTTCTGTGATAAGAATCACGTGGCATCTAGCAAACTCTTTTCAGTGTCCTGCCAACAGACTTTCTATGCTATTCCATTGGACTCTAAGGACCTTATACTTAAGGGAGAATTGGATATATAAAAATGTCAAATATATAAAAATATATAAAAATGTCTTGATTTTTAGTTGGTGGAAAAAGTAAATTAATTATCTAATCCAAAAATATTCCGGCGGCATTATAGGTGAGATAATCAAAAATAGTATTGAAACGAAGGAGGAAAGAATGGAAGACATGGATAGGTATAATGAGACCAACAAGCACATAGCTTGTGTAGAAACCTTTTTTGATGTGTTTAATGTTGTTGCAAAACATGGTTTATTAGGGGAGGTAAAGAACACCTCAATTAGCTATCTTCTCATAGAAGTGAGCGAGAGATTCGAAGCGATCAAGAAGTTGAATAAAGAAACATATGACAGATTACAAGAACTGAAGAGGTTGACAGGGGTAACGAGCTAAACAGATTTGATTTGCTGAATTAATTCCCCCTTGAGTTTGTTTTTTATTGCAGTTCTCAGAAAGAAGGATGTCTGCGCCCTCTTTTTGAGATTTGCATGTTTCAAAACCTTGTTTTGAAACGTGAAGGAGTTCTATAAAGCTCAGCAGCATTTTTGTATAGATTTTTAGAAGACATCACGGTGATAGATCATTTAACCTTAATTTTCGTGAAAGGTCCTCAGATTCCTAAGGGATATTATTTTGAAAGACTGAATGCCTCTCATTAAACGTATCGATACTCAATTATTGTCTCATATTCAGGATTCCCTTTCAGAAATAACTGACTTATCATTTTCGATCTATGATAGTAGTGGTGTTTTATTAATACTGCCAAAGAGTGAAGACAGGTTGACTGCTCACATAAAATCGTATACCTCAGGCAGAGAGGAGTACAAAGAATTTATTTGTCATGGGATTACAAAGGCAGTCATGAGAAAAGATCCCTCCTTGTTCAGAGGTCCTGCCGAGGAGCACCATCTTTTTATTCCTGTTCATGCCAACAATTGCAAACTTGTTTTTGTCAGCAATGCATTTTACCTTGCAAAGGCTGAATTTGAGGATTTTTTGATTAAAAAGGGAGAGCGTTTTGACTTTTCAACATCGCACCTTGATACATGGCTTGAGACAATGAAGATAAAAGATTACCAAACTGTTCATAAAATGGCAGTACATATAAAATACCTGCTCGAAACTTTCTTAAGGAGTAATTATGAGAAGAATGTGAACTATAAAAACTATAAGTGGAATAACACCTTGACAGATGTCTTACTAAGCATTCAATTGCCTGCTTCGACAGAAAAAGTCTATTCCCTCCTCCTTGATACAATCCTGTTGCTTTTTGATGTGGATACTGTCTCTATCATGGTTAAGGAAAAGAATATTTTCAGGACCGTCATGGCTTCAGGAAGGTTGAGGAATGACGTAGGGTCGCTCTGTCTTGAAGACAATAACCCGATTATTTTCCGTTCTATAAAAGAAGGTATACCCGTATTCACAAATGATGTCAGAGAGATCCAGAGGTTCGGTTTTCCAGACCGTATAGCATCAACGCATGTTTTTCCGCTCTCCCACAATAGTAATACTGATGGTATTGTAGTTATGTATAACTCTGCTATCTCAAGGGAAGAATCTTATACGATTTTAGAGTTCTGCAGGCTTGTATCCCTTGTCCTTAAAAACCTCACTCTTCAAAATGCCTACAATAAGTGTGTTACTGATATGGAAGTATTAAACATGGCGATAACAAAACTCATTCCTCAACTTCACAATCCTGATGCCCTTTACGAAACGATTTTGTATAAAGCCGCGGAGATTTTAAAAGCAGAAAAAGGGTCCCTTATGTTATCTGAGGGTGATAGCCTTGTAATAAAGGCGGCAAAGGGTATCAACAAGTGGCTTGTGCACGACATGAAGATAAAGAGAGGCGAGGGGATTGCAGGGAAAGTGTTCAGGGATGGCATGCCCCTTTTTATAAGGGATTTTGAAGAGATGGAACTACTAAATATCAAGCCTAAAAGCCGTTATAGAACAGGTTCTTTTATTAGTGTGCCACTCAAATTTGGTTCTGAGACAATGGGAGTTCTCAATATCTCAGATAAAACAACGGGAAAGGAGTTTACAGAACAGGATTTTAAACTTATTAATCATTTTGCATCCTATGCCTCAATTGCCCTCAAAATATCCAACTATTATATTCTTGCTACCCAGGTGAAGGAACTTTCCATTACTGATCCTCTAACAGGGCTTTATCATAGGCAACATTTCAAGAAGCGTTTTAGAGAGGAAATTAATCGCTCAGAACGTTATGACAATATCTTTTGTTTTGCAATAATAGACATCGATGATTTTAGACTCTTCAACGAAACAGAAGGACGCCTTGCAGGGGATACTGTTTTGAAGGAGCTTGCCAGAATAGCACGTGGGTGTTTAAGGGTGTATGACATTTTTTCAAGATTCGGAGGGGAAGAATTCGGCATTCTCATGCCCCAGACAGATAAAGAAGAGGCATTTGTGGTTGCAGAGAGGATAAGAGAAAACATCAAAGCAGCCCTCAGGAACAGATGGGGAAAATTTCCCCATCCCGGCATAACAGTGAGTATCGGCATCGCATCCTTTTCTCATAATGGAAGAAGTGTCGATGAGCTGACAGAAAGTGTGGATGCAGCTCTCTATAAGGCGAAGTCCACGGGTAAAGACAGAACTGTTGTTTGCAATCTATTCAACAATGAGATTGAAAATGCTAATATCTCGTGAAAGACTCTTGCATTAATATTGCATTTCAAGCCTTACAGTGAATTCTTAGCTGACAATGCGATCAGAATATATATGTCAGGCTGAAGGCAACTAAATGAAGATTCGATTTATAATTTCCATTTGCGCTGAAGGCAGATAGCCCGCTAACAGGATCAGTGATAGAATTGTTTTTCTCTCTCTCCTGTAATATTTGATAACCATATGCTAAGTCGACTTTAAATTTCTTCTGCTTTATGGAAGTTCCAATGCAAAAGAGGTGTGTATTGGCATCAGGGATAGCAGGTTCAAATGTCTTATCAGGTATCGGGTTTCCTCCATAGAGGTAGCCAGCAAGCAACGCAACTGAGTCATTCAGTTGATATTTCGCTCCAATACTTACAGAGTAAGTATCTTCCCAGTCTTTCTCTGCAACAGATGTTTTACTATTAAAAACTGGTTTATCAAGACTTATCTTTAATTGGTCATAAGATGACCAGCCTTCCCATCTCAAAGCAACTTCAAAGGTCAGTGGATCAAGGCCTTTGTAGTAAACCCCTACATGGATCTGTTGGGGGAGCGTGATGTCTGTATCACCATTGGTATTTGGGAAGCCCGCACTTAAAAATGGATTAACGTCATCATGAGTGGCCCTGCCGTCAATATCAACCTTGATTTCACTTCGGTATGAGGCACCGATAGAAATATCTCTATGAGGTTCAAGAAGAATACCAAAATTATATCCTATCCCTGTTCCGTCGCCTTCAAATTTCTGTTTAATATCCGGAGCAGGAAAGGGAAAACCCATAAGATATGACAAGATACCAGTCTGGTTAATGTTCTTCTCTAATGTTGCATCAAGCAGAAGGAAATCCAACCCTGCTGCAAATGAGAGTTGAGGTATTATCTGGTATGAAACTACAGGATTGATATTAAAGGTTGTCATCTCTGAGTTAGTTGCTATATACCTTCCTTCCCAGTCATTAGGCCATTTTGTTGCTAAACCAAAAGGGTTAAAGACACCTAACCCTGCGCTGATTTTATCGTTGAATTTATGAGTGATAAAAAACGTTGATGGAAAAAATACATCAGGCTCTGTTTTAACGGTCTCTCCAGTAATATCGCTTTCGAATTTGCGTGAAGGGAAGATTAAAGTTGTTCCAAGTTGAATCTGCGTACCTTGCAGTTTATTCATCAAGGCAGGATTCCAAAAAATAGCCGATGGATCATCGGTATGTGCAATCGTGGCAGCTCCCTGACCTAAGGTCGAAGCGCCCTGTGTATAGACTGCAAAACCCGAACCATTAGCCTTAGGGATAGTACAAAATACAAAGAAAACAAATATTAAAGCTGATAACCCCTTCCGCCAAACATTTTGCCTCATGTAAACCTCCT
>JAZDLE010000039.1:0-10017 GCA_043802315.1 Nitrospirota bacterium
ATATGCGCAGACGTAATGAAAAAGGCAGTTGAGGCAGCATATAACTATTACGGTGTTGAGCCTGTAAAAGTAAAAGACAAGTTAGGTATTATGACCTTCTTGCTCGTGTTCTACGTTGTTTACACACTGTGGTGGGGGTTCGCGATATTCTTCCTGTTTGAGGGGATCGGGCTGAGCATGACGAAGGCCAAAGTAAGGAAGGAGGTGTAGGAGATGAAAATATTAGTGCCTGTAGATGGCTCAAAATATTCCATGGAAGCCGTAAAGGTAGCTTTAAAATATGCAAAAGCAACAAAGACAGACATATATCTCATGACGGTGACTCCTTTTATTTCCGGTCTGGATCTTGAGATTTCTGCCAGTGCATTGGATAAACTGAATGAGAGCATGAAGAGTCGCGGCGAAGAGGTTCTTGGGAAAGCAGCGGATATTTTAAAGGCTGAGGGCGTAACCGCTAAAACTATCCTCTCTTCATCCATATCTGCTGCTGATGATATTATCAGTTTTGCTGAAAAGGAAAAAGTTGACCTTATTATCATAGGGAGCCGCGGCCTTGGAAGTGCTGCTACAAGATTCATTATGGGAAGCGTGGCTTCTAAAGTAGCCACTCATGCACCCTGTTCTGTCTACATAACCAAGGTGGCAGTTTAGAATAAAAAGGGTTGATTTTTGTGAAATGAGATGACTTATTGTATAAACCTGAGACTGTTAAGACCTTTGTAAAGTTTAATTTCAATGAAAGGGGGGGTTATTGAGATGAAAAAGATAGCAACTTGTTTTTTTGTTGCGCTTTTCCTTTTTGGGGTATGGGTTATACCTGCTTTGGCTGCTGACCCTTCAGCAGAAATAGAACAGCTTAAAGGAGATGTGAATAAACTTCTCCAGAGGATACAGGATTTGGAAAAAAAGCAGGCTGATACGGAGACCAAGGCTAAAGAGGCCGAAAAGAAGATTACAGAAGCTGAAAAGAGGGTCACAGAGGCTGAAAAAAAGGCTGAAAAGGCTGAGAAAAAGTCACTTAAGGACCGCGTTGAACTTAGTGGTGAAGCCCGGTTTCGTATTACTTCTGAAACAGCAAAAACAGATGCAGGCTTTTTTGGTAATGGACAACCTGCGGAGGAGTTTAAGCTACATGACGAGACTTCCTTCCCTACAAGAATCAGACTGAATGCTCATGTTGAGGTTGTGCCTGAGATTGTGGATGTCTATGCACGTCTGACAATGAACAAACGCTGGGGTGCCTTTGATACTAAAGCAACTGATCCATTTGATAGACCAAACTCATTTGAAGCAAGCATTGGACGTGATATAACTCCAAGATTTGAACAGGCATACATGACAATGAAGCTGCCCTTTGAGACAACCTGGTATGTCGGTCGCCTTCCGGGATTAGATGGTCCTCCATCGCGCCAGGCAAGAAGTCTCTTCCCGAGACTCTTTATAGACTCTGAGATTGACGGGACATTACTCAAATGGGATGCACCCCAGACAGCACTCGATAAAATAGAACTCCCGTGGACAAAGAAATTATGGGGCGAATCGAAAAGCGCAGCCTCTGCCGGAAAACCTGAAGGAGGGGACAGGAAATTTGCTACCCTCGAAGGGTATGAGAGGAAGGCCAAGGAAAGAAGTGGCATCATACTGGGATACTTAAAATATGATGAGCGGAAAATCAGCTTACCGGATGATGCCGATGTTTACCTTGCGCAGGCAGAGGTTAAAATAGGGAAGGACACAGCAGTCATTTTGGATGGTCTCTATATGGATGACTGGCATATGCCGAACACTGATGACGTGAAAGCTGTAGATGACTTGAATATCAATACACCGTATTATCTGACCGGTTTTTATGTGGATACACAGCTGATAGGTTTTCAGATATATGGGGCTTATTATTACAGCCATATCAAAGTCCCGGAACATACGGTCGGCGGTCGAACATTTGAAGGAGATGGTTTTCCCGGACATATATGGTATTTAGGGTTTAACACGGGAGATATAATTGGGCAGAAACACCAGATATGTCTTGAATATGCTAAGGGAAGCGACGCGTGGATCAACCCCTTTAATTATCGTGGTTTCAGAAGGAAAGGCACGGTATTACAACCTGCTGATAACGAATTTTACGGCGGCGATGATGTTACGGGTTTCTATCCATTTAATGCGGGAGTATGGGATGTCTACTATGACTACTTTTTCCGACCGAATGTGCGCTTCCGTCTGGGGCTGATAGACTTTATATACACCAAGCACGAGCCTAAGATAGCGAGTACGGATCTTTCAATATTTGGGAGCTCGAAGTTTCAAAATTACTGGTGGCCATACTTTGAGGTCAACCTCTCGTTTTAGGGGATAAGGTTTTTCCCTCCAAAGGCCGCCTTCGGGCGGCCTTTTTGTTTTACAGACACAAACTCAAAATCTTTTTATTTCCTGTCCTTGAAATAACTTTGGCCTTCATTATGCAAAGATTCCTAAAATGTCATTACGAGGAGTAAGACTCCTCACTTGTCATTGCGAGGCGAAGCCGAAGCAATCTAAGCAACTAAAATGAGATTCTTCGTCCGCCTCTGGCGGACTCGGAATGACAATATGTGAGTGTTTCATATAGCCCTGTGTAATTCGGATTTAAACTAAGGTGAGGGATTCTAAGATCCCTTTAGCTCACATTTTCATATTCAATTCACCCAAACTATCATGAGTCTTTAGCTCACAAGAGGAAATGAAATATTCCACCCTCCCCTTTATCCCCTCCCATCAAGGGAGGGGTTACATCCCTCTCCCCTTGTGGGAGAGGGCGAGGGTGAGGGGAATTTAAAAATTCATTTTCGAGACAATTATGATATAATTTTTGAAACGTGGATGAGGCGAGAGCTCATGTATTCATCGAGGGAAGGGTACAAGGGGTTTTTTACAGGGCCTTTACGAGGGATATTGCATATACCTTCGGACTGAAGGGTTGGGTAAGAAATCTTCACGATGGAAGGGTTGAGGCAGTATTTGAGGGTAAAAGGGAGCTTATAGAGCACGCCATAAAAGAATGTTCCATGGGTCCACCAGGTGCAAGGGTTACTCATGTAGAGATGAAATGGGAAGAATTTAAAGGAGATTTGAAAGGGTTTGCAATAAAGTATTAGACTCTTCAGGAGATTGTGAGACATGTCCCACCTTTACTAAAGGGGGGTGAGGGGGGATTACTAAAGATAATATGTTGCTCTACAATAGTAAGCTAAAAAGATACTCACAAGAACTCAGAAGAAATATGACTGATGCAGAAAGAAGTTTTTAAGAATCTTGATGGAGTGCTTACAAAGATATTTGAAAATTTGTAATCTCCCCTAATCCCTCTTTAAGAAAGAGGGGGATGAATTATATGTATTTCTTTATATGCTAAAAGAACTCAGAATCAAAAATCTGGCCATCATTGATGACCTCACAGTCAGGTTCGAGGGTGGACTCAATGTGCTCACAGGTGAGACAGGTGCCGGGAAGTCAATAATCGTGGATGCCCTTAGCCTTGCCCTGGGCAGCAGGGCTCAGGCAGATTTAGTCAGATCAGGTGAAAAGGAGGCGATGATTCAGGCATATTTTGATATGGAGGGTAACAATATCCCTGATCTTGGCATTGATGTATCTGATGGCCTGATCCTGAGGAGGTCTCTGTCTCCAGGTGGCAAAAGCAAGGTATACATAAATGATACAATAGTGAGCTTGCAGAGCCTTGGAGAAATTGGTAAATCCCTTGTTGATATCCATGGACAGCATGAACATCAGAGCCTCATGCATATTGATAAACATAGAGTCCTCCTCGACTCTTACGGTAAACTCCATGATCACAGAGAAACGGTAGAGACTCTTTATAGTGAGGTTCAGGTGCTCAAGAAGGAAAAAGAAGATTTAAAACAAAAGGTGAAAGAGAGGGCGCACAGGTTAGACCTGCTCAGGTTTCAGATGAATGAAATAGATGCAGCTTGTTTGAGGCCTGGTGAGAAAGAGGCACTTATCAAAGAGAGGACAATTCTATCAAACGTGAGCAGATTAAAGGAATTAACAGAGATGTCCTATTCAATGCTTTATGATTCTGAGGGTTCTTGCACAGAGAGGCTTTCTTCTGTCATAGCTAAAGTGAGAGAGATGTCCTCTCTCGATCAGAGCTTATCTGAGACTCTGAATTTACTTGAGTCAGCCTTTCCCTCCATTGAGGATGCAGCCATTTCCCTGAGAGGATTGAAAGATAAATATGACCTTGAACCTGAAAAACTTGCTGAAATCGAAGAGAGAATTGAACTTATCAAGAGGCTTGAGAGAAAATATGGTGAAGGTCTCGAAACTATCCTGAGGTACCGAGATGATGCAGAGAAAGAACTCAAGGGACTCGAGCTATCAGATGAAAGACTTGATTCTCTTGATGCCGAGCTCAAGGAGAAAGAGGATATGCTTTTAAACACCGCCATTTCTCTCTCTGAAAAAAGGAAAAAGGTGGCTAACATGATAGAGGAACTTGTCAAAAAGGAACTGAAAGAACTCGCCTTCAGCAATGCAGAGTTCAGGATAGATATGAGGCAGGAATCTATCACGTCTACAGGGTTTGACAGGGTTGAGTTTACGTTCTCTGCAAACCCGGGGGAACCTCCGAAGCCGCTGACAAAAATCGCATCAGGTGGTGAGCTCTCGAGGGTCATGCTTGCTTTAAAGAACATCCTTGCTGATGTAGATAATCTGCCTGTTCTCATTTTTGATGAGGTGGATGCAGGAATCGGTGGGAGGACTGCAGAAAGCGTGGGGAAGAAATTAAAGAAGATATCCAATAAACATCAGGTACTCTGCACAACCCACCTGCCACAGATTGCCTCTCTGGGAGATTTCCATCTCCAGATAAACAAGAGACAGAGAGATGGAAGAGTATATGTAGAGGTGAAAGAGCTTACCGGCAAGGAGAGACAGGATGAAATTGCACGTATGCTGAGCGGTAAGATCACAGATACCTCTCTCAAACATGCAAAAGAATTACTGAGTAGTATTAAATGAAACAAGCATGAGCTTACTTTCACAAAGGAGAAAATGAAAATTAGTAATCCCCCTGCATCCCCCTTTATAAAAGGGGGATGGTAGTAGCACAAATTATCAAAAGAAGGTCTATTCCCCTCTTTTTTAAAGAGGGGTTTGGGGAGATTACTAAAACAATAAATTCAGTCGATTAGAGAGGATTTTTCAGGTGAAAGGAATGATCGTAATAGACAAAGAGCTCTGTAAAGGATGCACCTATTGTGTGGATGCGTGCCCATTGGGAGTGATTATTATTGAAGATGCATTCAACGAGAATGGCTTTTTCCCTGCTTACCCCGTAGATCAGGAGAAGTGCACTGGTTGTGCTATGTGTGCACAGATGTGTCCCGAAGTCGCAATAGAGGTCTATAGAGAAGAGGGTGAATAAGGGACTAGCCATAGGTATCGACCTCGGTGGAACAAATCTCAGGGTAGCGTTGGTCACGAGGGACGGTGAGATAATCAGAAAGGAGAAAGAGCCAACATCCGAAAAGATTCTCGACTCTCTTTTCAGGTTATCAGACAGTATTTTTTCTGAAGATATTGCAGGCATTGGTCTTGGTGTGGCAGGGCTTGTTGATAGAGAAGGCGGTAAAATAACAATCTCTCCGAATATCCCTGCCATAGTGGGGATTAATCTTGCAAAAGAAATAAGAGAAAGATTCAGGGTACCCGTATTCATTGAGAACGATGCGAATGCCGCTGCACTCGGGGAGAAGTGGATTGGTGCAGGAAAGGAATTTTCAGACTTTGTTCTTTTTACTCTTGGTACAGGCATAGGAGGTGGAATAATAAAGGATACAAAACTTCTCGATGTGGCAGCAGAGATAGGGCATATGACCATAAATGCCGATGGTGAAAAATGCCATTGTGGTAATTCCGGGTGTCTCGAGGCTTACGCATCAGTAAGGGCAATACTTTCAAAAGTGATATCTGCTCTCGAAAAAGGCAGAGAGAGTATGCTAAAACAATTCCACAACGGTAACTTTTACAAGCTTTCTGCGGAGGATATTTACAGAACAGCCCTCGAAGGGGATAGCCTCGCAAGAGAGGTACTGAAAGAAGCAGGGAGGTATCTTGGTATCGGAATCGCAAATATTGTTAACGTAATGAGTCCTGAGGCAATCATCCTTGCAGGTGGTCTTAAAGGGGCTTGGGATATCTATGTCCAGGAGGCAATAAAGGAGGCATCAAAACGGGCATTTAAAAAACTCTTTGACGCAGTTAAGATCATTCCCTCCTTACTCGGAGATGAAGCAGGTATTATTGGGTCTGCAGGGCTTGTCTTCCAGGGATACGGAGAGGTATGAAAATAAAGGAGTTTTTGATTTTTAAACGTATTTTTTCAGTTTTAAACTTTACATTTTGAGGTTTGGATATATTTCAAATAGTCAGGAGATTCTTCAAATGAAAAAAGACAGAAAAAGACTTATACGGGAATATGCAGAAGCTATACTCACTGCTTTACTCCTTGCTCTCTTTATAAGGGCCTATATCATACAGGCCTTTAAGATACCCTCAGGCTCAATGATTCCCACACTCGTTATTGGAGACCATATACTTGTCAATAAGTTCATATACGGGACGAAGATACCTTTTTCCGATAAGCGTTTTTTGATATTCAGAAAGCCAGAGAAAGGAGATATAATAGTTTTTAAATTTCCCGAAGACCCTACAAAGGATTTTATCAAAAGGGTTATTGCTACGGATGGTGATATCCTGGAATCGAGGGACAAGGTAATTTATGTGAACGGGAAGGAAGTCAAAGAGCCTTATGCATACCATAGTGAAAGCTTTATCAGACAAAAGGGGAGTGACCCGAGAGATAATTTCGGGCCTATACCTGTCCCTCATAATAAGGTCTTTGTTATGGGAGATAATCGGGACCAGAGTTTTGATAGCAGGTACTGGGGGTTCGTTGATGTAAAGGCTATAAAAGGTGAAGCCCTCATTATCTACTGGTCATGGGATTCAAAAAAATGGCTTAGGTTTAATAGGATAGGGAGGTTAGTACAATGAAAAAGGCATTTTTTTGGCTTCTGATCCTTGCCTTGCTTGTGTATTCTGGCATTAAGTTTGGCATGCCCTATTACCGATATTTAGCCTTTAAATCTGATGCAAAAGAAATTGCGAGGGTTTCCCTCGAACTCAAAGATGAGGAGGATATAAAAGGAAAGGTGTTTGAAAGGGCGCAGGAGTTGAAGATACCCATAAGTAAGGAAGATATAGAAATTTCGAGGACACCAAACATGGTGCGGGTGAGAACATCATGGTTTGAGGGAGTAGATATTCTGGGGATATATCACAAAACCCTTACGTTTACTGTTGACTCAAAGGAATGAGATGTTTACTGGTATCATCGTAGAGTTGGGAGAAGTGGCTGCTATAGAGAGGAGAAAGGGTGTTACCCACCTTTCCCTGAATTCGAAAGAGGTTATAAATGATGCAAAAATAGGTGACAGTATATCAGTCAATGGAACCTGTCTTACGTTAGTTGAGATAAAAGGTTCCTCCATGAGATTTGATCTCTCGGATGAAACCCTGAGCTCTACAAACCTTGGCTTGCTGAAACCCGGTAACCGTGTCAACCTTGAGCCTTCCCTCCGTCCAGACTCAAAACTCGGAGGGCACTTTGTTTCAGGGCATGTGGATGGTACAGGTAGGATAAGGTCAAAGACAGAGATAGGAGATACCTTCAAGATAGAGATAGAAATACCAGAAAAGGTCATGCATTTTCTTGTTGAGAAAGGCTCGGTTGCCGTAGATGGAATAAGTCTCACCGTTGTTGATATACTAAGGGATAGTTTTACTATAGTGATTATTCCGCACACTGCAAGGCTTACGACAATGGGATTTAAATGCCCTGGCGATACCGTGAATGTCGAAGTGGATATTATCGGGAAGTATGTTTCGAGATTTCTGAATAAAGGTGGAAACCGAGATTCAAGGTTAATGAAAACCCTGGCGGAAGAAGGATTTATTAAATGAGACAATCATGCTTCAAAAGGACGTAAGGAACAATGAAAGTTTGTAATCCCCCCACGCCCCCCTTTAGAAAAGGGGAATATACCCCTCTTTTTTAAAGAGGGGTGAGGGAAGATTACTAAAAACAATAAAATTAATAAGTTGTATATATTTTTGGATGAAAAAGAAGAGAAGGCATGGGGATTAAGAAATGGAAAAGTATAAATTCAATACAATCGATGAAGCCATAGAAGGTATAGCAAAAGGCAAGATAGTTATCCTTGTGGATGATGAGGACAGGGAAAACGAGGGCGACCTGTGCATGGCAGCTGAGAAAATAACACCAGAGGCGATCAATTTTATGGCAAAGTACGGAAGGGGTCTTATCTGTCTTTCCCTTACCCCGGAGCGGGTAGATGAACTCAAGCTCCCGATGATGACAGCTGAGAACACCTCATCCTTTTTGACTGCCTTTACCGTCTCAATAGAGGCAAAAAAAGGCGTCACAACAGGCATCTCGGCAGCAGACAGGGCAACAACGATACAGACTGCTCTCGACCCGAAGGCAAGGCCAGAAGACCTTGTGAGGCCTGGCCATGTCTTTCCCTTGAGGGCAAGACCCGGTGGTGTGCTTCAAAGGGCAGGACAGACGGAGGGGTCTGTTGATTTGGCAAGGCTTTCGGGGCTTTATCCAGCAGGTGTTATCTGTGAAATAATGAATGACGATGGAACAATGGCAAGGGTTCCCGAGCTCATAGAATTTGCAAAAAAACATAATCTCAAGATAATCACCATAAAGGAGCTTATCAGGTACAGGATGAGGACAGAGTCATTTGTAAAAAGGTTTGTAACAGTAAAAATGCCAACAGAATATGGTGGAGAATTTAACGCTATCGCTTATACCAGTGAAATGGACAGCAGCGTGCATGTTGCCTTGGTCAAAGGTGAAATCAAACCAGAAGATGATGTACTCGTGAGGGTTCATTCTGCGTGCCTTACCGGTGAGGTTTTCGGTTCAAAGAGATGCGACTGTGGAGAACAGTTGCATAGGGCAATGGAGATGATCAAAAAAGAAGGCAAGGGGGTTCTTCTCTATATAAGACAGGAAGGCAGAGGCATTGGTTTGATGAACAAACTGAAGGCGTATGAGCTGCAGGATAAGGGTCTTGACACTGTTGAGGCAAACCTAAAGCTTGGTTTCAGACCTGATCTCAGGGACTATGGTATCGGTGCACAGATACTTGTTGACCTCGGTGTGAGGAAAATGAGACTCATGACGAACAATCCAAGGAAAATCGTGGGATTAGAAGGGTATGGCCTTAAAGTGATAGAAAGGGTGCCTATAGAGGTAAAACCACATGAGAAGAATATTATCTACCTCAAAACAAAGAAGAAAAAGTTGGGGCATATGCTTGATAATGTGTAATCAAAGAATTCTTCAAAGTTCCGTTTCAGGATATTCAGGATATAATGTTTTATGCTGTTTGTCATTCCCGCTTGACGGGTCACCTCAGGCGACTCGACGAGGCGAGAATCCTTCTTAAGAAAGATTCTGGACAAGCCAGAATGACAAACTCGACACCTTGCAGCTCTGCTGTGGGGTAGTTCATTATGGAGGTATATGATGAAGATCATGGAAGGCGAGCTTCAGGCAAAGGGTCTAAAATTTGGTATTGTCGTCAGTAGGTTTAATGATTTTATTACAAATAAGTTGCTTGATGGTGCCCTTGATGCCCTCTTGAGACATGGGGCAAAAGAAGAGGATATAGATATCATCAAGGTCCCAGGCTCTTTTGAGATCCCTATGGTGGCCAGAAGATTGGCATTGAAAGGAACATATAATGCACTCATATGCCTCGGGACCATTATACGGGGTGCAACACCACATTTCGAATATATTGCTGCAGAGGTATCAAAAGGCATTGCCTCAGCATCAATGGAGACGGGCATTCCTATAGCCTTTGGCATCATAACCTCTGATACCATAGAGCAGGCCATCGAGAGAGCTGG
>JAZDLE010000040.1:0-33430 GCA_043802315.1 Nitrospirota bacterium
TTGATGTCATTCCCGCTTGTCGGGTCGCCTCGGGCGACTCGCTGAGGAGAGAATCTTTCTGAAAAACCCAGAAGGATTGCGGACAAGCCGCAATGACAGAAAGTGATAAGAATGTCGCCTTACTAATGCCCGTCTTAGTAACAAGCTGGCAAGCCTGCACTGCTCCGCCCTCTCAGTTACATGCCCATTTCTGGATAGTAACCTACGAGGACCTCTTCTATAGTCAAGAGTCTATAGTTTAGGGTTTAGAGTACTAGGGCCCTGTTAGCTAAATATCTTTACTGCTTTGTCATTCCGAGTCCGCCAGAGGCGGACGAGGAATCTCGTAGTGAGATTGCTTCAGGACTTGGTCCCTCGCAATGACAATGTAAAGAAGTGTTACAGACAGGACACTAGGTTTAGGGTTCAAGGTTTAAGGTATACCCTATACCCTCTAATCCCTATTTCCCCCTATCACCCTACCTATTACCTATTTCTTTCCTATCCCCTCTACCTACAACCTCTTGTTACTTTAGCTTCTTCAAGTATCTTCTTTTGATTGGTAAAAAAGATCTTCTCCGAAACTCCGTTGCCAAACTCTCTCTGTACCTCCCGGTATGCCTTTGAAAGTTTTGGCGGTCTTCTCCTTGTGTCGTGCGCATCAGAAGCAACCAAGTCTATAAGACCTTTTTCTATCATAGAGAAAGAGGCCTTTCGTATATCCCTTCCGAGATTTCCCGTGATACTCATTGCCGTTATCTGATACAGCACACCCATATCCCGTAATGCCTTGAGTTTAGCGAAGTCATTCATCAGGTATATATATCTTTCCGGGTGTGCGATTATTGGAATAAACTTTCTCTGTCTGAGATTAAAGATCAGGTTATCCACATGGGGGGGCATAACAAAATGAGGGAGTTCAAGGAGGAGATATCCTGAGCCATTGAGTGTCGGGATCTCATTATTTTCGATCCTCTTGAGAATGTCAGGAGAAATCCTTATGTCAGCGCCGAAGAGTATATCTATAGGAACAGATACCTGTTTTTTAAAATTATTGAGAGAGCTTATTATTTTTTCTGTGTGATTATCATAAGCACCGTCCATAATATGAGGGGTAGCAAAGATATGGGTTATTCCATCATCTACTGCCATCCTGACCATTTTTAATGACTCCTCGATATCCTCAGGCCCATCGTCTATCCCAGGCAGTATATGGCAATGTATATCAATAAAACCCTCAGCTATCCCATCTGTCTACCTACTCTTCCCGAATCGCTACACTATTTCGATCTTTGCTGAAGCATACTGCAATGCCCGATATTAAAAAGAATACGATGGCATTAGAGGGTATATGGAGATTGAAGTCAACAACGCTGTGGACTGCGATAGTAGTTATTGATGAAAGGAATGCAGCATTTAAGTAAACCTCTTTTCCTTTCCACGGGGCATTTACAATCGCCTTCACTCCCAAAAAGAAAAAGATTGCAATAATAATGGCGCCAACAATTCCCACCTCAAGGAGCAATTCAAGGTAGTCATTATGGGCATGATCCCAGTAAAGATAAAGTCCTTCAGGCTTGTAAATCTTAAAGATATACTGGAATGTTCCGAGACCCGAGCCGAAGAAAGGGTAATCTGTAAAAGCCGACAGAACCCCCTGCCATGCAAGGAGTCTTTGCTCGTTAGATACCTCGGTTTGTAAGAACCTGTCTATGATTGGAGTGATACCGAGGTATAAGAGATAAGAAGCTAAAATCAGGATGAACAGAAATACAGGGACAAGCTTCCTCATTGAGTACGTCTTTCCGAAGACAACAAAAACAAAGACCATCATGCCTGCAAAAAAGGAGACTATCCCGCCTCTTGACAGACTAAAAAAGAGGGCAATCGCCATGGTTATCGAGAAAAAGGCATACATGATCTTTTTCTCTATGGATCTCGACATTAATCCAACACCGAGAGACAATGGTATGATCATGCCGATAAACCCGGCAAAATGGTTCCTGTTTACAAAGGGGCCAAAGGGAGAACCGCCATGAGTGAGCTCCCGAAACCAGTATATCTTTCCATTCCCTGCTGCATGCTGGATTATTCCGAATACTGCTACCATAAATCCAAAAACAGCCAAGGCCTTGAGCATCCTATAAAGACGGGCTTCATCTTGTATTCCAAAGACAGCAACAGAAAACACCATCAGATATGCGAGGAGGTGAGATAACCCTGTCTCTGTGGCAAAGGGGTAGATAGAGATGCTATGTGATACAGGAATTATATCAGGAGACAGGGTAACAATTTCCTTAATCCCCGGACAGGTTTTAGTGACTATTGAAAAGGGGAGGGGTATAAGTTGAAAGACAGGATATACAGAGAGCACGATCATAGCAAAAAGGATTTTCTTCAGAACAGGAGATTCAATATAAAGACTTTTTACCCTCACTATGAAAAACAGAAAGGTAAGCGCAATCATTATGCCAACAACTGCGATTGCCCATGCCTCTACAGAACCGAACAACAGGGTTGATAGTATTACTATGAATAGCAGACTACCTTCGATCATAATCGACTTTCATTATTTTAAGGGCTCCGTCCTCTCTGGAGAGGACCCATTGTATATTCCCCTTTATTGGAGTCGCATTGTTGTCATTGAGCTTACTCAGCATATACTGGCCGGTAACAATGATATCGTCTCCACTCTTCTGGAATTGCACATTATTAATCCCATATTTATATACTCCCGTTGCGAAGTTCTTCTTATATGCCTTCCTGATATCCTCATAGTTCAACCTGTTATTTTCGACAGCGGACTCTGAATAAAAATGCATAAATTCTTCGATATCTCCTCTTTCATAGGCAAGAATATACCGAATTATGAAGAAACGCACTTCCTCTTCTACTTTTTTTGAAATATCATGACGGCGGGTTTCATCAGGAGGCTGAGAAGCATCATCAGCAGTCATGAGCATCTGCGGTTCCTTTTCCCCTTTGTGATCTCCCTGCTTTCCCGGAGGAAGAGGGGTTTCCAGATTGCCTATGATCATGTCTGTTTCGGCTTTTCTGAAAAAGCCCTTATGAGATTTCTGACTTGTTGTTTCAACTTGTTTCATTTTTGTTTGAGAAACCAAGGTAACCAATGCTTTATTATTGCGAGCAGAAACCCTTACCCCGGGCATTCCCTCGGAATGTTCTTCTCCTTTGTATTGTCTCCCTGTCCTCAGCTCCTCTCCTGAGTTAGCTGAAACATGTGTTGTATGTGAAGCAGCAGCTTGAAATATTCTGATTTTCTGCGGTCTATTCTCAAAAAATATTATCAGGAGGATTAAGAGGGGAACCACGATATATGAAAGGGTGATCAGTTTAGGTATCAATCTCTTCACATGAGGAGATAGAAAAAGACGTCTCTTCGATGCAACTATCCTGGGTTTTTTATACACATTGTTAGAATAGATACCCTCAGGTCTTAGTATTTTCCTGTCATATTTCATTCTTTCCACCTCGTCTTTTAAGGCACTATAGGCCCCGTTTATTCTTTTGGCACATTCTGCCATATACCTACCACTGTCTCTATTCCTGTCAGGATGATAGAGTAATATTAAGTCTTTCCACCTTTTATGGATCTGCGGCTGTGTTGCATTGCGAGGAAGGGCGAGGGTAAGGTAATGGTCATTGTCTCTATTGAAGTGCAGCCTGTAAAAGATTTCTTTACTATTTTCCAAGACATATTTCCTGTCTATATCTTTGGAGGACAGAAACTTCCTTACCCCTCCGGTCTCCTTTAACATATCAATAAAGGCTTCAGAGTAGTAAATGGCATACATACAGAAGCGCTCCCAGGAAATACCGCCCCTGACCTCACCAATAAATTCCAATGCTCTGTTATACATCAGTTCTTTATTGAAGTCATTGCCATGGAATCTATCCATACATCTCCGCCTATCTTGTTATCGAATTTCTCAGACCTTTCTCTCCCTATCCCAATTTTTATGGCCTTGCAATTGCCGGGAGCTGTAAATTCAAGCTCCATGTTTTTCCACAAGTTTGTGCCTGTAACAGACTCTGTCCTCTTTACAAAAGGATCACATCTGTAACCTGCAACATCTAAGAAGATCCCATTTTTGGTGGTCACATTCTCAGTCTTTATGTAACCTATAACCTTATACATCTTCCCCGATTCCACAGGGACAATCTGTTCAGTTAAATACACTCCTGGATTGTGTTTTCCGTCAAAGTTTGCACTTAACGATGTATACCCCGTTCTTCTGATATCCCTGTCTATGAATACCTTCACACCATCGGCCTTCCCCACCCTCCAATCAAACCCTCCATTCTCTATAGGCAGTTCAAAATCTCCATTCCAGATAGCTTCAGGCTGTGATTGATCAGTTCTGACTCCGAATTTTCCCACAAAATCATCCCAGAGCGTTAAGGCGTCTTTGATTTCGCCTGTCTCTATGAGAAAGTTGCAGTATGTGATATAATCGGCCCGTTCAGGGGTAAAGGATTTCATTCTTCTCCATAACTCAAACGATTCACTCAGGAGTTTGTTCGTTATCAAAAAATTGAGGTATCTTTTATAAAAGGCCTGTTCCCAGGGTAAAAGATTATCGAGGACGTATACCGGCTCTACTTTCATCGAATAGAAAAGGGAATAGACATTTTCCTGGTCATCTGGAACCATGTGTATATATCTCTTTAATAACTTTGTAGCCTCGACTGATTTATCTCCGAGAAGAAAAAAAACCCCTGATTCCCATATAAGAGCCGGGCTGTTCTTGTTCATATAAACAGCCTTTCTTATCGCATATTCTGCATGTTTCCACATCCCGCTATCCCTGTATGCCCTGGCAATTGCAATCCATGCATGGGCGTCAGTAGGATTTCTTTTTAATGACAGGAGGTACCTGTCTATCGCCTTTTCTATGCCTGATTTATTGTGGGGGCTATAATAGGGGCTATAATAAAGGAGTCCTAAGAGGTAATGATACCTTGCATCTTCACCAGTGATTCTGGATGCCCGTAGGAGATTGTCTTCTTTTATTTCAGAAATAGATGCATAGTATTCTGATAAGACAGGTCTTATGAGTAGTATAATGAGAATTACTGATATGGCTCCTAAGATACACTTTAATAAAGCTTTATGCCCTATCTCCTTTTCTCCTTCTCTTTTTCTTGCCCTTATCATCATATTCTTCTTCTCCATCATAATAATAGGAATAATAATAAGAGTATGAACCATACTTAAGGTTTGATTGCTTGATATCGTTGAGCACAACACCGAGTATTTTTGCATTTACACCCTGAAGGGATTTCCTCGCCTGAAGGGCTGCCTCCTTTGGCGTGTTATCCGATCTCACAACCAGTATTGCCCCATCTGTAACGGTACTTAATATGAGGCTATCAGACAAGCCGAGTAAGGGCGGTGAATCAAATATAATGAATGAATAAAGGGGAATCAATTCAAAGAGTAGATCCTTCATCTTTTGTGAGCTGAGGAGCTCAGAGGGATTAGGAGGAATAATCCCTGAAGTGATAACATCAAGATTTGGAATATCTGTCTTCTGTATGAGGCCATTGTCAAATTCCAGATGACCTGTAAGAAAGGAGGACAGGCCGTTAGAATTGTCCAGGCTAAATATTTTATGCAACTGGGGATTACGCATATCAGCGTCTACAACAATGCCCTTACCCAAGGAATAGGCCAGAGTAATACCAAGGTTAACAACCGTGGATGTCTTACCCTCAGCCTTTCTTGCTGATGTCACAAGCATTGTCTTCGGGGGTCTTACAGGGGAAGAGAACTGGATATATGTTCCGATAGACCTGAAGGCCTCTGATAAGGGAGATTTTTTGTCTTCAAAGGTTATCAGAGAGATACGGCTTCTATCACCCTGTTTCCCAAGGTTCGGTATAACCCCAAGGGAAGGTAATGAAACAGTTTTTTCAAGATCCTCGGGGGTTTTGATAGTGTTATCTAAATACTCAACAAAAAATGCCAGTCCGATACCACCGAATAAGCCTGTAATAATAGCTAAAAGAAGATTACGTTTTTTCCTTGGCTTACAAGGACTCTGCTGTACCTCTGCCCAATCTAAAACTTGAATATTGCTCGTTGTCAGACTTGCAGAAATGCCTGTCTCCTTGAGTCTCTGGAGAAGTCCATTATAGAGCTCTCTATTCGTATCAGCCTCTCTTCTCAGTATCTGGTATTGAACCATCCTGTCATTAAGGTCCAGGGCCTCTTTCTGGTAATTTTCGAGAGTAGATCTTAAGGAATTTTCTCTCCTTTGTGCTGTTTCATAGTCCTTCTTTATCGAAGAAACCATTTTCCTGGTCTCGATATTTATCCGTGCCTCTATCTTGTCCATCTCTTCTTTTAAGCGTACCATCTTAGGATATTCAGGCTTGAATTTCTTGGATAATTGATAGTATTCAACCTCCTTCGAGGCATATTCCTTTTTCAATGTCTGTATTAAGGGATTACCCTGTACTACAGAAAGTAAACCTCCCTCTCCTCTCTGGGCTTCCCGGTATAATGCCTCCTTTGAAATCCTGTCTGATGTTGCCTGGACAAGCACTGTTGATAATTCTGCCAGCTTTCTGGTTATTATGTTTTGTCCCTGTATGGTTTTTGCTTCTGTTGTTTCTCCCTCTGTCAGGAATATAATTCTATTGTCTGCTGCATACTTATTGAGTGACTCTTCTGACCTTTCAACCTTCGCCTTCATATCATCGAGCTGCTCCTTGAGCCAATCACTTGCCTGTTGAGTCGCCTCGAATCTACTTTCAATACTAAACTGTATGTACGATTTCGCTATTTCATTAGCCACTTTTGCGGATAATTCAGGATCGTGGCTATCAAAGCTCACCTTAACAAGTCTTGATCTCTGTTCTGGGGTAATTGTTACATTGCCTAAAAAACTATCAACAAATCTCTTGTTTATATCCTCATGCATATTCTGTCTGCTTACATTGTCCAGTGGAACGGAAGCGACTTTATGAGAAAGCTTATCGTTACCGGCGAATTCCGGGTTTTCTCCTAATTTCATGGATCTTATAACCCTTTTTGCAAGATTCCTGCTCTTAAGAATCTTATACTGTGTCTGGTAATAATCGTCCTCTGTCCTCTCAATCTTATAAATATCTTCAAACTTAAGGACCTGGAGATTTTCTCTGTCGATCTTTATTGTTGCAGTTGACCTATAGATCGGTGTCGCCAGGAAGGTCCCGATCAAGACTGTTGTGACAACAACGATAAGAAATGTTATGAGAGTCCACTTTCTTCTGAGAAGAATATGAAGGTAGTCCCTGAGATCTATCTCTTTTTCTGTCTCCTCCGGCGTGGGACTTACTGAAGAGGAAACAGGAAATTCATCTATCTTTTGAATATTTGCATTCGATGATGATTTGTCTTCCTTATTGCTCATGATGAATAACGTGGAATGATGTTATGTTCTGCCATTTTAGCCTCCCTAAAACAGGGGTATCGGCGTGAAATAAATTAACCCCTTGATCGTATTAATGAAACCACTAAAAAAATTTTTAATGCCCTCTTTTGGTACAATCACAATATCATTTTCCGCAAGGAGAAGGTCAGGTTTTTCTGCCTCTTGAATTGCCTCATAATTTACACTAATTACATTCCTTTCACCTTTACCATTTTCTCTGTATACCCTGACGTCTTCCGGATTGGCTTCAGGGCTTAATCCCTGTGCCATTGCAATCGCCTGCATAAGGGTAGTCTTCCCTTTCATCGTAAATGCACCCGGGTTTTTCACAGCACCGTCAACAAAGACTACGCCACCTTTTGGAACGTTTATGACATCACCGTTAAAGACAGGAATGTTTAATGTTAGGTTCCCTTCCTCCAGCAATTCATTAAGGGCAATAACCAGGGTCTCTGTTCTCGGTACATCTTTTGCATCAGTTTTATCATCAGGTTTTACGGGCCTCAAAACATAACAAATGGTACCTGCCTCCTTGGAGAGACCACCTGCCATGGAAAGCATGTCAAGGAGATATCTCTGGCCTGTCACGATATAAACCTGGGGTTTATCAACCGCTCCAATGATGCCGATTCTCTGTGCCTTATATTCTTTGACGTATACGCTTACGAGGGGGGCGTTAAGATATTTGTCGAGTCTCCGGGCTATCTCCTGTTCGAGCAGGGTTGGAGTTAATCCCTTCGCCTTAATTTGACCGGCCAAAGAGAGACTTATGTATCCCTGAGAACTAACCCTTACAGTCTTTTTGAGCTCTTCTACCTCAAAAACCTCTATGTCGAGAACATCATCCGGTCCGATAATATAATCCGCATCAGGGTCAACATTCTTTATCATTGCTGATTGGAGCACCAGGTTTCTGAATTTTTCGGATTGAGAATCTTTTGTTAGCGGGGGGTCCATGTGCTGGTAATTCACCGTCTGTTTACCACCACATCCTACCAGAAAAGTGAAGAGAAAATTCAGGAATACGAGTAAGACAAGAAACAACCTTAATTTATGATATAGGCCGATAAACATCATGCCTCAATTTAAAGAAAAGACATAAAGGGTAGGATTCCTATCCTTTACGTTTTAATTACTGCTATACTATTTAAGGTATCGAGGGGCTTGCAGGTTCCTCATCTCCGTCACCGTCTCCACCACCTGAGGATCCACCAAACAATAATAACCCCCCTACGCCAAGTCCTACGCCAATGCCAATGATCGTCAGCAACTTTGTCAGATCACTTCCGCCCTCACCTTCAGCTAGCTGGACAGGTGTTACACGGGATGCATTACCTATTCCCATCTCGTCTACATAAAGCGAATTTCCTGATGTGAGCATCTGCATCCCTTTTCCGGTTGTATCTTCTACCATAAGTATCCCGCCAACTGATATGACCTTGGTCCCTTTGCCATCGTATATTACGAGTCCCCTTGTATTATCCTCAGATACTAAGGTAATTCTCCGAACATTACTTGTTTTTGATTGAACTTTAACATTT
Source organism: Nitrospirota bacterium (assembly GCA_043802315.1). Taxonomy (GTDB): domain Bacteria; phylum Nitrospirota; class Thermodesulfovibrionia; order Thermodesulfovibrionales; family SM23-35; genus DASPRG01. The sequence goes on from JAZDLE010000040.1 coordinate 8,963, forward strand.
GAAGTAGGGGTTGCCACTGAAAAGCTGATTCCCTCTGGTACAATAAAACCTACACTTCCGCTCAGTAAATGAATCGTATAGTTACCTCTCGAACCATTAACTATAGTGTTTGAGTTTTTCCCAACTTCCAGCCTTACCCCATCCCTTAGGACCATAGACATTCTCCCCTCACCTGATCTGAGGTTTGAACCATCAACAATAGGATAAGACTTGCCTGCAACAGATATCCACCTGTCAAATGCCGTTTTCATCTCGGCACTTCCGTTTCCGACTACATCTCCAAGAATAGCGACTGAGGTATCCACTGAGGTATCCATCGAAAAGACAAAAGGAGTATAGATGAGAAGTATTATTAATACCATTGATATGACCTTACTGAATCTCTTAAACTCCATAAACACCGCCTTTCAATTAAAGTGTTTTTACACTATGAAACGTACAACATATTTTTCCGGTCACAAAATATCCCTTGGATACATTTACTTGATGTGATTTTTTGATAAGAAAAGATTTCATCCAAGAAGTAATACAAGAGAACAAGAAACATATTTACCCCGCCTTTCCCTGGCTTAAAAAATATAACATTGCCTGATTTTTGTCAAGAAGAAAGAAATAGTATGCATGAAGAAATAGTATGGAATGAAGAATCTGTTAGGAGAGTTTGACTTTGGTATGGGTGAATCCGAATTTGATAAGACGGGGATGTCGGTGATGCCCAGCTTTGTATGAGTAAGCCGTGATAAGTTATCGGGTTAGCCTAAAACCCTCTTAAAATACTCTACTGCTTGTTCTAATCCTTCCTCTAATCTTACCTTTGGCTGCCACCGCAATATTTTCTTTGCTAGTGTGATATCGGGGCATCTTTGAACAGGGTCGTCCTGAGGGAGGGGCTTGAAGACTATTTTTGATTTTGATTTAGTTATCTTTAACACTTTTTCTGACAATTCGAGAATACTGATTTCAGAGGGATTACCAAGATTAACAGGCCCTGTAAATTCATCAGAGGTATCCATGAGTCGTATGAGACCTTCGATCATATCATCGATATAACAGAAGCTCCTTGTCTGACTGCCGTCTCCATACACAGTGATGTCTTCACCCTTCAATGCCTGGATGACAAAATTACTCACAACCCTTCCGTCATTAGGGTGCATCCGTGGTCCATAAGTATTAAAGATCCTCGCCACCTTTATCTTTAATGTATGCTGCCGGTGATAATCAAAGAACAAGGTCTCTGCACACCGTTTGCCTTCGTCGTAGCAACTGCGAACCCCAATAGGATTAACACTGCCCCAATAACTTTCGGGCTGTGGATGAACGGATGGATTCCCGTAAACCTCTGATGTAGAGGCCTGGAGAATCCTTATCTTGAGTCTCTTGGCAAGACCGAGCATGTTGATTGCCCCATGGACAGCCGTCTTGATTGTTTGGACAGGGTCAAACTGATAATGGATCGGAGAAGCAGGGCAGGCAAGGTTGTATATTTCATCAATCTCTAAATAGAGAGGAAAGGTTATATCATGTCTTAAGACCTCAAAATAGGGATTGTTTATGAGATGGGCAATGTTGCTCTTTGCCCCTGTAAAAAAATTATCAACACACAACACCTCATTCCCTTTCTTGAGCAGTTTTTCGCACAGATGACTTCCTATAAAACCTCCGCCGCCAGTTACAAGAACTCTCTTCATTGAATCCTCCTGCTTGATTTTATTTGGTAGCTTCATTCTTGTATCCTTCCATAATGATCCTCAATCCTCACAATATCATCCTCTCCCACATACTCTCCATTCTGCACTTCAATAATTTCGAGTGGCACTTTTCCGGGGTTTTCAAGCCTGTGAAGCGTTGATTTTGGCACATATGCTGATTCATTCTCATGTGTAAAAATCTCTTTATCTCCAATCGTTACCTTTGCGGTCCCTTTCACAACCACCCAGTGTTCAGACCTGTGATAGTGCTTTTGGAGGCTTAACCTTTCTCCAGGATTTACTACCACCCTTTTTATCTTATATCGTTCCCCTTCTTCTAAAACGGTGTAACTACCCCAAGGTCTATAGGTAGTTACATGTTCCGATACCTCTTTACGATCCTCTAACTTAAGCCTCTCTACAATATCCTTCACCTTCTGTGCATGTCCTCTTTTTGCTATTAATATCGCGTCACCTGTTTCCACGATCAGGGAGTTCTGCAGGCCAATGGTAGCTATCAATCTCTTATCACCAATAATCATGCTCTCTTTTGTGTCCATTGTGATAACATCACCCGTCCTTACATTCCCATTTTCATCTTTATCCAAAATTTCGAATAGTGCATCCCAGGAACCTATATCATTCCAGTAAATATCCAGGGGTAGTGTTACCACCCTGTCTGATCTCTCCAAGATAGCGTAATCAAAAGATATGTTAGGCAACTCTGTAAATTTTGCTCTCAATTCCTCAAAACTCATATCAAAGGCATTGCCGATTTCAGGGACATAATTCATAAATTCCTCTTTTATCAGACCTATTGTGAAGGCAAAAATCCCAGAGTTCCAGTAGTAATTGCCTTTTTCTAAATACCTCTTTGCCGTCTCGATATCAGGCTTTTCAGTAAATTTTTCTACTTTAAAAAAATTCTGACCACTACCTCCGCCTGAGGCGGATGACTGCCCATGAGTCGTAGACTGACTGCTAACTTTCATATATCCATAGCCTGTCTCAGGACGTGTTGGCTTAACACCAAAGGTTACTACATGACCCTCTTTAGCCATCTCCTCAGCCTGCCTTACATATGTCCAGAACTGCTCGGCAGGTTTGATTATGTGATCACAGGGGGAAATAAACAGGACCTCCTCTTCCATGCACCCGAGTTTCTCAAGGCAATATTTAACTCCGAGTGCAATTGCCGGAGCTGTATTCCTGCTCTCAGGCTCAAGGATTATGTGGGGACTTGGCGATGAACAGGTGATAGGTAAAGAGTTCAGTTCAGATTTAACATGAAATTTGTAGTTATTATTAGTCATGATAATTATGTCATTAGGCAATAGTACACCCATTAATCTTTCTACTGTCTGTTGGAGGAGAGACTTGCTTCCATTGAGCTTCAGGAACTGTTTTGGATAATTTTTTCTGGACAATGGCCATAACCTTGTACCAGAGCCACCTGCAAGGATTATTGCCTTCATACATTACCCCCCTTTCTCTCCTTGTCAATTCCTTGCTTGGATCATCTTCACTTCTTAATTATACTGCAATACTGAAGTATTTTGACATCTCCCTCACCTACTATCTATTATAAAGGTAAAAAGAATATATAAACCAAATCGTGGGCATATGGAGGTTGGATAATGAAGATATTAGTGACGGGTGGGGCTGGCTTTATAGGCTCTCATGTTGTTGATAGCTACTGTGCTGAGGGTTATGAGGTTATTGTAATCGATAACCTTTTCACCGGTAAAAAGCAAAACATCAATTCTTCGGCAAGATTTTATCTCATGGACATCAGGTCGGAGCTTTTGAGGAATGTTTTTGAAAGTGAAAGGCCAGAAATTGTTAACCATCATGCTGCTCAAATCTCTGTTCCTGCCTCTGTGGAAAACCCCTTATTTGATGCTGAGGTTAACATATTAGGCTTTCTTAATCTTCTCGAGTGCTCTGTGAAATACGGCACCAGGAAAATAGTATTCAGTTCTTCTGGCGGAGCAATATATGGAGAAGCAGAAAATGTTCCCACACCTGAAAAGTATCCGCCTTTCCCCGCTTCTCCTTATGCCATCAGTAAATTTACCTCGGAGTACTACCTGAATTCTTACAGAAACAATTATGGCCTTGATTTTACTATTCTTCGCTATGCCAATATTTATGGACCGAGACAGATACCCAATGGCGAGGCAGGTGTTGTAGCCATCTTTATGGAAAAGCTCCTTAAGGGTAAAGTTCCTACTATTTACCACCATAAGGGAGAACCCAAGGGAATGATGAGGGATTATTGCTATGTGGAAGACATAGCAAGAGCAAATCTCCTTGCCATTGAGAAAGGTTCAGGAGAGACCTTCAATATAGGCACGGGTGTTGGGACTGTAACAACCGATCTGTATCGTAACATTCTCAACCAGATGAGGGATTACGGTTACGCAAAAGAACCAATCTATAACAAACCTCATAAAGGTCCTGCCAGGCCGGGTGACATAAGAAGAAGCTGCCTTGACACAAGAAAAGCAAAAAATCGTTTTGGCTGGACTCCAGAATATGACCTGAGGGCTGGTTTGGCGAAAACCCTGAAATGGCTTTTAGGTATGCCGGCTAAAGGAAAATAATTGTGTTATAATTTTTTAGGAGCTGCATTTGATCAAAGAAATACATTACCTGAAACCAGAGGAACTGCCGAAAGTCCCCATCGTCCTCGAAGGTATATCATCCCGCTTCATCCGTGAAAACAGGGTCATCCCTTTAGAGATGAAGAATAGTGTACTGAAAGTCTTAATGGCAAACCCGGAGGATAAGGCAACAATAGACGCCCTCAGGGTAGCAACATCAGCAGATATCATCGTGTATGTCAGTGACGGCGTGGCATTAGACGAATACATATCCAGATTTTATGGCCAGGAACCACAGAATATCAACAGAATAATCGAGGATATAGGCGAAAGAGGTCTTGAATTCCTGAAGGAAGAGGAAGAAGACATAGGATATCTCAAGGATTTAGCCTCAGAGGCTCCCATAATAAAACTCGTTAACCTCTTTATAACAAGGGCTGTTGAGAGCAGGGCAAGCGATATTCATATAGAACCCTTTGAGGACGAACTGAAAGTGAGATATCGCATAGATGGCGTGCTCCAGGACATAGAATCGGTACCAAAGAAACTCCAGGCAGCAATTGTATCAAGGGTCAAGATCATGGCAAAACTGAACATAGCTGAAAGAAGGTTGCCGCAGGACGGACGTATCAGATTAAAAATAGGTGAAAAGGAGATAGATATCAGGGTATCAACAATACCTGTGCTCTATGGCGAAAGTGTCGTGATGAGGCTTCTCGATAAAGAAAGCATTGTGATAGACCTTGACCTCTTAGGATTTTCTCCACAGACACTTTCAGCTCTTGACCAGCTTATCAAAAAGCCGAACGGCATAATACTCGTTACCGGCCCTACAGGAAGTGGAAAAACCACAACCCTTTATGGTGCATTGGACAAGATAAATTCACCTGACAAAAAGATAATCACCGTTGAGGACCCGGTTGAGTATCAATTGAAAGGGGTTAACCAGATCCAGGTAAAACCACAGATAGGTCTGAATTTTGCCAACACCCTGAGGCATATTGTCAGGCAGGACCCTGATATCATCATGATCGGCGAGATTAGAGACCGTGAGACTGCAGAGATAGCCATTCAATCAGCCCTTACAGGACATCTTGTATTTTCAACATTGCATACCAATGATGCACCAAGCGCAATAACAAGACTCCTTGATATGGGAGTCGAAAACTTTCTCCTCTCTTCTACGGTAAGGGGAATCCTTGCCCAGAGGCTTGTTAGGGTCATCTGTCCCGCTTGTAAAGAAATAGACCCTTCACCTGTTGACAAGGAAGAATTGACTATCCTTGGAATAGGGAGCGATGCAACTCTTTATAGAGGGAAAAAATGTGAAAAATGCACCTTCACAAGCTACTATGGCAGGACAGGGATATTTGAGCTTCTCTTTATCGATGATGATATACGCAAATTAATCCTGAGGAATGCTGACTCGAACCAGATAAGGAAAGAGGCAAGGACGCATGGCATGAAAACCTTGCTTGAGGATGGTGTAGGAAAAGTGAAAGCAGGCATAACTACCCTCAGCGAGATCCTCAGGGTAACGCAGGAGGCGTAGGTGGCCATTTTTTCTTACAGGGCAACCACACTGGATGGTACCATCACGGAAGGGGTCATTGAGGCAGCAGATGAAAGGGCAGCTATCGGGATACTAAAAAATACCGGTATCATCCCCTTAAAGGTTGCTTCACCCAAAGAAGGCATAAAAAGAAGGCTTACCTTACGGTCATCAAAGGGTGACCTCCTGATATTCACAACAGAGCTATCCGCACTTTTAAGTGCAGGGCTTCCCCTCGACAGGAGCCTCAATATACTCTCCGAGATATCCGAAAGTAAGGAGATGAAAGATATAGTTCAATCCATTCTTAAATCCATAAGGGAGGGCAGCTCTTTTTCTGATGCCCTTGCAAGGCATCCCAAGGTATTTCCAAGACTTTATGTAAACATGATAAAAGCTGGCGAGGCCGGTGGTGTGCTGGATGTGGTACTGGATAAGCTGAGTGAATTTCTCGAATCCTCGAAAGAATTAAAAGAGCATATAGTTTCCGCAATGATCTATCCGGCAATATTGACCGTAGCAGGTGGGACTTCTATCATTATTCTCCTTACGTACGTTCTTCCAAAATTCTCTACTATCTTTGCTGAGCTCGGAGGGTCGTTACCGCTTTCAACAAAGGTCATCCTCACTTTCAGTAATGGTATGAAATCATACTGGTGGGTTGTCTTACTCTCAATAATAACAGGGTGGATAATCTTCAAGAACTACATAAAATCTGACACGGGTAAATACAGATGGGATGCCTTCAAGCTAAAGGTAATGGCTGAGGTTATACGAAAGCTCGAGACGGCCCGCTTCTGCAGAACCCTCGGCACACTTCTCAAAAGCGGGGTACCACTCCTGCAGGCGTTAACCAATGCGAAGGATGTTATCAGCAATCGTGTGATAGCCTCTGCAATTGATAGCGTTTTAAAAGGCGCAAAGGAAGGCAAGGGGATAGCAGTTCCCCTTTCTGATGCAAATGTCTTTCCACCCTTAGCACTATCAATGATAAAGGTCGGGGAAGAAACAGGTCAACTGGACAGCATGCTTATGAAGGTCGCTTCTACATACGAGAAAAGCCTAAAAGTAGCTGTAAAGAGATTTGTGAGTCTCTTCGAGCCTGTCGTTATTCTTGGAATGGGTCTGATTATTGGTTTTATCGTCATCTCGATGCTCACGGCCATATTCAGTATGACAGATCTGCCATTCTAAATGTATTTAGAACAAAGAACACAGAAAACAGAAAACAGAGACCAGACCTTCACCCCCTCCCTTCCCCTCCCCCCTCGAGGGGGAGGGATGGGTGGGGGAGCTGGATTCACACTCTTAGAACTGATCATCGTCCTCTTCCTCATTGTACTCATACTCGGACTCTCTACTATCTTTTTTGCCAACACCCTACCTTCAAGCAGACTCCATGCAACAGCAAGGGAGATGTCGGCAACCATCAGGCATGCCAAACACCTCGCACTCATAAACGGCGAAAAGCAGACAGTCACCATAAACCTTGACTCAAGAAATTATGGGATAGAAGGCGTTGCTCATAAAAACATCCCATCCGCTATCACCATCAAGGTGATCGATCCGTTGTTAGGAGAGATTCGCAATGGAGAATACCCCATTATATTTAGTGGGACCGGAGGTATGGAAGGCGGAACAATTGTATTGTCCACGGACAAAAAAACAGTGAGCATAGAGTTAGATCCTGTAGTCGGATCAGTGGTGATAAAACCGGGTAAAGGGTGATGAGTATTTTTAATTTTAAATCTTCAATTGGTAATCTCTTCTCACCCCCCTTTCATTCCCCCCTTACTAAGGGGGGATACAGAGGGGTTAAGGGGGGATTGGGGATTAGGGGGTTTACCCTTCTCGAGATTCTTGTAGCCCTTGCAATATTAGGTATTGCAATAACGATAATACTGCAGCTCTTCTCTGCCAATCTGAGGGCCTTATCCGCATCTGGGGATTATGTATCAGCTGTTACGAAGGCAGAGGCAAAGATGAGAGAAATCCTTGACGATGCGAATCTTTCAGAAAAGTCATGGAGCGAGGTAACAGATGACGGCTATGGATTTGATGCATCGGTAACGGAAACGTTAAAGGATAGAACAGAAAATCTCCAGGTCCGAATGTTAGAGGTTGCCCTGACAGTCCAATGGACGAAGGGCTCAAAAAAGAAGTCCCTTACCCTGAAGACAATGAAGGTTGTGAATAAACAGATATAGATGAATAATTTACAAAACAGAGATACAAAGTTTAATCTTTTTCCCCCCATTCCCCCCTTTACTAAAGGGGGGCTAAGGGGGGATTATGGTTTCACTCTCCTTGAATTAATGATTTCTCTCGTACTACTCGTGATTATTATCGTAATTCTAGTTGGTGCCATGAGACTCAGTTTTCGTTCTGTCGATGCAGGCGAAAAAAAAATAGAATCCCTCGAAAGAATCAGGGCATCTTTCAATATCATTGATTCACAGATTCAGTCTCAGATCCCGTTAACCTATGATGAGGAAGGAGTGAGAGAATATTACTTTACTGGTGAAAAGGATTCAATGCAATTTTCAACAAATTATTCAATCTGGGGCGGTCAGAAGGGTTATGTAATCGTTACGTACAGGGTTTCATCAGAAGAGAACGGAAAGCCAGTTTTATATGCATCCGAAAATATTGTGGGTATCGAAGGCAGTAGAGAGACAAAGCTCTTAGACGCTTTCGATGCTATCTATTTCGAGTATTTCTATAAGGATCCTACAGAGGAAGCAGGAAATTGGGTCGAGCAATGGACGGATAGTTCCACTATTCCGGAAAAGATAAAGGTACATCTCGTCACCGGAGAGAGAGACCTTTCCCTCATTATTCCTGTCAGGATAAGACAGTCGATGCAAACATCCTTAGCACCAGGGGAGCAGGAAGAAGAGTAGGATGTGATATGATCAAGCAGGGCATGAATGATCTGAGAATAGACAAAAGAGCTGCGACATCAGAGAAAGGGATTGCCTTACTCATGGTATTATGGGTACTAACCATCTTGATGGTCATTGTCCTGTCCTTTTCCTTTATGACAAGGACTGAGACTCACTCTACCCTATTTTTTAAGGAAGGAGCAGAAAAGAAATTCCTCGCTGAGGCAGGAATAGAAAGAGGTATCATGGAGCTCTTCTACAGAAATGTAAATAAAAACCAGACTCTTGTCCTCGAAGGACAGGAGGTGTGGAAAATAGATGGCACATCCTATAAGGACCAGATGGGAGAGGGAGAGTACTCTGTCAGGATTACGGATGAGTCAGGGAAGATAGACATAAATGCAATAGCTGATGCAAACTCAGACATTTTAAGAAATCTTTTAAAAAACTTGGGGGGGCAGGAAGAAGAGGTCAATACAATCGTGGATTCTCTCCTGGACTGGAAGGATGCTGATGATTTACACCATCTCAGCGGTGCTGAGAGTGATTATTATATGTCTCTGCCAAACCCCTACAAGGCAAAGGATGCAAATTTTGACACCGTAGAGGAACTCTTGCTGGTGAAAGGAATGACATCTGAGATTCTCTATGGGAACGGGGAAAAGAAGGGTATTATAGATTATTTAACAGTCAATTCAAATTCGAAGATGATCAAAATTAATGTCAATGCAGCACCAAAAGAGGTTTTAATGGCAATTCCGGGTATCACCCCTGAGATTGCTGATGGAATTATAAGCTATAGGGAGCATGACAACATTAAGGCCGGGGATGTGGGAATACCCGGGGAAAGTGTACCATATATTACTTTTGGAGACTCCTATACATTCACCATAGATGCTGTTGGTTACAAGGGAAGTGCAAAGGCTGGCTTCGACATCAGGGCAACTGTTATCATTGAAGGGAATAATAACTACAGGTATGTCTATTACAAAAGTCCTGCAAACAGAAACCAATGACAGGGACGATCGTTATTAAAAAATTAACAACCCTTGCCTCTACTTCGGCAACATACCTGATGAGGATAGGGAGACCTGCATGGAGGGTGCTGACCTTCAGTCCTTCTGATGATATCATCTCACCGAAAAAATCCCTCTGTGTCTCTCTTGAGAAGGGTGCTTTGTCTGTTGTGTTTGGCTCAAGATTCTTATCAAAGATTAAAATCAAGGGTTCCAGAAAATACTCTTTTGAGGAAGACAGATATCCCCAACCAGAAGGCCTCGCTTCCTCTGTGGCTTTAGCCATGAATGATCTTGGAGCAGCCGGAACCGAGGTGACCCTGAGCATCCCAAAGGCATGGGTTATTATTAAGACCACAGAGTTTCCATCAACGGTTAAAGAAAACCTCGCCAATGTCCTCTCCTATGAGTTAGACAGGCTAACCCCTTTCAACCCGGAAGATGCACTCTACGACTTTAGGATACTGAAGGACGATGCAGGGAAGCTCACCTTATTAGTTATGGCAGCGAAGGCAGATCTGATACGGCAATACATAGATGCCCTGAGGGAAAGGGATATTAACGTCAGCAGAGTAACAGTCAATCTCTCAGGTATAGGTACCCTCTGTCGGTATATTGATAAAGGAACTGATTCTATCTTTGTAGAGATAGATGAAAATGCATATGAAGGCGCTTTATTCCTTGATAGTTTCATAACCGGCACCTCAACTGGCGGTTTCACCGCGGAAAGTAAGAAATCAAAGGTAGAGACAATTTCGGGAGAAATCCTGTCCCTTTTGGATGCTGCTAAAAAACAGGGCAGATCACCCCAGATTATAGTACTTTTAAAGGATACTGATCCTTCCTTTAAGGAACTGCTAAAGCTTCAAATAAACCAGCCTGTTAAGATACTGAATGAGACAGATATAAAGCTCAAACCTCCAGGACCCCAGAAGGGAGTTTCCTATGCTGCCACCGGCGGGGTCCTGGAATCCTTATGGCCAAAGGCAAAAGGACTGGACCTCCTGAAAAAGGGCCGGTATGAAAAACAGAAAATCCCTTTTGCCCTTACAGCTCTACTCATACTCATAATCTTTGCTATGTGGATTCTCTACATGGTTGCTCCTCTTCGAATTGAAAAGAAAAGGCTCGAAGAGATTGACCGACAGATACTGCAGAGGAAGGAAGAGGTGAAAAAGGTTGAGACTCTCAAAAAGGACATAGAAAATTTAAACAATGAGGTCTCCACAATAAACAATTTCAAAGGAAACAGGCCAATGGCTCTCAGTGTGCTCAGAGAGCTCACAACCACTCTCCCCCAGTCCACCTGGCTGACGAGGGTGAGGATTACGGAGACAACGGTTGATATCGAAGGGTATGCAAGCTCTGCCACCGGTCTTCTCCCAAAGCTTGAGGCATCTAAATATTTCGGCAAGGCTGAGTTTGCATCCCCAACATTCAGGGATGCAAGACAAAATGCTGACAGGTTCATTATAAAGATGGAGATAGAGGGTGTGAAAACAGAAACTCCCAAAAAGGCTGCAGGAGAGGAGTTAGAAGAAGATGAGGAAGACTAAGACACTGATAGTCTCTATACCTTTCATGATCATTTTGATGGGGCTCCTTATCTATCAATATGGGTATTTGAGGATTCGATCAGAGTTAGCCACTATCCAAGAAGAGCAGGCTATAAAGACAAGAACCCTCGAAAAATATATCAACCTGATCTCAGAAAAACCCCATCTGGAAGGGCAACTTGCCTCTCTGAGAGAGACAAGAAAAGCTGATGATTCAAAACTCATTGAGGGTCAAACGCCTTCTCTTGCAGCAGCGCAGTTGCAGGAAATCGTGAAAAGCACTGTTACCGGAAGGGGAGGAACAATATCCAGCGAAAGGGTCGGAAAACCTGGAGACCTTGGTAAATTCAAGGTTATTAGCGTCAGTGTAGATGCTTCCATACCAGATTCGAGGGCACTCAGCGAAATTCTTTACTCCATCGAAACAAGGACACCCAACCTCGTTATAAAAGAACTCGATACAAGAGTCAAAAACTACAGGGATCCGAGAGAACTTATGGTAAAATTGGATGTATCAGCACTTACGGGTGGAAGATAATATGCAAAAATTGAACCGCCTGTTAAGAAACATAAGTTTACTCAATATTATTCTGATAGCTTCCATCATCTTAATGGCCAGTTATGTAGTTTTTCCCCTCCTCAATGTGAAAGTTAAGTATATCCCAGATAGCTCAAAGAAAGTATCCACTGTTACGGAGGAAGAGCTTGCCCAGAGTCAGACCCCATCCCCATCTGACTATACCATTATTGCTGAACAGAACTTATTTCATCCTGAAAGGAAGATACCCCCGGAGAAAAAAGAGGAACAGCCTCTGCCAAAGCCCGAGTTCGTCCTTTATGGGACATTAATAACAGATAATGTGAGCTTTGCCTATTTAGAGGACAAAAAGTCTCCGCGCACCACACCCGGAAGAGGCAAAAGGCAAACAGCGTTGAAAAAAGGCGACACCATGAGTGGTTTTACATTGAAAGAGATAGACCACGATAAAGTAGTTATGGTAAAGGGAGAAGAGACACTAATTGTAAAAGTTATAGACAGCAGTGTAAAAAAAGACAGAGAGGTGGTTTCTACTCCCACTCTTTCTCCTCCTCCTGCTCCTACTTCCAAGGTACAGGCTGTTCCTGGCGCACAAAAAACTCCAACCCCTTCGCAGCCCACTCCCAGATTGGATCAGGCAGTAAAACCGAAAAAAACACCCTATCGACCTCAGTAAAACATTACAGTAAGAATTAGGATTAGAGCTGAATTTTATGGGGAAGGAGACTCGGGAAGAGAACCTTTTTCCTCTTTGCTTACTTTTTCTTTTATAAATTCCTCTATCTTTATCTCTTTCTTAGTTTTCGTAAATCTCTTGATATAATCGGATGTTACATCCTTAGCCTCTTGTATGTTCCTCATAACATGAGGTGTGAGGAGGATTATGAGTTCTGCTCTTATGGTTTTATCTGTTGTATCGCCAAAGAGATAGCCGAGGATGGGGATCTTGCTGAGAAAAGGTATGCCTGATCTTGACTTTGTAACATCTTCTCTTATAAGTCCTCCGATAATTATTGTCTCGCCATCTTGTGCAACGAGATTTGTTGTAGCCTCTGTCTTGTTTATAGATGAAAAATCTTGCCCAGCAATTTTTGCGTTCTCTCCGAGTGAGGAAACCTCCTGAGATATTTCGAGAGAAACCAACCCACTCTCATTAACCTGTGGTTTTACCTTAAGTATGATTCCAATGTCCTTATACTGAACAGAAGAAGTAATTGTACTCCCAGATATTACTTCCCCCGTTGTAGGAGTAGTTGTTGTTGAGGTCGCCAGGGGAATCTGTGATCCCACCTGAATTCTTGCCTCCCTGTTATCTGATACAAGAATGTGAGGGGCTGCCAGAATTTTGGCTCTTGATTCTTCAGCAAGGGCTGTAATAACTGCCCTGACAGTGCCTGTTGGATCCTTTCCAACGAAGGTAAAACCCTTTGCTGGTAATTTTGTTATGTCTAACCCCCCAGGGTTGATCTTTATCTCGCTGTCCAGATTGATATTATTGTTAAAGGGTTTTATGTTCGTAATGTTAACATCGGTTTTTAAAGACCATGCAAACCCAAAACTCAGGTTGTCAGTCAGATCTACTCGAACAAGAAGTGCTTCAATCATAACCTGCCTCGGAACAATATCAATCTTCTTTATTGCCCCTGCTATGGTCGCAAAATCTTCGGGTGTAGCGAGGATTATGATGGAATTTGTTACCTCATCAGCAAATATCTTCGTAACCTCAGAAACGAGGGCCTCTCCTCCTGCTGATTCTGCAGAGGGCTGAGGCGGGCTTGGTGCTGGCGTTGCTGTCTTTGTGGCTGTCGTTGGTTGTTTTACCGGTGCCGCTGCTGAGGGCTTTGCACCAAGGAATATCTGTTGAAGCATGGCGGCTACATCCTTTGCCTTGCTGTTTTGAACAGCGTATACAAATACTTGCGGTTTAGCCAACTTTAGCTTTTCACCATCGAAGATCTCCACAACCTGAAGCAGCCTCTTTACATTTGCATCCGTATCCGCGATTATTAAAAAGCTTGGAGGTACATCGAGAATCGAACCTCCCTGTGAAAGCAAAGGCGTAAGAATCTTCAGAACCTCTGATGAGCTTGTATATTTAAGCTGCACCACCTGAACAATAGCAACGCCCTTTAATTCAACTGCGTTAGGGTCTCTCCCAAAACGTATGGGAGCCGGCTCCTTAGGGATATCAGCAATAGATATAATCCTGTAGAGACCCTGTTCTTCAACAACAGCGATACCATTCAGTCTGAGGATGATCTCCATGACAGGAAGCACCTGATCCTTGGGGATAGGTGTAGTCGTCCTGAAATTGACCCTCCCTTTTATCTTCGGATCAACGATGTAATTGACTTTAAGCACCTCACCGAAGATCGTATGGATTACCTCATAAACGTCAGCATCATCGAAGAAGAAACTTACATCTGCGGATGGCTTCTTTTCAGCCTTCTGTGGCATTGGTTTGACAGGGACTTCTTCTTTAGCTTCAGGTGGTTGTGTCTCTGCAGGCGGAGGCATTGGCCTGATAGGGGTCTCCACTTTAACCTCGGGGGGTTTTGTCTCTGCTGGCGGTTGTATTGGTTTGATAGGAGCCTCTTCCTTAGCTTCAGGAGGCTTTGTCACTGCTGGTGGTGCCTGAACCTCGGACTCATCCTCATCCTCGTCCTCATCAGCCTGTGCAATCACCTGAATTTTATGAGATGGCACACCAGGTTTTTGCTTGGCATAGAGCATTGAACCACCTTCTGTAATAAGGCTGAAAAGGGGAATAATGATACTTATAAGGAAAAGGAGATCCTTGAATCTCCCATATTTATGGTTTTTCATAGATTGTTTTAAGATAATGTATTTCCTTACCTATGTCAATAGAACTGCCCCTTGAGATATTGATTATGCCGTGTCATAATGAATGCAATGAATACTCCCTGCAGCAAGTTGCAAGGTATCTAATATCCCCTCCCTTGACGGTCGCCTCGGGCGACTCGTCCGCACTCAGGCGGACTCGCCGAGGAGAGCCGAGGAGAGGAGGGGATTGAGGGGAGGGTGAAACAATAGAATAATCACCCCCACCCTAACCCCTGGTCGCCTTCGGCGCCGCCAGAGGCGGGTAAACCTCCCCCATCAATGGGGAGGGAAGTATATGTTATTCCCTGTAGCAAGACTATAGGGAATAACAAGTTCAAAATACCTTAAGAGAATTAAGCTAACTGATAAAGGAGAAATAGTGAAGCTTTATAGTCTCACGATTTCAGAGGTCAGAGGCCTGCTCGACAGAAAAGAGATCTCTGTTAAGGAGTTAATCAAATCTATCTATGGGAGGATAAATGCTGTTGAGGACAAAGTAAAGGCCTTTGTCACCATAATAGAAGACAACGCCCTGAAGATGGCTGACGAAGTGCAGAGGAAGATCAAAGAAAAGACTCGGGAGACAGAATTCTTGCTCGGAGTTCCCCTCGCCATCAAAGACAATATCTGCACAAAGGAGATCCTTACAACTTGTTCATCAAAAATACTATCCAACTTCATACCACCCTATGAAAGTACTGTTACATCAAGGCTGATCGAGCAGGGGTATATCCTTGTCGGAAAGACAAACATGGATGAATTTGCAATGGGGTCATCGACAGAGAACTCAGGCTTCCATGCCACAAGAAATCCCTGGGATTTGGAGAGAATACCAGGTGGCTCAAGCGGAGGCTCTGCAGCAGCAGTTGCTGCAGATGAATGCATTGCAGCATTAGGCTCTGACACAGGGGGCTCCATAAGGCAACCTGCAGCTTTCTGTGGAGTTGTCGGATTAAAGCCAACGTATGGCAGGGTATCACGATATGGTCTCGTTGCCTTTGCATCATCCCTTGACCAGGTAGGACCTATCACAAAGAATGTGAGAGATGCTGCACTAGTAATGAATATCATTTCAGGCCATGACCCCCTTGACTCTACATCAGCACCTCTGCCCGTGCCTGATTTCACAGCAGCCCTCGGTAGAGACATGAAAGGACTGAAATTAGGAGTGCCAAAGGAATACTTTATTGAGGGAATAGAAAGGGAAGTCGAGGTCCTCGTTAAAGATGCAATCAAGAAACTTGAAGCCCTCGGTGCAATTCCTCTTGAGATATCTCTGCCGCATACAGGCTATGCCGTTGCAACATATTATATTCTTGCTACATCAGAGGCTTCTTCTAACCTTGCGCGATATGATGGAGTAAAATACGGATTCAGGGCAGAGGGCAAGGATTTAATGGATATGTATATGAATACAAGGGCCCAGGGATTTGGCGCAGAGGTGAAAAGAAGAATCATGCTTGGCACGTATGCCCTCTCATCAGGATACTATGAGGCTTACTATAAAAAGGCTCAGCAGGTAAGGACACTCATAAAACAGGATTTCGAAAAGGCCTTTCAGCAAGTGGATATTATTGTCACACCCACATACCCAACTGCAGCATTCAAGTTGGGGGAGAAAATTGCAGACCCTCTCCAAATGTATCTGTCCGACATATTCACGATTTCTGTTAATCTTGCCGGGGTGCCTGGGATTTCTATACCGTGCGGATTTACAGCAAATAATTTACCCGTTGGGTTACAGCTGATCGGGAGGCATTTCGATGAGGAATCTCTTCTGAAGGTCGCATATGCCTATGAGCAGGCGACAGAGTGGCATAAGAAGAGACCTGCCTTATGAAATACGAAACCGTTATCGGTCTTGAGGTCCATGCCCAAATGCTTACGGAGACAAAGATATTCTGTAGGTGCTCAACAAAATTCGGCTCGGAGCCGAATACCCAGACATGCCCTGTATGTATCGGCATGCCCGGAGTGTTACCTGTTTTAAATAAAAAGGCTCTTGAGTTTGCTATAAAAACAGGGCATGCAATGAACTGTACGATTTCTTCCTACAGCCGATTTGCACGGAAAAATTACTTTTACCCAGACCTTCCAAAGGGTTACCAGATAAGCCAGTATGATCTTCCGATATGCGAGCATGGATATGTAGAAATTGTCGTTGATGGAGAAATAAAGAAGATCGGTATTACCAGAATCCACATGGAAGAAGATGCAGGGAAAAATATCCACGAGTCCTCCGCCTTAGGCGGAGGCAATTACAGCTTTGTGGATTTAAACAGAGCCGGGGTACCTCTCATGGAAATAGTCTCTGAGCCTGATATGAGAAGCCCAAAGGAAGCTATCGAGTATATGAAAAAGCTGAGAGCGATTCTCCGATATCTTGAAGTCTGTGATGGGAACATGGAGCAGGGCTCGCTGAGATGCGATGCAAATGTATCTTTGAGACCCGCTGGAGAGCAGGAGTTCGGAGTAAAGACCGAGATTAAGAATCTTAATTCTTTCAAATTTGTTGAAAAGGCCTTTGAATACGAGATAGAACGGCAGACAAGGATACTGAGAGAAAGTGGAAAGATTGTTCAGGAGACAAGGCTCTGGAACTCGGAAAGAGGGATAACAGAATCCATGCGGACCAAAGAAGAAGCCCATGACTACCGGTATTTCCCTGAACCAGACCTTGTTCCCATAATCGTTGCCCAGAGATGGATTGATGATATCAGGGAATCTCTTCCGGAGCTACCTGATACGAAGAGAGAACGGTTTGTCTCTGAATACGGACTTCCTGAATATGACGCTGGCCTGCTTACATCAGAAAGGCCTCTTGCTGATTGGTATGAGGAGGCAGTTCGGCTTGGAGGACAGCCTAAGGCAGTCTCAAACTGGATTATGGTTGAGTTGATGAGACTGTTAAAAGAAGAGGATAAATCGATCGAAGGGTGTCCATTGAAACCAAAACAGCTCGCTGACATGCTCAAGCTTATAGACAAGGGTACTATCAGCGGTAAGATAGCAAAGACAGTCTTTGAAGAAATGTATAAGACCGGCAGGGATGCAGAATCTATCGTAAAAGAAAAGGGCCTCGTGCAGATAAGCAACGCAGGTGAAATTGAAAAGATTATTGACGATGTAATTGCAAAGAATCCAAAAGAAGTTGCACGGTATAAAGCAGGCGAAGAGAAGCTCTTAGGGTTCTTTGTAGGTCATGTCATGAAACTGACAAAAGGCAAAGCAAACCCTCAGATGGTCAATGAACTTTTGAGGAAAAGGCTCTCGGATTCGCATCCTTGATTTTATATCTATCTTTTCATTAATCTAATCGTAATCAGATAAAATCCGTCGCCTTTTTACATATAGGGCTTAAGACATTTAAGAGATTGTGGAGAGATGTCCGAGAGGCTGAAGGAGCACGACTGGAAATCGTGTGTGGGGTCTTAAAAACCTCACCGAGGGTTCAAATCCCTCTCTCTCCGCCACTGAACGATAGTGAAAGGTGAACAGTAAATAGTTTAGTTACTAAGGAATTCATAGTAATGTCTCATGATTGTCATTCCCGCTTGTCGGGAATCTTTCTGAAAGAAGAAGGATTCTGGACAAGCCAGAATGACAGAATGGCTGACTAAATGTGGTTTTACCAATGAACTTGTTAGTAACAGCACTTAGATTTATAAAGACTAATACTGATTACTAATCACTGTTTTGCGCAGTCAGGAAAGGGCACTATGCAACAGATGGGTGTGAACCCCGTCAGATCCGGAAGGAAGCAGCGGTAAGCATTTTATCTGTGTGACATAGGAGGTTTTTTCCTGGCTGCCAAAAAGATAACAATTCGGGACTCGAGGATTCGAGTGTTCAAGGGTTCAAGCGAAAAATTTATCACTTGAATCCTGGACCCTTGAACCTTTATTACCAATTAATTGGGAAAACAAAAAATCTATGAGCTATTTAGTACTGGCAAGGAAGTGGAGACCTCAGGGGTTTAATGACCTCATCGGACAGGAACCCATCATCCGAATCCTTAAAAATTCGATAGATCAAGGAAAGGTTGCACATGCCTATCTCTTCTCTGGCCCGAGAGGTGTAGGGAAAACCTCAACAGCAAGGATACTCGCAAAGGCGCTGAACTGCAAAAATGGTCCGACATCTGACCCGTGTGGCATGTGTGCATCATGTATATCAGTGACAGATGGTTCCTCTATTGATGTGATGGAGATAGACGGTGCATCGAACAACAGCGTCAATGACATCAGAGACCTCAGGGAGAGAGTCAAATATGTACCCTCAGGAGGAAGATACAAAGTCTATATCATCGACGAATCTCATATGCTCTCGGATGCTGCATTTAATGCCCTCCTGAAAACCCTCGAAGAGCCACCACCTCATGTTGTTTTTGTCCTTGCTACAACAGCTCCGAAAAAGATTCCTTCAACGGTACTTTCCCGCTGTCAACATTTTCCCTTCAGGAGAATACCCAGCCAGGAGATAAAGGAAAGACTGAAAAAGATATCCCTTGCCGAGAATATAAACATCTCTGGCCCTGCGCTGGAATTGATTGCGAGGGCTGCTGATGGAAGCCTCCGGGATTCACTCACAATCCTGGATCAGCTCTCATCCTTCTCATCTGACATAAAGGAGCCTGATGTCAAAGACTTACTCGGGATAACAGACTTTGGACTCCTTTCTCAGATTTCAGTGGCACTCATTGAGGGGAAGAGAGAGGAAATATTGAAGATTATAGGAGAACTCGTTGAACAAGGCACCGATATCAAATCCTTTGTAAAAGAGCTCGTCCAGTTCTTCAGAGATCTGCTTGTCGCGAGTGTCATAAAGAGGCCAGAGGAGGTGCTCGATTTAGGGAAAGAAGAGCTGGATGTGATTAAAAATATAATGGGCAGAACATCTGAAGACCAGCTTACCCTTCTCCTCTCAGAGATACTGAAGGCAGAGATAGATGTGAGAAATGCATCAGCACCACGGCTTGCCCTTGAGATGTCTCTCATCAAAGCAAGTTTCTTGAGCAGTATGAGACCCCTGAAAGAAATTCTGGAAAAGATAGAGTCATACACAAAAGAGTCGTTGCCTGAGATCAAAAAATCTATGCCCTCTGAACCCATCCCTGAATCCCCTGAACCTGGTTTAGGGGATTCAGGGTCTACGATTTCAGCATCCAATGAGACCCTGAACTTGATTCAGGGCAAGGTTCAGGGTGACAGAAAGAAAGTTTCCGCTGAAGTCGAAGCAGAGGGTTTCTGGGAAAAGGCTGTCAAAAAGATGGACACACCCCTTGCCTCTAAGCTATCAAGGGCAGAGTTTAAACTTTCTGGAGATGAGCTGAAGATCATTCTGAATGGCGGTGACTCGCTCTTTGCTGACTCTATTGGGCAAAATTTAGAAGTGATAGAAAAGATCTTCTCTGAAGAAATCGGTACAAAGGTCACGGTAACGATAGAGACAGTAAAAGAAAAGAGAATAACCAAAAAAGACCTGAGGGAAAAGGTGATGGGAGAGCCAGTTATTAAAGAGGCCCTTGAACTCTTTGAGGGAAGGATTGCAGATGTAATTCCGATAACAGAGCAGAGAGGGCAGAATACGGGAGGATGAGATGTCAAAAAAGATGTTCGGAAACATAATGCGTGAGGCCCAGAAGCTTCAGGCCGAAATGATGAGAATGCAAGAAGAGGCAAAGACAAAGACCGTTGAAGCGACAGCAGGGGGCGGCATGGTCACTGCCGTTGCAAGCGGTGCAGGTGAACTCGTATCTCTGAAGATAGAGAAAGACGTTGTGAATCCTGATGACGTTGAAATGCTCCAGGACCTCATCATTGCAGCAGCAAATGAGGCTTTACGGCGTGCTCATGAGATGGTCAACAGCGAAATGGCAAAATTGACAGGGGGACTACAGCTTCCGGGACTCGGGGGGCTGGGAAATATTTTTGGAAAATAACAAGCGTAATCTTTAATGCGTCATGAGTAATTGGTATGTCTTCAACTCGTCACGCATCACACTTCACGTATTACGAACTTTATGGCCCAAGGAATTATAGAGAATCTGATTACTGAGCTCATGAAGCTTCCCGGCATAGGGAGAAAAACCGCACAGAGGCTTGCATTCTTCATACTCTCGATGCCCGAGGTAGACGCAAAGGGCATAGCGAGGGCAATAAATGAGGTAAAGGATAAGGCGCGATTCTGTAGTGAGTGTTTCAATATTACAGAGAATGAGGTTTGCAGTATATGTAGTAACAACTCAAGAGACAGAAGGAAAATCTGTGTCGTAGAGGAACCGAGCAATATCCTCGTTATTGAGAGGACGGATAGATTTAAAGGTCTTTACCATGTGCTTCTTGGTGCGCTCTCTCCAATAGACAACATGACCCCTGATAAGCTGAAGATAAAGGAACTCATCGAGAGGATCAAGAAAGATGAAATAAAAGAGGTTATCCTTGCAACAAATCCGAATACCAAGGGCGAGATGACTGCCCAGTATATCAGAGAACTCCTGAAACCCTTTGATGTTAAAGTCACGCGGATTGCCTATGGCCTACCCATGGGTGGAGATATCGAGTTTGCGGATGAGGTGACACTCGGTAAAGCCCTTGAGGGAAGAAGAGAGATGTAGATTTTCTTTATGAAAATCTCTGTTACGGTTAAGCCGAATGCGAAGCAGGAAAAGATCGAAAAGGTAGGAGAGAAGGATTTTATTGTATGGGTGAAGGAGAAGCCTCAGGAAGGGAAGGCAAACCAGGCAGTGATAAGGGTAGTGGCTGAGTATTTTAATGTTCCAAAATCTGAGGTGATTTTATTGAAGGGTCAGACAGCAAGGGAGAAGGTCTTCGAGATTAAGAAGACTTAAGGACAATCAATGCTCACAACCGCTTATCTTCTCACACCACTTTTTGGCCTTAGAGAGAATTTCTGACTCGTCGGCTGTCATAAGTTTTCCGTCGTTGACGACTATCTTTCCGTCGACCATTACCATCTCCACATCAGAAGGTCTCATTGAATAGACTATGTGAGAGTAAGCATTGTACATCGGTGTGAGATGGGGTTTATTGAGATTAGCCATGACAAGGTCTGCAGCCTTGCCTTTTTCAATGCTTCCAGTGATAGCTCCCAAACCCAGAACCTCGGCCCCCCATCTCGTAGCCATGAGAAGGGCTGTTTTCGCATCAAGGGCAGTGGGGTCTTCCGATACAGCCTTGTGAAGCTTTGCTGCTGTAGACATCTCACTCATGATATTCAAATCGTTATTGCTCGCAGCTCCATCTGTGCCAAAGGTAACCTTTACCCCGCTCATCAACATCCGGACCACAGGGGCGATACCTGAAGCAAGCTTGAGATTACTCTCTATACAGTGAGATACACCAACTTTCTTTTTAGCAAGGATTTCTATCTCATGATCCGTTAACCAGACACAATGAGCAGCAAGAACCCTCTCATCGAGAAAACCGAGGCTCTCAAGGTATTCCACAGGGCTCATCCCAAACCGGTCCCTGATCTCCTCTACTTCCCACTTCGTTTCGGAAAGATGTATATGAATAGGGATATCGTAGGTATCAGCAACACGCCTCGCCCTCCTCAATGTATCAGGGCCGCAGCTGTAGAGTGCGTGTGGAGCGATGCAGGGAGTTATCAAGTTATCACCTTTCCAGCCTTTGATAAAGGACTCTGCATTGGCAAAGTACTCTTCGGTAGTACTGGCGGATTTCGTCGGGAAATCAAGAAGACCAACACCGAGGACGGCTCTCATCCCTATCCTCTTTGTAGTCTCTCCCGCTGCATCCTCGTAAAAGTACATGTCGTTATATGTCGTGACCCCACCCTTGAGCATCTCGAGACAGGCAAGCTCAATCGCATCTGAGATAAATTCAGGACTGAGCCATTGATTCTCTGCCGGCCATATATGTTCCTCCAGCCATTCCTTTAAGGGCAGGTCATCAGCAATGCCCCTGAAAAAGACCATTGCTGCATGGGTATGGGTATTGATGAACCCGGGAAAGACGATCTTTCCTTTTCCATTGATTATGTTCCTTGCAGTATATTTTTGGAAAATTTCTTGTGAGGTTCCGACCTTGAGTATCTTGGTGCCTTTTACAGCAATTGCACCGTCCTTAATAACGGTAAGACTTTCATCTATCGGAAGAACATAATCAGCATGAATGATATAGTCAACACTTTGCATGGGCTATATTTATGTAATAAGGTATTCGTCTGACGGTCACGATGCCCGTTTCGTTTGTCGGTTAAGTTATTCGTAAAGGACGTTACCTATAATCGGTACCGATACGGGCCTCGTAGCCTTCGGGACGTTACCGTAACCTGGTCATTAACCTTTAGACCATCTCAATCAGCTTTTCCGCTATCTGCACTGCATTCAGGGCAGCCCCTTTCCTGAGATTGTCTGCAACTATCCACAGGTTGATACCTTTCTCTATAGATTCATCCTCTCTTATCCTTCCAACATAGGTCTCATCCTTGCCAGCTACATCGACAGGAAGGGGATAGATATTCTTATGAGGTGCATCGAAGACAACAATACCTGGGGCCTTTGAAAGAATCGCCCTCACCTCATTAGCGGTAAGTTTTTTCTCCGTCTCTATATTCACACTCTCTGAATGGCCTCTGAATACAGGTACCCTCACCGTTGTCGCTGTTATCCTGATTGAGTCATCCCCCAAGATCTTTCTCGTTTCGTTCACCATCTTCATCTCTTCCTTTGTATAGTCGTTCTCAAGAAACTTATCTATATGGGGAAGGACATTAAATGCTATCTGATAGGGATAGACATTACATGTGACCTCTCTGAAATTGAGTAAATCCGTTGTCTGCTGCAATAGCTCATCCACAGCCTTCTGACCAGTCCCTGAGACAGACTGAAAGGTCGTTACGACAACCCTTTTTATCTTTGCCACATCATGTATTGGCTTCAATACAACCACCATCTGTATTGTGGAGCAGTTCGGGTTCGCTATGATGCCTTTGTGCCATTTCAGGTCATCGGGGTTAACCTCTGGTACAACGAGTGGAACCTCTGGATCCATTCTCCACTGGCTCGAATTGTCAATCACGACACAGCCTGACCTGACAGCCACTGGTGCCCATATCTTTGCCCTATCTGCACCTGCCGAGAAAAGGGCAATGTCAATACCTTCAAAGGAATTCTCTCCCAGGGTTTCAACAGGGATCTCCCTGTTTCTGAACTTCAGAATCTTCCCTTCAGAGCGTTCTGATGCAAAGAGCCTGAGACTTTTTACGGGAAAGTCTCTTTCCTCGAGCGTTGTTATCATCTCGTTACCAACAGCTCCAGTCGCCCCTACAACAGCAACAATGTATTTTTCCTTCTGCTTGAGCATTTATAAAATCCCCACTCTATTTGATTTAATTTATCATAATCCCTTTAAAAGTTCTATAATCACGCATACCGGTAAGTATCCCTAAAGGGCAGGATATAGTATTTGTCCCGAAAATACCCCTCACCCTAACCCTCTCCCACACGGGGAGAGGGAAGTAATGTGAGGTCTCCCTTTTGTCTCCCCTCCCTTGATGGTCGCCTCGGGCGACTCGCCGAGGAGAGGAGGGGATAGAGGGGAGGGTGAAATATTTTGATGTTTCTTTGTGAGCCAATGGTTCATAACAGTTTGAGCGGCTTCTTTTGCCGATAGTCCAATGAGAATATTAACCTCAAATTACGCAAGGGTCAATTATAATCCTTGTAGCCGCAGGCTTTAGCCTGCGTTTAAAAGTAACAAAAAAGTGAATTAAAAATAATTTAAAAACACGCAACCT